>PKWF01000195.1:151-9307 GCA_003133185.1 Vulcanimicrobiota bacterium | reverse complement strand
GGCCAAACGCAAAGGCGGCATCAGGTTAGCCGCCAATTGCGACCTACCAAGAGGCTCCAAAACGTGCACGCGATCCCCAAGTAGACGAGCGCATTCGCAATATAGGCGAATCCGCCCGGCGTCGCTTGGTACATAAGTGCCCTCAACACGACTTCATGGACGCGGGGAACCACGAGCGTGTTCGGGGTCAGGGCGTTGAGGAGATTCCACGGCACAGTCAAGAGCACAATACCAGCCCACGCCACTCGTGAGCGGGTTCGACTCGCGGTTACGAACGCGAGCGGAAGGACGCCCGCAATCTGCGTGAGATGGATGTAAGGTCCGCCAGTCACGGCCATGGCCATCGGAACGAGCACGGTCATGGCGATACCCTCGCGGCGAAGCGAGCGCGCCAGAAGAATGCCCGCGATAACGAAGAGTGCATACTGCGCGCTCCCTATGGCGAGCGCCGCGCGGTCGGGAACGCCAAAGTTATGGAGCATCGAGCTCAAACCGAATTGCACCACAGACCCAAGCTCAGAGAGGGCATGCGCGGGCAGATATTTACTTAGGTATTCAACATTCAATTCAATTCGACCCAATGCCAACGAAAACAAGATAAGAGCAAATGCGACTACCACGATCCTCCACCGCATCTCGCGAACAAGAACGAACGTGGCGATGAGAACTGGAAGAGCGACATGGGGCTCTATGCAGGCGAAACCCAGGAGCGCGGCGGTGACGTTCCAAAGCTTGCGAGTTAACATCACGGCACCAGTACACAGCAACGATAACGGAATCGGCGCAAGCGCACCGGTCGGCATCGCTTGCAGGAAGACGGCCAGCGCGACACAAGTTCCGACAACAAGGAACGGTAAGTCCGCCAACTGACGGATCGCCCAAACAATGACGAGCGTGCTTACCACGAGCAGCATGAACCACAGCAAGCCGGCCTGTGCGTACGGCAATCGAGCGAGTGGAATGAGGATGCCCAGCGCATAGGGCGGCAGCGGCGTGGCCACGATGTCGCTCCGCCTGGACCACTGCCGGTTTTCGTGCTCGCACGAGCGTACCGGCTCGTACTGATATGGGTCTGCCCCCGTTGATAAGACGCGTGCACCGCAATAAAACGCGCTAAAGTCTATGCCTCCGGCGGTGAGTTTTGGAGGGTGCGCATAGATATACGCGGCGACTCCTATGCTAAGAATTCCGATTAGGCCCAGCCGGAGAGTCCGCATCCGCCTGCAGTATACCACTTGCCCTCAACGCGCCAAGGCTTCCCCATGTCGCCGGGCTCGTGGTCGTTCCCGCAATCTCGGCGAAAGGTCAAAAGATTATCGGCTTGAAATTGTGCTAGCTAAAGGTGAAAAATCGACCTCCCGACGCGGAACCGTCTACGGCGATGGCCTTAGAGCCTTCGCAATCTTGCTCGTGGTTGCAACTATGGCCTATCGTCATCTCGGGGTAGAATAACGGTGCTATTCATGAGGACACCGACTGCTTTTCTCCACAGACATTTCAATTTCGGACGCGGGGCGTTAACGTGACGTCCGCTGGGATCGCCGCGCAGCAGCGCGCCCTGGCCGGGCGTCTGACCGATCCGCTCATATTCGTATGTTTTTTCGTCTCCGGGTTTTGCAGCTTACTCTACGAAGTTCTCTGGACGCGCCTAGCCTTCGCCCACTTCGGCATCATAACGCCAGTGCTGTCCCTGGTCGTTTCGGTATTCATGTTGGGACTCGGCATAGGTTCTGTATTCGGAGGACGACTGGCGGCCTTTGGAACTCGGAGATTTCGCATCTCGCCACTCTATCTTTACGCCGCAGCGGAGGGATGCGTTGCAATTGGCGCGTTCGTTGTGCCGAATTTGTTTAACTGGACCGCGATGTTGTTAGTTCAAGCCGGGGCAGCGAGTTCCGCAGCGTTCCTCATCTTGTCGGCTGCGTGCATCGTTGTCGCGTTACTTCCATGGTGCGTGGCGATGGGAGCCACGATCCCGCTTATGATGGCCTTTGTGAGGGGCGTCAACCCAGACTCTCGCCAGAGTTTCAGCTTTCTCTATTCAGCCAACGTCTTTGGCGCAGCGACCGGGGCTGTTCTGACCGCAATGGTTTTGATCGAACTTTTTGGGCTGCGCGGCACATATACGTTGGCCGCGGCCGGTAACGTTGCTATCGCAATGATCGCCATCGGACTCGGGATCTCCGTCCCATCGAGTCGGCCTCTGCAAGGCGCGACCGTTGTCGAGAGCGGGACAACGTCCGCGCAGGGCTCCGGTTGGGCGCGGGTCGTGCTATTTATCACGGGGTTTTCCAGCGTCGGCATGGAGGTGTGCTGGGCACGCGATTTCACCTTCGTGCTGCTGACTACCATCTATGCATTTGCTCTAATTCTGGCCACGTACTTGATTGCAACCTACGTGGGTTCTTCGCTTTATCGCAGCGCGATCTCACGAAATCCGAAACTGTCCGTCCAAGGCGCCGTGGCGTGGCTTTTTCCGCTGTCGTTGTTGCCCGTCATATTTGGCGATCCACGAACAGATCACTCGGTTCTCCAAACGTTACTGAGCATCGTGCCGCTATGCGGAGTTCTCGGCTATCTGACGCCGGGGCTGGTCGATCGCTTTGGCAAAGGAGACGCCGTCAGCGCGGGTCGACTCTATGCGCTAAACATCCTTGGAGCTATTTTAGGCCCATTAGTGGCCGGCTATATCTTGCTGCCCTTGGTCGGCATACGATGGGCGATGATTCTCCTGGCTTTTCCGCTGCTGGCGGCGTTAATTCTCATCGAGCGCCGCGACGTGCGCAGGCGCTTCGTTGCGATGACGGCGGCCGTGCTTACCGCGGCGGTCGCCATTTTTTTTAGTCGGGCCTATGACGACGGGTCACTTTACTCGAGGCCAGTTGAAGTACGGCGGGACTACGGTGCCTCTGTTGTGGCATACGGGACTGGTCTTTCCAAGCAACTCTTAGTCAATGCTATTCACATTACGGCGTTGGGCAATATGGATGTCAAGGTGATGGCGCATCTCCCAATGGTTCTTCGTGGGCATGCGCGCCACGCACTCGCCATCTGCTTTGGGATGGGGACAACGTTTCGCTCGCTCTCGACATGGGGTGTGGACACTACCGCAGTCGACCTGTCGCCGTCTGTGATCGAGTCTTTTGGTTTCTTCTACCGAGACGCGCCCACAATCTTGGCGAATTCCGGCGAACATACCGTCGCGGATGACGGCCGCCGCTACCTGATGCGTACCGACGAGCGGTTCGATGTGGTTACGCTCGACCCACCGCCTCCAGTGGAGGCCGCGGGATCCTCCCTGCTCTACTCCGAGCAGTTCTACGATATCGTCAAAAAACGGCTAGCGCCGGGAGGCATCCTGGCACAGTGGCTGCCGACGACAGAGCCACGAATTACCCAATCCGTTGCATTGGCGCTAAAGGATTCGTTCCGATATGTGCTGGCATTCAAGGGTAATGTAGGATGGCATTTCATCGCCTCGGCGGCGCCACTGGTTATCCCTAACGCAAACGAGTTCGTCGGGCGAATGCCGACAGCGGCAAGGAAAGATCTCATCGAATGGGCGGGCGGCGAAGGTCCCGAGGCCGAGGCACACGATATCCTAAGCAGTCAGATGCCATTTGCACCGCTGCTGCCGCCTCCCGACTCAAACGTCCCAGCGCTGTCGGACGATCGGCCTTATAACGAGTATTTTCTCTTACGACGAACGTTCCATTTCGGGAGTTAAAGTAGAAAGATAGCGCTGACGATGAGGCCGGTGGGCGACGTCGCCGCCCATTTGATTCTCGGAGCGCGCGACGAACCGTTCTTGAGTGCGATGCTCGCGTCGATTGCCGATGCCGCGACGCTCTTGATCGTCAACGACAACTCCTGCGGAGATTCGCCGCACGCCGCGACCTTGGCGGCAAGCCCCTTCGGGCAAGAAGGCCGGCTGGTCGTCGATCGCACGCCGTTTGGCGGCTTTGCTGCCGCCCGAAATATTTGTCTGCGCCTCCACGAAGAGCTCGCGGCCGGCAATTGGGTGGCGTTTATCGATGCCGACGAAGTTCACGGCGCCGGCGTGCGCCGCATCGCAGAACGTCTCACCGGCGTTCCGGCGGCGTATGATTTCGTCGACGGCTACACCTGGCATTTCTTTGGATCGTTCAAGTATTACACCTCGATCGAGCGGCGGATGATGTTTTTCCGCTACCGCCCGGGCCTGCGGTGGGAGGGGGCCGTGCACGAACGACTGATGGGATTGTCCGGCAAGCGGATCGCGTTACCCTATGTGTACGCACACTACGGGCACACGCTCGAACCTCGTCGCCATGCCGAGAAGGGGCGCCACTATTCGTCACTCGGCGCACCGGGCGACGTGTTGCCGCAAGACCAGCTCGCGGACTTCGACGTCGTTCGCTATTTCAAGCCGGTCTATCCGCGCTTGCTGCATTTCGGCGGCGCGCATCCTCCCGCGGCACTGGCAACTCTGGATCTCCTCAAACCGAGGTTGCGCGGCGACCACGAGCTTACCGAGCGCATCGTTCGCTCCCAAACCACGGCAATCAAAGCCCGAAACGTCCTCCGCCGGTTGAACTATGAAGTGCGGTGGAGGGCTCGGGTTCTCGATCGTTTCGCGAGTCTGCTCTTCAGATAAGAGAGCGCTTGGTTACTAACGCGAGGAAGCCGCCTGGTTGCACGGACGTTGTTAAGCCTATATACTGGACGTCCAGGGAGGTAGCTGTATGAGCCCCTCTGGGACTCAATGAACCGAAGCTTGCCACGTCAAGGTCCCACGATCGTGCGTCGAGCGCGAATCGAAGAATGGTTGGAGCGCTTTAAGAGCGCCCCAGTTCGCTTTTTGACGGCTCCGCCCGGCTTCGGCAAGACGATGGCGCTACTGGATTATCTTCGCCATCGCGCAGCAAACGGATACTACTGCGCGCTCTCCGCCGGTGCGACGAAGGAAGTGCTTTGGAGCGAGCTGGCCGGCGCGCTGACAGTGGATGCCGGATTCGCTTCGCAAGAGGAGCTCGTACGGGCGCTTGCCGAGCGGGCACCGCTGGAGTTGGCCATCGATTGTGTATCCGTTCCCGCTTCCGACGGCATCGCCGCCATCCTGCGCCTGGTCGAAGAGGTGCCCGAAGGGGTATCGTTGCTGATTGCCTGCCGCTCGCGGGCTGTATTCCAGGTCAGGGATTTGGTCTCTCGAGGACTCGCTTCGCTCTGCGATGCCGAGCGTTTGGCGCTTTGTACCGATGAGATTCGCCATCTGGCCGAAACCTGCGGCGTGCGGTTCGTACATGCCGACCTGGTGCGGCTGCTCGAGCAGACCGAGGGCTGGCCGCTGGTCGTGAGCGGCGCTATCTGTAAGGCCGCGGAGGATAACTGCAGCCTTCACGAAGCCTTCGCGAATTGGCGCACCCGCCGCGGGCATTTCCTCAATGAGTTCATCGCCGCCAGTCTGGCGGACGCGCCCGAAGAACACGCCGCGCTTGTCTACAAATTGATGGCCGGTTCCCAGATCGACGAGCTGCAACAACTGCAGGCGCTCGAGGAACAAGGCCTCTTCGTGACCCATACGGCAGACGGCTATCGGGTGCTGCGCGCTCTTTCGCGCAGCAATTTGTATCGCCGCTACGCTAGCGCGCTCCCGGCCTCGCCGATGCAGGTGCGCCTTTTTGGGTGGTTCGAGGCCGAAATCGAGGGGCGTCCAATTCCGTGGATCAGACGGCGCGACCGCGAAATCTTCCAGTACGTCGCGCTCAAGTCCGGCGGGATCGCCTCGCGCGGCGAACTCGGCGAAGCGTTCTGGCCCGGCGTTGAGAAGCATCTGGTGGCCCAGAGTTTGCGGACTGCCTGCTCCAACATTCGCAAGGCGATCGCGCACCTCGTCGGTTTCGACCAGGTTGAGGCCTATTTCAAGACGGGCCACAGCGACGTTTCCATCGATCCAGATAACGTGGTCGTGGACGTCAAGAGCTTCATCGCCCACTCAAACGATGGCGACGAGCAATACGACCGCGGCGAGCTAGAAGCCGCGCTCGTGCATTACCATTTGGCGGAGGGGCTGCACAGCGGATCGCTCTTGATCGGGCACGGGAGCGGGTCGTGGGTAGCCTTACACGCTGCAAATCTCGAACAGCGTCACCTTACTAACCTCGAAAGACTTTCGGAGATCTCGGCCGATCCGCAGCGCGTGCTCTGGTCGGACGGGCGCTTCGCCGCCGGGATCTAGTCCGGCGCGGTGCGCGCAAACTCCGGCACCGNNAGATCGCGAGTGGAGATACCGGGCACGTACATGTCCGCGGCCTTCGCGTAGACATGCATGCTGTTGCGGGCCGCATTCTCCGTTGCATTGTTCGTTTGCACCGTACGGTAGCCGCTCGTGATCACCAACGGTTCGCGGACTCCGTGGAGCAGCAGCGCCTGCTGCACTTCCCAGAGCGCCTCGATCTCGACGATGTCGACTTGAACGTACCCCTGAGCCGGGGCGACGTGGCGATCGCGCATGAGCCAGCAGATCTGCCAATAGCCGGGCATATANNGGGGACCGCGGCCGCAACGGCCATCGGCGACATGCCGGCGAGGGCGGCGCCGGCCAGGGAAAGCAAAAAGTCGGGACGTCGCATAGACAAGCGGATTATAGCACGGAATGAACCGGATTACGGCCGCCATCCTCCTGGCCTCCCTCGCGGCGCTCGTGGCGCAGACGGCGGTCGTGACTCGGACCGGCTTTCTCATGGGGGACTTCCGCGCGTTCTACTGCGCGGCGCGCGTGACCTCACAGGGCGAAAATCCGTATCTCGCGCAGCCGTTGCGGACCTGTGAAATCGGGGTCGGCCGGAACCTCTTCTTTCGCAAGAACCCCGGTGTAACGATTCCAGCGCCGCTCCCGGGGTATGTGCTGGCGGCGCTCGTGCCGCTCGGTGCGCTGCCGTTCGTTATTGCGGCGACGTTCTGGACGATACTCTTGCTCTGCGCGTGCGCGGCGTGCATCGTAACGCTCTCACGATTTGCCGGCATCGAGTGGCAGGTCGCGCTTGCGGTCTTCGCGCTCTCGCTCTGCACGATCTCGTTGCCCTTCGGCGAAGTCGTTCCGCTCGCGCTGGCGTGCATCGGCGCGGCAGCATACTTCGCATGGCGTAGCCGCTGGCGCACCGCCGCGCTCTTCGCCGCCGGCGCGATGATCGAGCCGCATCTCGGACTTCCCGTCTGCATCGCGCTTGCCGTTTGGGCGCCCGCCACGCGATTGACGCTGGTACTCTCGCTCGGCGGTCTCGCGATCGTCTCGCTTGCGGCGCTCGGCCCGGCGACGAACTTTGAATACTTTACGAGCGTGCTGCCCGCGCATGCGCTCTCCGAAGCCTCGCGCGATACCCAGTATAGTCTGACCGCGGTGCTGTTTTCGCTGGGGGCGCCGGAGAGCGTCGCGCTGCGAATGGGATTGCTCTGGTACGGCGCGATGCTTGCCCTGGGAACGCTCGTTGCCGGACGGCTCGCGCGAAAGACGGGAAATAATGCGTTTCTCGCNNCGTAAAGAAAGAGCAGCAGTCGCTCGTGGCCATCGCGCTACTGCTGCTCGCCGTGCCGTGGACGTGGGCCATCTCGCCCGCGCTCGTCATCGCGCCGCTCTTCCCGGTGGGGTATCTCGCGTGGCACTACTGGAACGGCAACGCTCGCATCGCCCTGCTCGCAGCGCTCGCAGCGGCCGTGCTTTTAGGCGGGTTAGTCGAGTTGGCCGGCGCCGCGCCAGGCGTTGCGGCGCACGCGCGCACGCTTGCGATCGACCCGCGCTTAGCCGAAGCGACGTGGAGCAACTTCACGCAGAAGAGCTCGACGAACGGTATCGCGGCCTGGATGCTGCGCGTGCCGACATGGGCGGGTTTGCTGTTGCTCCTGACGCGCGCGATTGCGTACTCGCCGCGCGAGGCCCGCTAGCTGTGCGCGTGAGTTTCGCCATAGCATTGGCGGTCATCTGTACGGTGTTGCCCTTTGCGGGTGAGTTCGCCGGCACCCGCGCCGGCGGCTGGCTCATGGTTGATTTTCGGGCCTATTACTGCGCGTCGCTGGCGCAACGTCAGGGGCGCGATCCCTACTTCNNGTGACGGTGCCCGCGCCCTATCCGCCCTATGCGCTGGCATTCTTCGCTCCGTTGACCTTTCTGCCGTTCGCTGCAGCCGCGATCCTGTGGTGGATCGCTCTCGCGCTGAGCATACTCTTGGCGGCTTACGCGTTGGCGCGCATCGCGCGGCAGCCGATGTTGGTCGCATGGGGCGCGCTCGTGCTCTCGCTGGGGCTAAACTCGTTCTGGTCCGGCAACGTCATGCCGATCGCGCTTGCGGCGATAATCGTGGCCGCGCTCGCGGCGCGACACGGCAGGCTCGCAATTGCCGTGCCGGCCTTGGCGATCGCGATGGTTGAGCCGCAGGTAGCGCTTCCCGCGGCGCTCGGACTCTTCGTCGCATTCTCGCGAGTGCGCGTTGCCCTGGTTATCGCAGCCGCCGTGCTTGGCATCATCTCGGTCGCAAGCAGCGGCGTCGCGCAAACGCTCTCGTATTTCACCGCGGTTGCTCCGGCGCATGCGCTTTCGGAGGTGTCGCGGGACAATCAATACAGCCTCGCGACCGTGCTGGCCGCGCTCGGCGTCCCCGACGTTTCGGCCGTGCTGTCCGGAAGCATCTCGTACGTAATCGTGTCGGCGGTTGGCGTGCTCGTAGCGCTACGGCTGGCACGGCGCTTCGACGATCCATCGCTCACCTTGCTGGTGCCGGCGGCCTTTTCGGTGCTTGGCGGAACGTTCGTGCATACCGGCGAGATCGCCGTAGCGATACCGGCCTGCCTCCTGCTCTTCACGCAGGCTCGAGCGCAGCAGCCCTGGCTGTTCATCGCACTGATCTTGCTCATTGTGCCGTGGATGCTCGCGACGTCCGCGGTGATGTTCCTGGCACCGGTCTTTCCGGTCGCCTACGTTGCGTACACGCTCTCGCGACGCGACCGAACCACGACGCTCGGCGCGGCGCTCGCATCAACTGCGATGATCGCGGGGCTCTTCGCGCTCTATTCGGCCCACTACGCGCCCACGCCACTTCACGCGCACGTCTATCCGCTGATCGATGAGCGCCTGGCAGAGTCGAGTTGGCGTCAGTTCGTGCTCCCGAACGTGACAAACCGTCC
>PKWF01000195.1:0-125 GCA_003133185.1 Vulcanimicrobiota bacterium | reverse complement strand
AGTTTTCTCATGCTCTTCGTGGAGCTGGCGTTGATTCGATGGGCCGGCGAGAACGTTATCTACCTCTCGTACTTCTCCAACTTTGTGCTGTTGGGCAGCTTCCTCGGTATCGGCGTCGGCTTTCT
>PKWF01000280.1 GCA_003133185.1 Vulcanimicrobiota bacterium | reverse complement strand
CGCAAATGGGAGAAGCTGCCGTGGATGGATGAGTATTCGGAGAAGTGGTATCGAATCAGCGCATCGCTGCCCAGCGCCACGCGATCGCTCGCGCGCGTCAAGAGCTACGGCGACGTTCTGGAGGAGTACGAATACCACGCAGAGGCGAAGTGCGCCGATGCCAGCGGCGAACCATGCGATCGGCAAAGCGTCGGGCTATTGGGTCGGCGCCACGTCCGAATCGAAAAGCTGCATTTCATCGGCAAGGAATCGAACAAGTTGGAAGAGGTCGAGGAGCAGGGCGTCACGGATGCCGGTGACGTGTACACCGAGTATCCCAATCCGCGACGCGATGAATGGGAGACGAAGTGGCTCCCGCTGCTGGGCTCCATTCCCGTATCGAAGCTTCTCGGCCACGGCGTCTCAAAGGCGACAATCTATGCCGCGCGCGCTGGCCGATCGCTCTATCCAAACACGAAGGTAAAAATCATTGCGGCTTTGCGTGAGATCGTCTCGGTCTAACAAGCAGATCGCGCTGCCCCGCCCATAGGCGACGCTCTAGATCGCTGCGAATGGTCACTTAAATGACGCACGAAGAGGCCGAAGGAGACGCATCAGGTGCTGCTGGCGCTAAACAGCCGGACGCAGCCAGGATTTTATTCCCGGGATACGATCTAGCGGAGCAGCACTTCTTTAGAGACGCCTTCGAGGCTACCAGAAAAGCCGAACCATTCTTAGGTCAAATCGAGCTTCTTGAATCAGATCATGCAGGGCCAATTCGATCCGTCACCGGGGAGCGACCGTTCGATTCTCCCTTGAAGCTGCACGAAGCGCAGATGACCATTAAGATAGCCGACATCGAAACTATGAGCTTCGATGCTTACGCGACAATGGTTAAAACTTCCAGCGAGCAGCTAATGCAGGCTTTCGCGAAAACAGTTTTCGGCGAGATGAACGCGCTTATTGAACATGTCGGAAACACGGTGGATGGTAAGGACAAGAGCCTCTTTAAGCAGTTCAAAGAGGGAATTATGAAGGTTGCGCTGGACTTCGATGACGACGGAAAACTCGTCCCTAAGCAGTTGGTCGTACCGCCTGAAAGATTGGTGCAGGCTCAAGCCGTTTGGGAAGCAGTTTGGCGCGATTCTGAGGTGCAAGCGCACGTCGTAGCCGAGCGCGATAAGTTCCTTGCGATTAGAGGGAGGCGACAGCTTCTTTCACCATGCTGACGAACATCGTACGCAAGTGGCTCGCGACTTTATCCAGCGAGCGCGACTTAGACGCGCCCCTCATGGCCTACCTGGGTGCCGCCAGGTTTACCGACGTTCACTTAACGCACGGCCCAAATGAAATTGGCAAGAATATCATAGGCAAGAAGGTTGGGCCAGCGCGGACCGTTCAGTATACGATTCAATCAAAGCGAGGCAACATTGGCACCAACGAGTGGAGAGCCCCGCTGCGTGGGCAGATGTGGGAAGCGGTACGGCTCGGGATATCGCATCCCGCCTTTGATCCGGACTTGCCAAGGCAAGGCGTGCTTGTCCTAAGCGGCCGACTTGTGGGCGGAACGCAGGAACAGATCGACCTGTTTAACCAGGAACTAGTGAACGAAGGGCGTCTACCGATCGAAGTCTGGCATGAGGAGGCACTCGTTGCTCGATTTAGCAGCGTTGACCCTTCGTCCGTATATCCAAGCGACAAGGCTGGCTACCTTGGATGCGGACAATTCTTTTCAATCTATGGAGTTGCCTTAGACGGACGGTTAACTCCACGGAATATTGAGCGACACTCCCGGAACTGGCTATCGGAGACGTACAATGCCACTAGCCTCCTTATACCGGCGGTAGAGGCGGCGACTTTGGCAAACGCGCTGGAGCGCGCTAGGAACTTGTACGGCACCTATCAGGCACGTCTCGCGCTTGCTCGCGTCTGCCTCGATGCGGCCTTCCATTCCGCCGGGCCTGATGAAGCTTTCTTTTCAAGTGTGGCCACGGAGGCGATAGCCGACTCGATCATCGCGGCAGAACGATTCTCCGATCGCGTTTGGGACCTGCGCGAGGGGGCACGTGAAAAGAAGCTACTCCACGTCGTCGGCGGTAGCTCCGGCTTTCTTTCATATCCACTCCTTTGTACGCAAGTCGGAGAGACACTCGCACTTTCTTACTTTGGAAGTACCGACGAGACCAAGCGACAGTCCTACTTTAGCCGCTTAACAGCGTTGGTGACGGTCGAACCGGGCATTTCCAATGTCTTTTCCGACAACCAGGCTGTATCGGTTGTAATGATCTGCCGAGCTCTAGCAGATGGCGGAGAAATCCCGCTGGCGAAAAGGTATCTACGCGCCATCGCTTACCAGATGCTAAACCTCTACGCGAATCGCTTAGGTATGGCCAGTGTGACCGACGATGAGCGTAGCGAGCTCGATCGGCTAGTCGGCATCGAGTTTCCCGAAATCCGCCCACCGCAGAGACACGCGAGCTTCATGGCAACAGCTGTCGTGGATCTCTGTGCTTACCTTGGCGAACGCGACCTCTATGAGAAGGTTGTGAATGACCTGCGCTTTATCCGAATGACGCCGGNNCCGTGGCCTTTATGTGCTTGAGCCTGCTATTGCGTGATCGCTACTTCCCGACGTTATCGAGGATATAGCGTTCGCCATGCGCGTGGACACGATTCAAGAGTACGAAGTGATCGATAAACTCGCGAACGGGACGACGCATATTCAGCCGTGGGAGCGGAGCGCGGCTTTTGTAGGCACTCCCACAGATCCGACCGGAGAGCTTCACAGGCCCGCCTATCAGTACTTAGCCAAAGAGTTTCCAAAGCATACCGGCGTGGCGATGCAGGAAGCCCCGGTATTTTGCTCNNCGTGCGGCTATCGACAGGGCGCAAGAGGTAATGCGGCAGGTTGATAGTCGCATCCAGGATTTATATTTTGCTCGCTCGAACGCGATCACGCCATGAGGACGCTTTATAAAGGCAAGCCTTCGTGCCTGCTCACGCTAGATGTTCCTGACGAAGAAGTCTTATTGCAGGATTATGGGTTTTGGGCGTGGGTCATGCTCTTCAACTGGTGCGGCGAGCACCACTTTGCTTGCACAGACTCTGCGTGCAAGGAGCAAAGCTGGGTCGCCGGATTTCAATGTCCGAGTGATCCTCTCAAAACGCAAGCTGTTCTTGCAAGAGTCGAGCCGATGTGGGTCGTACCCGTTAGCGCGCTTCCGATCAGCACGCCGCTCGGATAAGCTGACTCTATGAACCGGAGCAACGTACGAGCTATGCCGGAGAACGCAACCATTGGAGCTCACGTTTACCAAAGGCGGGTGAGTTGGGACGTCGGACTATTTTTTGATCGTCAGCGAGACGATGAGAAGCCCATCGGTCAGGTTATCGCGGTCGGCACTTGGCTCTACGACAATATCGTACTGAAGCACGTCGCACTTATCAGAATTGCCGCGGAGTTTTCCGACACGCGCTACAGGGAGACTCCCGACGGCAACCTCGTGTTTGATCCGTCACTTCCCATTCCGCGCACGTCAGGCGGTTTTGTTTATAGGTTTCTCGGCACGTTCGGTCGCGGCGAATATCAGTCATTGGACGATGCGAAGCGGTGGGCCGAGCACGGGCCGTGGGGACCCGTCACTTGGCTCACGTAGGTAAGCTCCGCGGGCCCTACCCCGTAGCACGGCTTCGCGATCGCAGCCAGATCTGATGTTCCGAGGCCTTTACTGTAGTATTCAAACGCCTCAGAAGATTGGCCGATACGTCTAAGTTAAAGGATAACAAGTTATGGAAGAACCCCAATTCAGACCCCTGACTAACGCAGAAAGAGCAATCCTCGAAGCCTTAGTGCCGCGAGGTGATCCAGCAACACACGCTCTTGCTGCGCAGCTGGATCACGCACAAGTCAAGCAGATCGACTGCGAGGAAAGCCTGCAATTCTCGGGGGACTTCACCGATGTCGGTAGCACAATCATTAGCGAAGCGAAATACCGGGATGCGGATTCTATGCCCGAGACCCAAGGCGGCCCACATGTTAATATCATCCTCCATGCGCGCAACCAAAAGCTTTGGATGCTGGAGTTCTATAAGGATGACGGCACCGAAATCCTGATATCGAGACCCGACCCGACGACGCTTGAGATACTACGCCTTGGCGGACGGGTGGTTGATTTAAGCTAGGTTTGTTGGTGCCGCGCCCTGGCAGCCCCCGCGCCTCTGCCCCTCTGCACGGCTTCGCGAATGCGGGCTGTGTTTGCTCAGCGGCTTAGATCGGCGCACAGCTCGCACTGCAGTCTGAGCACGCCTCGCAGCGCGGTGGCTTAGCTCGCAGCAGCCTCGCAGCTAGCACGCAGCGCTTAACACGTTGCGGCTTGGAAGCCCGGGCGTTTCGATCCGACAGGCCGAGCGGCCAGGCGCCGGGCTTGTCTCGTCTTGGCCTCGCCAACCCCTATCCCCGAACGCTGCGGCACCGTGGCATTTCTTGTACTTGTTGCGTCAAGCCAGGCGATAACTTCGAAGCTTGGTGGCCTCCGGCGGCGTACCGTAACAAGTGTTCGGTGCTGTAGGGTGGGGGTCTGAGCCCCGAAAACTAGGCCACGGATAATTGTGGATTTCCGGCCAATAGGCCAGCAAGGAGATCCACCAATGCGCAAGAGTCGCTACACCGAGGCGCAGATCGTTTCGATTCTCAAGGAACTCGTTGAGGGGCGGGTTTCCGGAGCCCCAACGCGCGCGCGCGATTACGACGCACCGCAAAGCAGTTCCTCGCAGCATGTCCAAGTGCCTATTCTCGCGCGCAGCGGCGCCCCTAACTGCTGCTGCCGCACATCCTGTTTGCCGCCTGTTGATCTGGCCCTGAGTTTCCGGAGTCGCAACGCGCGCGCGTATCACACCTGTCAACGCCCCGGTTTTGGCT
>PKWF01000092.1 GCA_003133185.1 Vulcanimicrobiota bacterium | reverse complement strand
CTTCGGCGGACAGAACGCGTCGTTAATTATCTCGCGATGAGCAGCGGGCAGGGCGCTCCGATTTTAAACCGGAAAGTTTACATCCGCCACCTTGAGGTAGGACGCCGATGAATCTTCTCGTTAAAGGAACGAGCGGACCGTTGACCGGCGAGGTCGAGGTTCCGAACTCGAAATATCACGCGCACCGAGCGCTCATTCTCGCGTCGCTGGCGCCGGGAAGGAGCCGAATTCTCGGCCTTTCGGATGCTCGCCACGTGCAGTTCACGATGGACGTGTTGCGCGCGCTCGGTACGAAAATCGAGGTGGAGGGCCAGACCTTGCTCGTCGCCGGCGGCCCCTATCACGTCAAGCGCAAGGTCGTCTCGGTGGGCAGCTCCGGATCGACGCTCTATTTCATGATCGGCTTGGCATCGCTCGCCGATTCGCCCGTCACGCTAACCGCCCAAAAGTATTTTCAGCGCCGCCCAGTCGGACCGCTGCTCCAAGCGCTCTCTCAGATGGGCGTTGCGTTCGAATCGAACGACGGTTGTCCGCCGATTACCATCTTTCCGGGTCAGCCGCGCGGCGGGAAAATCGTCATCCCCGGCACCTTATCGCAGTGGATTTCCGGGCTTCTTCTGTTGGCTCCCTTTGCGAAAGAACCAACGGTCATCGAGGTCGAAGGCGAACTGAACGAGCGCCCGTACATCGCGCTAACGGCCGAGATGATGCGTAGCTTCGATCTGCGGGTAAAGATCGCGCCGGATTGGCGGCGCTTCGAGATCGAACCCGGACAGCGGCCGCGTCCGGCGACGCTCGAGCTTCCGCCCGACATCGGCTCGGCCGCGTTTGGGCTCGCCGCGACGGCCCTTCATCCCTCGGACGTGCTCTTCCGCGGTCTGCAAGCGCTGCCTGGAGAACTTCCGGACCATCCCGAGGGTGCGTTTATGGAGATCCTTCGGGAGATGGGACTCCCAATGGCGTATGACGCGCAGGCGCACGCCGTCCGCGTACGGCACGCCGGTATCGAGCTGCGCGGAGTTCGAGTCGACTGCCGCGACATTCCAGACATGCTGCCCATCTTGTCGACGCTGGGTACGTTCGCAAAAGGTGAAACCGTATTGGAAAATATTGCCCACGTGCGTCTCAAAGAATCCGACCGCGTCGCCGCGATGCTGCAGCTCAATCGCATGGGCGGCCACTTGGAGCTGCACGACGACCGGCTCATCGCGCACGGCGTCTCGCAGCTTCACGGCGCACATCTTTCGTCCTTCAACGATCACCGCATCTTGATGTCGTTGGCAGTCGCCGCATCCCGCGCGCAGGGACAGAGCACGTTGACCTACCCGAATGCGTATCGGATCTCGTATCCGCGCTTTCTCGATGCGATGCGAAGCATCGGGGTCCCGCTATCGATCTCTGACGGACCGCACGACGGGCAGCATTACGGAGCGCGGGCGGCTTCGATGCCAAAACCCGATCGAGCCGCGCAGATGACGCCCAAGCAGCTGCTGGCGCACCACGCGCGCGAAACCCCGCTCGGCCTCGCCGTCGTCGAAACCCGCGAGGGAAGCGACGTCGCTCTCACGTGGCAGGAGCTGCTCGAGCGAGTGGAACGTACCGCCACGCTTCTTCTGAGCTTGGGCGTACGCCCCGGCGAACGAGTCGCGTACCAGCTGCCCAACACCTTGGAGTTCGTCGTTGTTTCCCTTGCGACGCTGGCCGTCGGCGCCGTCTGCTGCCCCCTGATGCCAATCTTCCGCGAACGCGAAGTCGCCTTCTGTCTCCGGCGTTCCCGAGCGCGCGTTCTCTTCGTTCCCGATGAAGCGCGCGGCCGCAATCACGCCGCCGAGATCGCGTCCATTCTGCAGGAGGCGTCCGTTTTTAGCGGCGATCTTCCGCTGAAGCTNNGAGCACGTCGTCGTATGCGCGGGCGCGCGCAACACCTACGCTCTTCCGACGCCGGGGTACGACGACACCGTACGCTGGCTGCGCTACCAAGACGCGCTGCGTACGATCGAAGTCGATCTAAAGATGCTCGACGCGCAGCCGAGCGATCCGGAAGCGATCGCGCAGCTGCTCTTCACATCCGGAACGTCGGGCGAGCCCAAAGGCGTGCTGCATCGTAACGACGTGCTGATGCGCGCCGCGGCAATGGAGATCGAGCATCTCGGGCTGCGAGCGGAGGACCGCATCTTCGTTCCGTCTCCCCTCGCTCATCAAACCGGATTTCTCTACGGAATGTGGCTAGCATTACTCATGGGAGTTCCGCAGATCGTGCAGCCGGTCTGGAACGCGTCGCGCGCACTGCGGGCTCTCAACGACTGGGACGGCACGTTCGTGCAGGCCGCAACGCCCTTCTTGGCGGATCTCGTTGCGGCCGTCGAAGCCGGCGAACGCGCTCCGGCTGCTTTGCGCATCTTCGTCGCAACCGGGGCTGCGGTGCCGCGCGGTTTGGCCGAACGTGCGACGCGCATTCTCGGCACGGCGGTTTGCGGGGCTTGGGGCACCACCGAGTCGTGCTTGGGATCGCTTTCCGCACCGACCGACGAACCGGCGAAGGTTTGGGGAACGGACGGGCGCGCACTGCGTGGAATTCACCTTCGCATCACCGACGCCGAGGGCCGCACGATGTCGCCCGGGCAAGAGGGGCACTTTGAAGTGCAGTCTCCGACGATGTTCGTGGGCTACGCCGATCACCCCGACTGGACGGCAGCCGCCTTCACGCCCGACGGCTGGTTTCGCACCGGCGATCTCGGCGTNNGCCTTCGTCGTGCTGCGCGCCGGCGCGCAGCTCGATTTCGACCGGATGCAGCACTACCTTTACGCGTGCCAGGCCGCCAAACACTATTGGCCGGAGCGGCTGGAGATCGTCGGCGAGCTTCCACGTACGCCGTCGGGGAAGGTTCAGAAATTTCTGCTCCGCGAGCGAGCGAGAGATCTGCGACCCCACGAACGCCGCAAGGCGAGCGTCTCTTGAAGCAGCTCGACCGGCCCGAGATCTTCGACGAAGCCGCCTTTGCGGTGCTCGAAAGCGAGATCGCCGCATACGTTGCCGGGCCCGCCGAAGAGTGGGCACAACGCATCGAGCGCGAACGCCGAGTTCCACCCGAGCTCTGGGACGAGCTTCGCGATCGCGGCTACCTCTCGCTGGCCGCCCCAGCGGAGTATGGCGGCCGCGGCATTCCATTCACCCAGTACCTGCGCCTGATCGAGCTCTTCTCTATGTCGCATGCGTCTATACGGATGATCGTCCACGTCGTCAACGGCACGTGGCGAGCGATGGACCGCTTTGCTACGCCGCAGCAGCGCCGCGCCTTCGTGATTCCGTCGATCAAAGGCGAGCTGAGGATTGCGTTTACGCTGACGGAACCAACGGCGGGCACCGGAGCCGATCTTCGCTGCAGCGTCGTTCGCGAAGGCGACACCTATTACTTGAGCGGCGAGAAGCACCTCATCACGTTTGGAACGATCTGCGATTACTGGCTGCTCTTCGCGCGTCTCGCCGGAACGCGCGGTGCCGACGGGACGGTCGCGCTGCTCGTCGATCGTCACGCGCCGGGAGCCACCGTGACGGAGATGGACGAGTCGATGGGCGTGCGGGGAACCGACCACGGACGCCTCGCCTTCGACCGCACCCCGGTTCCGGTGGAGAATCGACTCGGCGACGAAGGGCAAGGACTCGAAGTCGCGCTCGGTGGATTCTTGACGCCCAGCCGAATCTCGGTCGCAATGACGTGCGTCGGCCTCGCGCGACGAGCACAGGAGCTGGCGATCGAATACGCCGGCAACCGCGAGACGTTCGGCAAGCGACTCGTGCAGCGCCAAGCAATTCGTTTCATGCTGGCGGAGAACGCAACCGATATCGAGGCGGCACGCCAGTTGGTTCTTCATGCCGCGACGCAATGGGAAGCCGGCAGTTCCCATGCCGCGATGCTCTCGTCAATGTCGAAGCTGCAGGCCGTCGAGATGCTCACCCGCGTTACCGATAAAGCTCTTCAGATTCACGGCGGCACGGGATATTGGCAACCCAACGCCATCGAGCGAGTTTATCGGGACGCGCGGGCTCAACGTTTTGAGGAAGGCACCAACGAGATTCAAAAGACCGTCATCGCTCGCGAGCTGCTCGGCGGAGGATCCGGGACGTGAGGCGCCGCTTCGAAGATAAGATCGCGCTCATCACGGGCAGCTCTCGCGGGATCGGGCGCGCCCTCGCGCTGACGCTGGCGCGCGAGGGCGCCTCGATCGTCGTCAACTTCAATCGCAACGCCGATCTTGCCGATGAGGTCGTGCGTGAGATCGAAGCGCTGGGCACGCGCGCGATCTCCGTTCAGGCGAATATGGAAGAGCCCGAAGCGATCGACCGGCTCTTCGACCGCGTCGAAGACGCGTTTGGCCGCCTCGACCACTTCGTCTCCAATGCCGCGGCCAGCGCGTTCAAGAAAGTCTTAGACTTAAAGGCGCACAATCTCGACCGCTCCTACGCACTCAACGTGCGCGCCTTCGTTCTCGGGGCACAACGCGCGGTGAAGCTGATGACCCAGGGCGGTCGCATCGCCGTGCTCTCGAGCTACGGCAGCATTCGAGCCTATCCGACCTACGCGAATCTCGGCTCGAATAAAGCCGCAATTGAAGCGTGGGTCCGCTATATGGCCGTTGAGTTCGGGCCACGCGGAATCAACGTCAACGCGGTCAACGGAGGCTTGATCGACACGGAATCGTGCGCCTATTTCTATCAAAACGTCCCTGGAATGGCCCCGATTGAAAGCGTTCTCTCGAAGCTTCCAAAAGCGCGCATGGGAACCGTCCAAGAAGTCGCCGACACGATCGCCTTCCTGCTCTCGCCAGAATCCGAGTACATCACCGGTCAAACGATTTGCGTCGACGGCGGTTTGAGCGTCATCGCGCCGCCGTTCTACTCCGACACCGCGCCGCCACTCTCGCTGTAACTCCGTTGTTTCAACGCACGCTGCAGGCCGGAGTCATCGGCACGCTGCGCCTTGCCAATCGCATCGTCATGGGTTCGATGCATCTAGGGATCGAATCCAACGGCGCCGCGCTGGCCGCGTTCTACGCGGAGCGCGCGCGCGGCGGCGCGGGATTGATCGTCACCGGTGGATCGTGCGTCAATCGGGCAGGCGCCGGCGGCCGCAACTACAGCTTCATCAACGAACCTGAGTCGGGTGCGCCGCTGCGTGCGGCCGTGGAGGCCGTGCACGCTGCCGGCGGGCGGATCGCGCTGCAGCTGTTCCACGCGGGGCGGTACGCATATCTTGCATCGTTTGGAATTCAGCCGGTCGCGCCGTCGGCAGTCGCATCGCGTTTCTCACCGGATCCTCCGCGCGCGCTGCGCGACGACGAGATTCTCGAAACGATCTGCGATTTCGCGCGCGGTGCGGTCCGCGCGCGCGACCTCGGATTCGACGCGGTGGAGGTAATGGCGTCGGAGGGTTATCTCCTCAACCAGTTTCTTTCGCCGCTGACCAATCGGCGTGAGGACGCCTGGGGCGGCGATCTCGAACGTCGCATGCGGCTCCCTCGTGCGGTGCTGCGCGAGATCCGCGCGCTTGCCGGCGCCGAGTTTCCCGTGATCTTCCGCGTCTCCGGCGCCGACCTGATGAAGGACTCGACCACGGCGCAAGAGGTGCTCTCGTTCGCAGGGGCGCTGGCCCGCGATGGCGTCGACGCGCTCAACGTCGGCATTGGCTGGCATGAATCGTCAATTCCGACGGTGCAGCAAGTCGTTCCCAGCGGCGTTTGGGTTCCGTTCGCGGCCGCGGTGAAAGCGGCCGTCGGCGAGCTGCCGGTCATCGCAAGCAATCGCATCAACTCGCTGGCGGCCGCCGAGTCCGTTCTCGCCGCCGGAAGCGTCGACTTTATTTCGATGGCGCGTCCCTTTCTTTCCGACGCGCACCTCGTCGCCAAGGCGGCGCGCAACGAGGCTCCGCTGGTCAACACGTGCATTGCGTGCAATCAGGCCTGCATCGACCGGTCGTTAGTGGACGCGCCGGTCTCGTGCATGGTCAATCCGCGCGCGGCTCGTGAACTGGAGTTCCCCGAACAGCCGCAGCCCAAAGCGTTGCGTCGCCGTTTTGCCGTGGTCGGCGGCGGACCCGCCGGAATGGAGAGCGCGCGTGCGTTAGCCGCGCTCGGACACGCCGTCGAGCTCTTCGAAGCAGAGGACGAGCTCGGCGGCCAGTTCCGCATGGCGCGACGCATTCCGGGCAAAGGCGATTTCAACGAGACGATTCGCTACTACACCAACGAGCTGGCTCGGCTCGGAGCCGTCGTGCATCTGCGGCGGCGCGTCGGCGATGCGGCCGAGTTGCGCGGATTCGACGGCATCGTGCTCGCAACAGGCGTAGTGCCGCGTCGCGTCGCGCTCGAGGGGAGCGATCTTCCCCACGTCGTGACGTACGCCGACGTTCTGCTGCGCGACGCGCCGGTGGGCGAGCGCGTCGCCATCGTCGGCGCGGGCGGAATCGGCGTTGACGTCGCGCATTACTTGAGCTATGGCGAAGCGAACGTCGACGAAACCACGCGTTTTCTCTACGAGCAGGGACTGGCGGCGCCGGGCAACGGCGCCTTACTCGTGACCGGAAGAAAATCGGTCGCACTCATTCGCCGCGGCGCGACGATCGGCAAGGGCATCGGCAAAACCACGCGCTGGACCGTGATTGCCGCATTACGCGCGGCCGGAGTTACTACGCTCCCGAACGTCGACTACGAAGCCATCGTGCCGGGAGGCATTCGCATTCGCGACGCCGGCGTCAGCCGCTTGATCGAAGCGGATACGGTCGTGATCGCCGCCGGCCAAGAGCGCAACGACGCGTCGTTGGCGCCGATTGCAAAGCTCGGCGTTCCGTATCGCGTGGTCGGCGGCGCCAAAGATGCCGCGGAGCTCAACGCGGTTCGCGCCTTCGACGAAGGCCTGCGGGCAGCACACTCTTTGTCGTTGTCGTCCTGAACTGTAGGGTTTACACGCTACTCGCGGTTTTTTTGTTCCTAAACGGCTAGGAGCGCTGCGCTCGCGCCATGGAATAAATCCTACGCATATCGCTTGCGTTCGTCGCGGCGGTATCCCACGGCGGCGAGCAGCCCAAAGATCGCACTATACAGGACCAGGCCCATTACCGCGCGCGACGCGTTGCCCTCACCTACGACGCTCCACAAGAGATCGCCGAGCTGCCGCGTGGGAAGATAGGGTGAGATCGTCGCGACAAAGTGCGGAAGATACTGCGGAGGCATCCATAAGCCGCCCGCATATGCCAGCAAGAGATTGACGGCCGTCGCCGTCGGCACGGAGGCGCGCGCCGAGACCCAATAGCCGATCGTTATACCGATCAGCACGAACGGAATGCCTCCCGCGATCGCATAAACCAGCACCCGCAGCCATTGCACGAGCGTGAGATCGATCGGCGTAAAGACGCGCGCAACCAGCGCGACGATCGCCGCGGTCATCACTCCAAAGAGCAGCGCCGTCGCAATGCGCCCGCCGAAGCGCACGAACACGGAAGCCGGCAGCGTGCGCACGTAGCGCTCCCACGGGCGGCCGCGTTCTTGCGCGATGCCGACGCCGAACTGGTAGAGCGTGACGCCGATGACCGCCCAAGCAATGAAGGCGAGGGCCAAGAGATCGGCATCTTGCGGATGCATTCTTGCGACCGGCAGATCGAAGATCGAATAGAACATTGCCGGAAAGACTACCGTTGGCACGACGTAGCCCGGCCAACGGATCAGGTCGAGAAACTGGACCTTCGTGTGGGCGCGGACGAGCAACAAGGCGTTCATGCCGGGCCTTTCGTAAGCAAGAGAAACGCCTCTTCCAGCGACGGCTTCGCGATCTCCAAGTTGGAAAATGGCGCGCCCGAGTTGACCAGCTCGCGAACGTAGGCGTCGGTGTCGCCGGGCACGGCTACGACGGGACCGTCCTGCCCAACGTACGTCACGCGGCGATTGCCGACGAGTCCGCGCAGCGTCTGCGCGTCGCCGTCGAAAAGCAGCCGCCCGCGATCGACGACGAGGATGCGCGACGCGTGCGCCTGCGCTTCCTCGAGATAGTGCGTGGTAAAGAGAATGGAACGGTTGCCGGACGCCTCACGCACGGCCTCCCACAAGCGTCGCCTCGACTGCACGTCCAAGCCGGTCGTCGGTTCGTCGAGAACGAAAAACTCCGGATTCGCAACGAAGGCCAGGGCAAGGGCCAGCCGTCGCGACTCGCCGCCGGAGAGCGTTCCAGCGCGGCGCCTTTTCATCGCTTCTAATCCAAAAGTGCTCAGCGTCTGCGCGACCGGCGTCGGCGTGGGGTAATGTTGCGCAACGAACTCGATGATCTCGCCGACGGTAAGCATATCGGGGAAGCCGCTCTCCTGCGGGGTCACACCGAGCCGGCGGCGCGCCGCGATGCTACGCGGCGACGCGCCGAAGAGCCGCACGCTCCCGGAATCGCAACTGCGCAGGCCCAGCGCGATCTCAAGCGCCGTGGTCTTCCCCGCGCCGTTGGGACCGAGTAGCGCAACGACCTCATCCGGCCCCACGGCAAACGAAAGCCCGTCGAGCGCGCGGATCGTGCCGTACGATTTGACCACGTCTTCAAACGCGAGAATCATGACGTAACCTTCAAGAGCGATTGCAACTCCGCCACGTGGCTTGCGAACGCTGCGCGTCCCCGCTTTGTCAGGCGGTACCGGCTGAGCGGACGGCGATTGGCAAAACTCTTCTCCTCCTCGACGTAGGCGGCATCGACGAGCTTGCTCAGGTGCGCGCCGAGGTTGCCGTTGCTAACGTCGAGCGAGCGGGCCAGCTCCGAGAACGCGATCCAATCGAAGTTCAGAAGCTCCGCAACGACGCCGAGACGCACTTTCGAGAGCAACAGCTCGTCCATTGAATCCGGCTACTCGCGCGCGAGCAGCTCGCTCGCGCCGAAACCGGCATACCCGACGAGCATGCCGGCACCCAAGACATATCCCGCAATTCCGGGCGACGCGAAGTTCGCGACGACCAGCGAAACGATAACGAGCACGCCGGCGACCTGCGCGCGGCGGTTGCCATGCATACCGATATAGAGCAGCACGATCGCCTCCGCGACGCTCCAGATCGCCGCGGACGCCAAACCCGGGAAGATATTGAAGACGGCTACGTCCACGACGAAGGCCAAGCCGAGCGTCAACCAGAGCACGTTGAAGAATTCGCGCTGCAACAGCGAGCTGCGCTGCAGCACGCGGCGCGTTTGCCTCGCGCGAACGATCGAAAACGCCGCGCATACCGCGATGACGATCGGAAGCGACCACGTCGTTGCGGACGGAAGCAAGCCGCCGTGCACGAGCTGGGCGAGCACCGTAATATAGGCCGAGCCGATGCCCCAAACGACGAAGTACTCGCCGCCGTTGCAAAGGCGCTGGTGCGACTCGGCCAAGATACGATTGACCATCTCCAGATGGTCCTGGGCCGCGGCGGCGTCGAGCGGTTCTACGTTCATAGCTCCAGCGTCCCAAGGAGCAAACCAAGCGCGGCGAGCAGGCCGACCGCCCAAATGGCCGCGTCGGCGGCGGGATTACCGCGGGCTGCGCCCCAGACCGCCGCCATGCCCAAGCCGAAGGCCCCCCAGAGCACGAACAGCTTGCCGGCGCGGTGCGCATCCTTCCGAATAACCGAATACACGTTGGCCTCCAGAGTAGTCTGTTTTTTAGATTATTCTATACCTACCACGCGCGGAGGCCGGCCGTCAAGCCTTCGAAGCGTGCGGCTTCGTTGACGGCGAGGCTCGCGGCTGGTATCGTACCGAGGTTATGTACGCGATCATTGAGGCCGACGGCAAGCAATACCGAGTCGCCGAAGGCGACGTCATCCGCTGCGATCTGGTCTCCACCGAAGTCGGTTCCGACGTTACTTTCGATCGTGTCGTGCTCGCGGCAAGCGACGACAACGTCGCCGTCGGCAACCCGACGGTGAGCGGTGCCTCGGTTACCGGAACCGTTCTGCGCCAGGCCAAGGACAAGAAGATCCTCGTTTTCCGCTACAAGCCGAAGAAGCGCGTCCGTAAACTCAACGGCCACCGCCAACCGTTTGCCGAAGTCAAAATTACCAAGATCACGCTACCCTAGCGGCGCGTAGCCACACGCTCCCGTGCTCGAGATCACCTTTTACCGCGACGGACACAATCGTTTCGCCGGAATCTCGGCCTATGGTCACGTGGATTTCGCCGAACACGGCCAGGATATCGTGTGCGCCGCGGTTTCGGGCATTCTCCAGGCTGCCCGACTCGGGCTCGAGCACTACGACGGGGGCGCCCTCACGGCATTCCAGCAGGAGGGCGAGTTCGACGTCATGCTGGACGACGGCCGTCGAGACGTCGAAAGCGTTCAAGCGATCATCATGACCGCCGAGCTTGCGGTAACGCAGGTTGCCCGTCGTTTCCCGGAGCACGTGAGCGTGGCGCACGAAAAGGTATGAAATGCGCGAGAGACCGCATCTCGGGACGGGTAACAAACTCCGTACGTCTCGGGTAACAAACTCGACAGGTCGAAGGAGGCCGCAGGATGTCTGAAAGTTTTCGAACCACCCCGTCCGACCAGCCGTGGTCGAGTTCGTCGAGCCCAGGAAACGGCTATCAAAGCGCTTTCGGCGATAAGCGTTCGAGCGACGATGATGCCGGCGAAGCCGGTAAGGTCGTGCTCGCCGGCATACTGGGCGGCCTGCTCTCAGCCGCGGGCTATCTGATCTACCGGCGCCTTCCCGACGAACAACGGGACCGGCTTCACACTCAAGTACGCACCATGCTCCAACAGCGCATTACGGAGCTGCGGCAAAACTTCAACATCTAGCTCTCCTCGGTTCCCTGTTCCGGGGTCGCATTTTTGTCGGGGCCGGTCTTCAAATCGAGCGATAGAGGCTCAGGCTCAGCCGGTGGCGCAGGGGGCGGCAGTTCGGTCGTATCGGCGGCGCGTTCCATTTCAGCGATAAAAGAGTGGGACGTGTTCTGCACGTCGCGCATGAAACGCCCGGCTTGGCGCATGACCTTTGGGAGCCGATCGGGCCCAAAGAGCAAGAGCGCCAGCACGGAAACCACGAGAACATCGGGCACGGAAAGCATCGGCGACCACTAGCTTCAGCGGCGGCCCGAGACTTCCGCCGCCGCTGGAGAAGGGCTGGCCTGCAGGGCCGTGCAAGCATGAGTGCCCCTGGTGAAGATCGTCTACACTCGCGGCAATCGCACCGAAACGCTAGCCTCACTGGCGACCTTGCGAAAGATCCTAAACCGGTTCGTTGCGCACCGGGTCTTTTATGAAATCTCCAGCCGCAACAAACGCGGTCACGAGTTCCTTTCAACCAAGAACGTGTTCGTGGTCGGGCTTATCGAAGTAACGAACTTCGAGCACTTGAAAATCTTAATCTTCGATGCGCACAACTCGGCGCACTCGATCGAGGTTCTCGATCCCGAGACGATGCGGATCTACGACGAGATTCCCGGCCGCGGCTTCGCCATCGCTTTTGTCGGCAGCAGCGACGGCGTCGAAACGCGGTGTTATCTTCGCGACGAGGGCGAGGACGCCGCAACGATTCACGAACGGACCGCGCTCGAGAAGATTACGCTCCCGCAGCTTTTCCAGTATCTCGAAGGGATCACCGCGGCCGAGACGGCCGGTAATAACGTCGACCGCTAGTCCGCAAACGCTGCTCCAACCGCTGCGCCTGACNNTCGGCCGCTTTCGAGCAATAGATTGCCCAGGTTGGTGAGCGCCGGCGCGTAATGACTCTGCGCGTCCAAGGCCGCTTCGAAGTCGGCCCGCGCTCGTTCCCGTTGATCCAGCCCCATGCGAGCCACGCCGCGTTTATTGAGAAGAAAGGCACGTTCGGCCCCGCCCGACGGTCGCCGCTCGAGCAGCAAGTCGAGCTCGCTCTGCGCGCGGGCGAAATCGCCGCGGTAGAGCGCCTCGAGCGCGCAAGCAAATTCATCTCGGTCCCGGAACACTCTTGCCTCATGTTCGAGATCGACGTCGTCACGCTCTTTCCCGAAGTCTTTGCGCCGTTCGTGGGCTTGTCGATCGTCGGACGCGCCGTCGAAGCGGGAATCGCAACGGTCCGCTACCACCATCTTCTCGACCACCTCAAGGAGGGCGAGCGCGCCGACGACGCGCCGTTCGGGGGCGGCCCGGGGATGGTGCTGCGCATCGAGCCGATCGCTCGAGTTCTCGATAGCATCGTGGCGCAGGCAGCGCCGGACGAGCGGCGGCTCATCGCCGTTCCCAGCCCGAGCGGGGAACGGTTCGACCAGCGCGCAGCCGAACGTTTGGCACGGCTCGACCGCCTGATCCTCGTTTGTGGGCACTACGAGGGCATTGACGAACGGTTGGCTGCCATCTATCCCGTCCAGGAGTACTCGCTCGGCGACTTCGTCCTGACCGGAGGCGAGATCCCGGCGCTGGCCTTCATGGACGCCACCATTCGTTTGCTCGAAGGCACGATTGCCTCGGGCTCGCTGGCGCAGGAGTCGTTCTCGGCGGGAATGCTAGACTATCCAAGTTTCACGCGCCCGGCAACCTTCCGAGGCGTCGAGGTTCCGGCCGTCCTACTTTCGGGCGATCACGCCAAGATCGCCCAGTGGCGTCGCGAACAATCCCGCCTGCGCACCGCCGGCCGCCGCCGCGACCTGCTCGACGATGCCTTGCCTCCGCGGGAAAGCCCGTGATAGGATACGGTGGTTCTGCCGGGCTTCGCGCCCGGCTATTCGTTGCGCCGCCTAGCCCTTCGACCAGCCGTAGTGCTGAGCGAAGTCGAAGCATCAGGATGACAAGTTATGAACGTAATTGACGCACTCAAGCGAGATCAGGTCAAGCCAAGTGTCCCGCAATTCCGGCCGGGCGATACCGTAAAGGTCTTTTCCAAAGTTACCGAAGGCGGCAAGGAACGGACGCAAATGTTCGAAGGCGTGGTGATCGTGCGCAAGGGGGGCAGCTCGGCCGAGTCCATCACCGTCCGCCGCATCGCTCATGGCGTCGGCGTGGAGAAAACTTTTCTGCTTCACAGCCCGCGCGTCGAGCGGATCGAAGTCGGAAAGCGGGGCATCGTTGCCCGCAGCCGGCTCTATTACTTGAGCGAAAAGGTCGGCAAAGCGGCTCGAATCAAGGAAAAGAAAGCCAAAGGAACCTGACCCGCCGCTCTGACACCACTGCAGCTCGTAGGGCTTCTCGGCCTCTTAACGATTGCCCGGTTTGCGCTATCGGCAAAAGCGCCGGCGAGAGACGCGGTGGATGCCTTCATCGTCGCCGGCCTCGTCGCGCTCTTCTTGATCACGTTCGTCATCCGCACGTTCTACATCCCATCCGTTTCGATGGTGCCGACGCTGCAAGTCCGCGATGTAGTGCTGGTCGACGAAATCGCCTATCGCCTGCACCGTCCCAACGACGGTGACGTGGCCGTCTTTATACCGCCGGCGGAATCGGGCGGCAACGATTTCGTCAAGCGAGTGATTGGCGTGCCCGGAGATACGATTACGATCCGTGACGGCGTCGTTTATCGAAACGGCACGGCTCTCCGGGAGCCGTACGAAAACCAGGCGCCCAACTACGACCTCACTATTCGAGACTGCGGCATCTACGTCAACGGCCGTCCCCTCGATCCGCGAACGGCAAACGTTCCGCCTCGCGCCTCGTGGCAAGCGCCCAATCGAATTCCCGGCGGCTTTTATTTCGTCCTCGGCGACAATCGGAACTATTCCGACGACTCGCACGTCTGGGGATTCGCGCAAACGCACGGCGATTTCGCCGCCGGGCCGCTGGCGGGGCGCAAAGCGCGCGCCAGTTTCACGGGACGTGCCTTCGCGATCGTCTGGCCGCTTAACCGGCTGCAAGTTTTGGAGAAATAGACCACATGACGCCGTACGAACTCCTTGCAATCGTCGCAGTCATTGGGGCGGCCCGCGCGCTCCTCTCTCTGCGGCCCGTGGTCGCCGGCTCGTCGGGCCGCAGTACCGCCATTGCCCGCGAGTTCCTCGACCCGTTCATCATCGCCGGCCTCGCAGCGTGGGTTCTCATCACGTTCGTCGCGCGCACGTATTACATTCCATCCGGCTCGATGCTTCCGACCTTACAGATTCACGACGTTCTCCTCGTCGACAAGTTCGAATACCGCTTTCGTCCTCCCAACGAAGGCGACGTCGTCGTTTTTCCGCCGCCCGTTCCGACTCCGGACGACTTCATCAAGCGCGTGATCGGCCGTCCGGGCGATCGTATGCGCATCTCCGACGGCACCGTCTATATCAACGGCAACCCGCTGCACGAACCGTACGTGGCCGAAAAACCTGCCTACAGCCTCGAGATCCGCAATTACGGGATCTATATCAACTACGGCACCGGCTGGGAGCGCGTCGATCCAGACTCGGGGAACGTGCCGGCGAAATCGTCGTGGAGCCAACCGGATCGAATTCCGCCGCATTGTTACATCATGCTCGGCGATAATCGCAACGATTCCGAAGACTCGCACATTTGGGGCTTCGCGCAGGATGGCGGACGTTTCGCAACGGGGCCGCGCAGCGGTGCGCGGGCCGGCTTTACCGGCCGGGCGTTTCTGATCTTCTGGCCGCCCTCGCAAGCCAAGACTCTGTAGCGCGCGGCGCGAAGTCGAGCGCGTGGCCCGCTTCTT
This sequence comes from Vulcanimicrobiota bacterium, assembly GCA_003133185.1. Lineage (GTDB taxonomy): Bacteria > Vulcanimicrobiota > Vulcanimicrobiia > Vulcanimicrobiales > Vulcanimicrobiaceae > Cybelea > Cybelea tyrphae. The sequence continues at coordinate 21,398 of PKWF01000092.1, read as the reverse complement.
GCGATGGCGCTCGGTCGCGAGCCTGGTATTGCAGCTCGCCGTGCTCTCCCTTCTCATCGTGGCTTTCTTCATGCGATTACCCCAGGTTTCGGGCCTCTCGATGGAACCGCTGATCCGCTCGGGAGAATACGTCCTGATCAACACGTTCGCGTATCGGTTCGGCGCGCCGCGGCGTGGCGAGATCGTGGCCTTTCGCCATGAAGGGGATGCGCGCGAAGTCTTCATCAAACGCGTGATCGCGGTGGCGGGAGACCGCGTTCGAATAGATCGCGGGCGAGTCTACGTGAACGGCGCGAAATTAGACGAACCCTACGTGCGAGACGCCGACGGACGTAGCGTCCCCGAGATCACGGTCCCTCCGTCATTCGTATACGTTTTGGGAGACAATCGCGCTAACAGCGAAGATTCTCGCTCCTTCGGCGCCGTCAGCGACGACCGTTTGATGGGCCGGGCCGTCGCGGGCGTCTGGCCTCCAAGCATGCTGGGCGCGCTATGACTCGATTCCAGGAAGCGCAGGGAACTGTGAATTCGAAGTTGGAGCGTCCGGTTCAATGGTATCCCGGCCACATGGCCAAGGCCGTGCGCCGAATTCGCGAGATCTTGCGCTCGATCGATATCGTCGTCGAGGTCGTCGATGCCCGCATCGCGCGCAGCGGGCGTAATCCGCTGCTTGACGAGCTTGCCGGCGCTCGCNNTTGTCGCAGCACGGTTGCGCGGGCGTTGCGGTGGACGGGCGAAATCAGCGCAGCGTCGTCCAGATCGCCGCCGCGATCGGCCGCTCGCGGGGAGAGAAGACGACCGGGGTCGCACGCGCGATGATCGTTGGAATTCCCAACTCGGGCAAATCCTCCATCGTCAATGCGCTCCTGCGCAGAGCCGCCGCGAAAACCGAAGCCCGCGCGGGCGTGACCAAACACCTTCAGTGGTTTCGTCTCGAGGGAAACGTCGAGCTCATGGACACACCCGGCATCTTGCCGACGCGAATTCCGAGCGCCGGCGCGCAGTGGAAACTCGCTATCTGCGGAGCGGTGCCGCACGAGCGGTACGACGCCCAAGAGGTCGCGGCCGCCTTTCACCGCTGGCTGCTCGTTCGCACGCCTCGGAGCAAGGTGCCGGATCTGCACGCGTTTGCGACGGCACGCGGTTTCGTGCGGCGGGGCGGCGAACTCGATTATCACAACGCGGCGCATTCGTATATCCGCGCGTTCAACGAGGGCGCCTTCGGGCGCATATCATTGGAGGCTCCCGATGACACCGAAGCAGCGTAANNAGGCGGCCCGCGCGAAAGGCTTTCGGCTGGTTGGCGGCATCGACGAAGTGGGACGCGGCCCCCTGGCCGGTCCGGTCGTTGCGGCCTGCGTAGTCGCCACCCAACCGTTGTTCATCAGGGGTCTCAACGACTCCAAGCAGGTGCGACCGGAGTTGCGAATCGAGATCGCACAGATCGTCAAGCTGCGAGCCGTGGCTTGGGCCGTCGGAAGCGCCTGCGTCGCAGAGATCGACCGGCTCAACATCTATTGGGCCAGCGTCCTGGCGATGGAACGTGCCATCGCATCGCTGACGGCAGNNGCGCGCTGCGCGCTCGTCGCCGCTGCCTCGATTATCGCCAAGGTACATCGCGATGCCTTGATGGTCGAGCTCGACAAAGAAGATGCCCGCTACGGGTATGCGCTTCATAAAGGGTACTCGACGCCCCGTCACCTGGAGGCCTTGAGAGTGCACGGCCCAAGCATTCACCACCGTGCAAACTGGGCGCGGGTTCGTGACGCGCAGCTCGCGCTGGACCCAAGTTGGATTGAAGAATAACGGCGCAAAAGGGCGACAGGGAGAGGACCGGGCGAGCGACTTTCTTGCCGCTTGCGGTTATCGCATCCTGGCTCGCAACGTGCGCGTTCCCGGAGGGGAAATCGATGCCGTTTGTCTCGACGGGCCGACGCTCGTGATCGTCGAAGTAAAGCGCCGTGACTCCAGGAAGTTCGGTGCGGCGTTGCAGGCGGTGGATGCGCGAAAACGCGCGACGCTCCGGTGCATCGCCGCGGATTACGGTCAGATCGTCGCGCCGTCCGCAAAGATTCGTTTCGACGTCGTCACGCTGGACGGAAAACTCTTGAGCCTGCATCGAAACGCGTTCTAGTGCCCGCCGATTCTAAGACCGCCCAACCGGAACTGCGCCGCAGCGTAACGCCCTGGGGCTCCTTCTCCTGGGGCTATTCCGACGTCGGCGCCGACATCTTCGTCGGGTTGGGCTTGGTGCTCGCGTGGGCTGCCGGAGCCTCGAACGTTGCCTTTCTGTTCGCCGGCGTCGTGTACGTGTGCATCGGGCTGGCTTACACGGAGCTCGCCGCGACGTATCCGGTGGCCGGCGGCGGACAGTATTTCGTCATGCGCGGCCTCGGCGATATCTTCGGCTTCATCGCGGGATGGGCAGTCTTGCTCGATTTCACCATCGACGTAACGCTCTTTGCCTGGACCTCCGTCGACTATTCCAGCCAGCTGCTGCCCGCGCTCGTGAACTCGGTTCATCCGTGGCTGCACTTCGGCGTCGTGCTCGGGCTCGTCGTCGGACTCTGCCTTTTGAACGTCATCGGCGTGCGCGAAAGTACGACGTTCAACGGCGTGGTATCGGCACTCGACGTGATCAGCGAAACCTGTATCCTATGCTTTGGCTTCCTTTTCGCTTTCCGGCCCCAGCTTCTCATTCACACAATGCAAACGCACTGGCCTTCACCTTACGAGCTGATGCTGGGAACGTCACTTGCGATCATTTCGTTCGTCGGGCTCGAATCGATTTCGCAGGCAGCGCAAGAAACGCAACGCCCGGCTTCGATCATCCCGCGCACGTCGGTCTCTTTGATTCTCACGATTTTGATCTTTGCACTGGCGTACTCAAACCTCGCCTTGGGCTTTCAACCGTGGCATCCGATCACCGATGCCGCCGGTCATCATCTACAGTTTTGGCAGATTTTTCCGAATAACCCCGACAACCAGGGCAAGGCCGTCGCGCTCCTTGCAGCGCAGGTCCCATACTACGGCGCTTTTGCCGCGCTTTACGTCCCCGTCCTAGGTGCCATCTTGTTGCTCATCTCCTCGAACTCGGGCGTCTTCGGGAGTTCTCGAATCGCCTACGCAATGAGCACCAGCAATTTATTGCCCTCGATCTTTCAGCGCGTTCACCGCAAGTTTCGTACGCCGATGATCTCGATCGTTTTCTTCTCGGTTATTGCCGTCATCGAGTTGGTTTTTGCCGCCGCCCCCGCGCTCTTTCCGGCGGTCTCTTCGCTCTACACGCGCTTCTTTCACGGCGAGAACGGCCTCGGTTTCCTGGCGGATCTTTATGCGTTCGGCGCGGCCACGAGCTACTCGTTCGTCTTTCTCGGTTTGATCGGATTGCGCCTGACCGACCCGCTCAGCCCGCGTAAGTTCAAGATTCCGCTCAACGTGCCGATGCGCTTTCGTGGAGAACAGGTTGAGTTTCCGATAGTGGCCGTCATCGGGTTCATCGGCATTTTTTCGATCTTGATGTTTACGCTATTCACGCACCCGCTCGGACGCATCTTCGGGCCGAGCTGGTTGTTGTTGGGACTTCTCTTCTACCTCGTGTATCGTAGATACCGGCGTCTGCCGGTTCTAGGTTCGCAGCCCCGTAACTGGCGTACCGCCCAAACCGAGATTCTGCGTCGTGCCGGAGAGCTCGAGCTGATGGATGAGTACGTCGCCAACCTGAAAGCGAGCGACGCACGGCGAGCGGGGCAAGGCACTTAGTGATGCTCTTCTTCCGTGGACTGCTCGCCGTCGCGATAATCCTGTGCGGGCTCGTGATCCTCGTACGGATGGCCGCGGCGCTGCCCGAGGGCCGCTTTACCGTTCTTCCGGGAATCGTTTTGGGCGTGGCGATGATTGCGCTTGGCGTTCATCGGCTCTCACTCATCGCACGCGTGCGTGGAATGATGTGATCTCGATGTCCAGCCAAGTGCACGTCACGCTCGCTGGAGCACTCATCGCGCTGCTCATCGCCGGCCTCGTTGGAGCGACGCTGTGGTGGATGCTTCATCCGCCGGAGTCGTACGTTCAGCGCATTGCCGCTGCTGCCGAACGTAACCTGGAACGAATCGTGGGCAGCTTGATCGTAGCCTTTTCGCCGGAGATCGACTCGGCGCACATGATGGCGTTGGCCGCGAAGCTGGCACGAGGAGAACGATCCGAACTGCTGGCGCTCTACGTGATCGAAGTGCCGTACACGCTGCCGCCCGATGCGGAAATGACGTTGGAGGAACGAGCGGCTCTCGATGCGCTCGGCGCGGCGGAAACGATCGCGAACAAGAACAACGTCGTGATTCGCACCGAGACCATCAAAGCGCGTTCGACGAAGCAGGCGGTTCTCGACGTCGCCAAGCGTGAAAAGGCAGATTTGATCATCTTGGGCTCGTATCGCGAGGGGAAATACAGCGGCGCACCGCTCGGCCGCGTTATCGACGAGATCGCAGCCGACGCAAAATGCGATGTGTTGATCGGCGTCGAAGGCAAGCACGGTACGCTGCTGATAGACGAGAGCGCTCAATCCAATTCGCAGCAAGCTTAAAGTTTGAGGAGAGAATCGTGAATTCCCGGCATTCGTTGTCACTTTGCATTGCGCTCGTCGGCGCGAGCTGCCTCGCGGCTCGGGCCGCCAATCTTGCGCCCGCGATTGCGGCATTTGACAAAGCGTTTGCCGGCATTACCGACTACACGTGCGTCTTGCACGTTCACGAGGCTAAAGGCACGATGACCCAAGACCGCGTCTATCAATACGAGTTCATGAAGCCGCATTACGTCAAGACGCTGATCCTCGACGGCGATGGCAAAGGCTCCGGCGGCGTTTGGATAGGCGGCGATCAAGTCAGCGGGCATCAGGGCGGCTTTCTCTCCGGCATTCACCTGAAGATAAGCCTGCACGATCCGCGCGCCGTTTCGCTGCGCGGAGTGACGATCCCCGAGGGTCTGCTGCCGCGCATCGTCGACGACTACGCGACGATTCCCGGAAAGCTCACACAGGTCGAGGGGGGAAAGATCCAGGGCGTCGACACCGATCGCATCGAGCTCAAGGTCACCGATCCGGCCTCGAACAACGGTATCTCCGATCAAATTCTCTACGTATCGAAAGAGACGCACTGGCCGGTCCGCCAGATCATGTACGCCGGCCCCCAGATCGTCCTCGACGAAAACGTTACCGACCTCAAAACCAACGTCGGGCTAACGCAAGCCGACTTTCCGTTCTAGCGGATCGTTAAACGGCCGAGGGAAGCCCGGCCGCCACGTGTAGAGAGCATGGCACCGGGGTAATACCTCCCCAAGTGCAATACAGTCTTTGGAGGTATTTTTTGTGAAACTTGGGCGCTCGCTCCTCGTTCCGGCAATCGCTCTCGCTTTTGTGACGCAGGCGTTCGCCGCGACGAATACGATGAACGGCGTTAACAATGCGATGTCACCGCATGCGATGACCATCAATCTCGGCGCACAAAATGGTTCGAAACAAGACGGTCAAGCCTTCCTGAACGACACTTCCGCCGGCTTGAAGGTGAAGCTGCAAGTGAAAAACGAGCCGTCCGGAGCTTCCGAACCCGCGCACATCCACCAGGGTACCTGTGCGAAGTTGAATCCAGCGCCCTGGAAGGGGCTCTCTAACGTCGTCAAGGGCGTCTCCGTGACGACCGTCAAGGGCGTCACGATCGCGGACCTCAAGAAAGCCAAGTACGCGATCAACGTCCACGAGAGCGCCGCGAATCTAGCCCACTACGTTTCCTGCGGCGACCTCTAAAGCAGCACCGGTTCCATATCGCCGGGCTTCATTGAAGCGTGACATTGCCAGCTCAGGATGAGATCGGGAGGACCGAGCATGGACATTGCTGCCCAGTGAAAGCGCGGAACTACTTCGCTATGTAGCGCTTCCTCAACTCGTCCAAGACGACGGCGAGCAGGATGACCGCGCCCAGCAGCACTTTCTGCAAATACGAATCCACGTTAAGCAGGTTCATCGCGTTGTAGAGCACGCCAATGAGGAGCGCGCCGAAGAAAGTGCCGATCACGCTGCCGCGCCCTCCCATTAGGCTCGTGCCGCCCACGACGACGGCGGCGATCGACTCGAGCAGCTCGTCGCCGGTTCCCGTCTGGGGCGATCCCGACGAGAAGAGGGCCATGTATAAGAAGCCCACGATAGCGGCGCAACCGCCGCTGATCATATACACGATCGTCTTGACGCGCGCAACGTTGATCCCGGCGAGGCGCGCCGCCTCTTCGTTGCCGCCAATGGCGAAGACGTAGCGCCCGAAGCGCGTCCTGTTCAACAGCACCGATGCCGCGACGATGACGACCAGCATCCAAATCACCGGTACGGGAATGCCCGGGAGGTGCAATGCGTTCGTCAAGCCGCCCATGAACGAGCCGATTCCGGTATTCTCGAAGTCCGAGCTCTGTAGTGCGACCGGGCGCCCGTGGGAAAGAATAAATGAGGCTCCGAGCGCCATCTCGAGCATCGCAAGCGTCGTGATAAACGGCGGCAGATTGAGCTTGACGACCGGCAAGGCGTTGACCCAGCCGGCCGCGCAGCCGACCGCTACCGCCACGATCAGCGTCGCGGCGATCAATGGAAAGCCGCTCAAATGCACCGAGTTGGCGAAGAGCGCCGCGACGACGCCCGTCAATGCCACGAGCGATCCCACCGAGAGATCGATGCCGGAGGTAATAATGACGAACGTTTGGCCGATGCCAAGCACGCAGTTGTACGTGATCTGACGGAGCACGCGAACGATGTTGCTCGGCTCGAGGAACGAGCCGTGCGATGCGACGTCGACGATCGCGATCATCGCGATCAAGAACGTCAGCGCCGCCGCGATGCGCAGCCAGTACCAGAGCCGGTCGCGCTGCGTCACGCCGCGCCCGTGGCCACGGCGACGACCTTCTCGGGGGTCGCGTCGTCGCGCACGAACTCCGCCGCAATTCGGCCCTCGCGAACGACGAGGACGCGATGCGCCATGCCCAAGACCTCCGGAAGGTCGCTCGACGCGATGACGATCGCCGCGCCGCGGGCCAGCAGTTCGAGCATGAGTTTGTAGATTTCGGTCTTCGCTCCAATGTCGATTCCGCGCGTGGGCTCGTCGAAGAGGAAGACGCCTGCGTTGCCGAGCAGCCATTTTGCGAGCACGACCTTCTGCTGCGTTCCACCCGAGAGATTGCGTACGAGCTGCTCGGTGCTCGGCGTCCGAATCTGCAGCTCCGCAATCATTCGCATCGCGGCGTTTCGCTCGCGCGCGACATCGATCAGGAGATCCCGATCGACAAAGTCGGCGAGGTGCGCAAGCGAGACGTTCTCGCGGACGCTCATCCCAAGCACCAAGCCCTGCGCCTTGCGGTCCTCGGTGATGAACGCGACGCCCGCCGCGATGGCGCCGGCGATATCGCCCGGCCGCAGACGCCGGTCGTCGATGCGAACTTCGCCGCGATCCGGTACGTCGGCTCCGGCGATGGCCCGCAAAATCTCAGTCCTCCCGGCGCCGATGAGCCCGGCCAAACCGACGATCTCGCCCGCGCGCACGCGAAAGCCGACGTCCTGGAAGGCCGGCGTTCGCGCGAGACCTTCCACTTGCAGTCGTACGGCTGCGTCGTTTACCGCAGCGGGCAGTTTTGGAAAGTGCGAGTCGAGNNACCATCGCGCGAATAATATCTTCGCCGGAGAAATCCTTGGCCGGCCGCGTCTCCACGATGCTTCCGTCGCGCATCACCGCGATCCGGTCGGCAATTCGCGAGAGCTCTTCCATGCGATGCGAGATATAGATGATGCCGACCCCTGCGCGTCGCAACCTCGCAACGACGACAAAGAGCCCTTCGATCTCCCGATCGGCGAGCGCCGCCGTCGGCTCGTCCATGACGATGATCCGCGCGGATCTCGCCAAAACCTTGGCGATCTCGACGAGCTGCTGCTGTCCGACCGAGAGCTTGGCGACGGGCACGTCGAGCGGCACGCGCAGGCCAAGCTCGTCGAAAACACGCATCGCGCGTTGCACGGCGGCTCTCGAATCGATCAACCCGCCGCGCGTGGGCTCGGCTCCGAGCGTGACGTTCGCAACTGCGGTCAACTGCGGCACGAGCGTAAACTCTTGGTAGATCATGCCGATGCCCAAATGCTGCGCTCGTTGCGGCGAATCGATCTCCACNNTCATCAGCGTGGATTTTCCGGCGCCGTTTTCACCAACCAAGACCAGCACTTCGCCGGCCGCGAGCGTCAACGAAACGTCGGAGAGCGCTCGCACTCCGGGAAAGCTTTTCCCGATGCCGCGCATCTCGAGCAGCGGCGCCGGCACGTTATGACGACTTCGTAAATGCGCCGACGGGAATCTTGACGAACGCCGGCGGCTTCTTCCCGGCGAAGTAATCGCGGATTACGTCAATCGTCGTCGAACCGATTCTCGCCGGATACTGAATGGCATCGCCGTACATTTCGCCGGCTTCAATTGCGCGGCGCGCCTCCGGCGTTGCGTCGTAACCGACGATTGCAACTTTACCGGTTAGCCCGGCGGCGCGAACCGCGGCGAGAGCGCCGAGCGCCGAATCGTCGTTGATTCCAAAGATACCTTTGAGATCGCGATGCGCTTGCAGAATGTCGCCGGTATCGCTGCTCGCCTTATCGCGCGTTCCGCCAGAATCGACGTCGGCAACGATCGTGACGCCCGGACAGAGCCGCGCGATCGCCTCTTTGAAACCTTTGACGCGATCCTGAACGCTGGTGACCTCGGGCTCGTCGACGATCGCGATGGCGCCGCTCTTGCCGACGGCCGCGCAGATCAGTTTACCTGCCTCAAATCCACCCTGCACGTTGTCGCTGGCAATGTGCGCCACCACGCGACCCTGATTACTAGTGCTCGCAATGTCCGCGGTAAAGACGGGAATCTTCGCGGAGTTCGCCTCGGCGATGGCGCTGCCGATCGCCGCCGAGTCGTACGGCGTCAGCACGATAGCATCGACGTGCTTGGAGATAAAATCTTCGACTTGGCTCTGTTGGCGGGCGTTATCGCGGCTGGCGTCCACGACGACGAGGGCATAGCCCTCTTTCACCGCCTCAGCACGCATGCCGGATTCCATATCCTGGTAAAACTGCGCCTCACGATTTTGGATCGAAACGCCGATCGTTTTGTGCGCCATCCCACCGGCGGGCTGCGCCGAGGACGCCGCCTGGGAGGCCCCATGGGAGCAGGCACCTAGAGAGGCAAGCGCGGCGAGCGTTGCCGCAATCCGAGCGAGCGCTCTTTTCAATCGATTTCTCCTTGCAGTAACGGACCCGTAACGGCGGTCCTTTGAACGCCCCGCTACATCCGGCCTCTTGGATATTGTCCACAGCCTGTGACATTGGTCTTGTGCAATCTGTGGAGAAGGGCTTTTTTGCGCTAGTTTCCCTCGTGCGTTGTGGCCAATTCCCGCAGCGGCTTAAAGGCGGCTTAGTTTTCCTAGCGCTCCGAGTCCGGCGCCGTATCTATCGCCAGCCAAGGATCGGCAACGTCCGCACGGGTAAATGGCCGCGGCGCGGTGCCCTGCGGATTTCGTTGGAGCCACGCTTCCGCTCGCACCGCCAAGTACTCGAAGTCGTGGTACTGCGCTTGGCCACGTTTGCGCCGCATGATGGCGATGGCCGGCGATAGGTGTTTCCAGCAATGTACGATTAATCGGCCAAAAAGATCCATAAAGGTATCTTCTGAGACCAGATTTCGTTTGACCAAAGTGCCCATTTCATTGAGCCAATTGCAGGCGACCATCTCCGGATGCACTGCCGGGTCGATAAATCCGAGGTGATCCAGATCCCGGCGGTACGCCGGGTCTTCCAACCGCTGCCATAGATGCTCTTGAACGTAAGTGAGCGCGGCTTGCAATTCGGGGCCGCGAAAATCGCGCTCGAGTGAGAGCAGCGCCTGCAGCTGATTGCCGCCGCGCATGTGCCGCAGTTGAACGAGCGCGGCNNCCTCCCAATTCACGGCTGGCGCATTCTTGGCCGCCTTGCGCGACCCCTAGACGCCGGCGTCGCGGTGCGCAGATGCCACACATGCTCTCGCTCGCCTTTTCAGCCGCGATGCTCGGCATCGAGGGCTATGTCGCGCGGGTCGAGGCCGATAGCGCGCCCGGGACCCCCGGTTTCGCCATCATCGGGTTACCCGATCGCGCATTGGGCGAGGCTCGAGAACGCGTCCGGGCTGCAATTCTCAACTCGGGGTTTTCCTACCCGGCGGGCCGGCTGCTGGTTAACCTGTCGCCGGCCGACGTTCGCAAGGCCGGGCCGTCCTTCGATCTCGCCATTGCACTGGCGCTACTCGGGCTGGACGAACAGGTCGGCCGGGCCGGATTGCAAGAGTTTATCGCGCTGGGCGAACTCGCACTCGACGGCAAGCTGCAACCGGTCAGCGGCATTCTTCCAATGGTGCTCGGCGCGCGCAACGCCGGTTTTTCAAAGCTGATCGTTCCCGCTTGCAACGCCGAGGAAGCCGCGCTCGTATCGGGCATCGAGCTGTATGCAATCGACTCGTTGCGCTCGGCAGTTGCGGTGTTGATGGGTCACGGCGCGAAATGGCGACGCCGCACCGCCGCTCCCGTTCTCGACACAAACGATGAAGCGGTTCACGGCGACCTCGTTGACGTGCGGGGACAACTCGCGGCGAAACGCGCGCTCGAAATTGCAGCGGCCGGCGGCCACAACCTCTTATTGGTCGGGCCGCCGGGTTGCGGCAAAACGATGCTAGCGCGCAGACTGCCGTCCATTCTGCCGCCGATGTCGCTGCACGAAGCGCTCGAAGTAACGAAGATCTATAGCGTTGCCGGATTGCTCGTAGGGCGAGCCGGCATCGTCCGAGCGCGGCCGTTTCGGTTTCCGCATCACACGATCAGTCAAACCGCATTAGTCGGTGGTGGCACGCTCGTCAAACCAGGCGAGATTTCGCTCGCGCATCACGGCGTGCTCTTTCTCGACGAGTTGCCGGAGTTCGCGCGCAGCGCCATCGAAGTGATGAGGCAGCCGTTGGAAGAAGGAACCGTAAGCATCGCGCGCGCTGCGGGGACGTTTACATACCCAGCGCGCTTCCAACTGGTCGCGTCGATGAATCCGTGTCCCTGCGGTTATCGCGGCACGCGCAGCGCGGAATGCCGTTGCGACGATGCGATGGTCGCGAAATACGTCAGCAAGCTATCGGGCCCGCTGCTCGACCGAATCGACCTGCAGATCGACGTCGCGCGCGTACCGTTCGACGACATGGTCCGTTACGACGGCGGCGAGCGCTCCGCGAGCATTCGCCGACGCGTCGTCGCCGCGCGCGAGATTCAAGGAAGCCGGCTTGACGGAACCGCGCTGACCTGCAATGCGGAGATTCCCGGCAATGCGATGCGCCGCTATTGCGAGCTGAACGAACCCGCGCTGCGACTGCTGGCGCATGCCAGCGCAAAGCGGCAGTTTTCTGCACGGGCCCTCGATCGAATTACACGCGTCGCTCGCACCATCGCAGACCTTGCGGGCAACGACGCGATTGCGGCCGAGAACGTGGCTGAAGCCATTGGATACCGTAGTCTGGAACGGCTCGGCTCAGCCGCGTAACATAGAGCCTAAGGCACTCGCGCTCTACGACTCCGGTATCTCGAACTGCGGAATCGCGTCGCCGTCGAGGAACGCGGAGAACTCGCCGGGTGAAAACTGCAGACCGGCCCAGAACGGGCCGAACTCACCGTACCGGGCGCTGGCTTCGTCAAACCGCATCTCGTAGACGAGCTTCTTGAAAACCAGCGGGTCGTCGGCGTAAAGATCGACACCCCATTCGAAATCGTCGAAGCCGACGGAACCTGAGATCACTTGCGTGACGCGTCCGTGATACGAGCGCCCGACCACGCCGTGTTCGCTCATCATCTTGGCGCGCGCTTCAAAGCCGAGCATGTACCAGTTTTGCACTTCGCCGCGCCGCTTGCTCATCGGATAAAAACACTGGTACCGGCGCGACGGAATTCTGGCCCACAAGCGCGGCTCGATATATGGGCTCTCGCCTTGCTTGCGGACGAGTTCGTCGAAGGCCGCGATCCATTCCGGCGATTGCGGCGGCAGCCCGCGCTGGTTTAGCTCGGCGTGAATCTTTCCGGTCGCGTCGTAAAGGCCGATCTCCAGCACCGAGACGTACGATCCACGCGGCGTGAGAAACTCGCGCAACTCGAGTTTATCCACGAGCGTCTGAGCGTACGCAAGCCCGTCAAACGTGCGCGCGTAATGGGTGAGCATGAGATCGCCCTTGTGACCGACGATCTGTGCCAGACCGACGTCGCCGTCCTCGCTTCCCTTGAGGTGGTCGACGAGATCGGCCGCGTGCCCCGCGAATTTGTTGCGCCGCTTCTCCGGCAGCGAGTCCCAGGAGCGCCGGTCGAATGCAAACATGCGATGGAGAATCCACCAACCTTCGAGCGATTCCGGGACGTTAGGGTCGCGCATGTCCTCTGCCGGTTCGTCCTAGCTGCGAGCTAATACTTTCGCGCGCTTCACCTCGGCTTCGACCTCGGCCTCGAGGCGGTCGGGATGCTCGCGATACTTGGCCCAAAGGGGCGGGGTGTGCGCGATGTCATTGAGGACCCGCGCGTATACGGCATTGACGGGCACCGGCACGCGATGCTCGAGGCCCGCGACCGCAACGGCCCCATTGAGCACGTCCACCTCGGTCTGAGGCTTGGAGCGCCGCAGGTCGATCAACAAGGAGGGCGGCTTGGTTCCGCGCGCGCCGGCGATGTTGTGGGCCAAAAGGGTTCGCGCGACCGGGCTGGGCAGATTCGCGACGCCGAAGAGCGCGCGCACCGGATAGCGAGGCAAATCGATCGGTTCGATCGCTAACGCCTGCATCACGGCGCGAACCTCGCGAATCATTCGAATTTCCAGCGTGAAGATTTTGTCGAAGTGCACGAAGCGGTTTGGCAAGACGTTGAGGATTGCGCAGCTGGCATTTGCGACGACGTTGAGCGCCAGCTTGCTCCATTTCAGCGAACGCCAGTCCTCGACGACCTTGACGACTAACCCGGTGCTCGCAAAGGTAGCGGACAGCCAGTTGTACGCATTAGAGCCGATCGGCGCGAGCGCCAAGCCTCCATCCTTTGTCGCGCGTGCGTTGCCGTCGCGGTCCCGGCCGACCGGCGTCGTCAGCGCAGCTGCCACCACATTGTCGGCGCCGAACGCCACCGCCAATTTCTCCTCGTTGCCAACGCCGTTCTGCGGCGATACGAAGACGCACTTTTCCGGATAGGCGATCGCTTTGCGCAGCGTTTCGATTGCGCCGTCCGTATCGTACGCTTTGGTCGCGACGATCGCAACGTCGGCATCGTACGGCTCGACTTTATCTAAGGTGCGCGGGGCGTAGCAAACGTCGACCGAAACGGCGCGCAGCAAGTCTCCGAGATACGTGCCGACGGCGCCTTTGCCGACGATATAGACCTTCACGAAAAGACGCCCGTGGAACCAAAACCCCCCTCACCGCGAACGGTCGGCGGCAGTTCGTCCACAACCTCAAAGGATGCGCGCGAGACCGGCGCCACAACGATCTGCGCGATGCGGTCGCCGCGATGGATCATCACCGGCACCGTCCCGAGATTCGCCAAAACGACGTGGACTTCGCCACGATAATCCGCATCGATCGTGCCCGGTGCATTGAGACATGTGACGCCATCGCGGATCGCCAGGCCGCTGCGTGGACGCACTTGCGCCTCGTAGCCGGGCGGAACCGCGATCGAAAAACCGGTTGGAACCAGCGCTCGTGCTCCAGGCAGTAGCGTAAGCTGCTCTCGAATTGCGGCGCACAGATCGGCACCCGCCGCGTGCTCGCTCATGTAGGCCGGCAACGGCAGTCCCTCGCCTCGCGAAAGACGTTGGACGCAAACGCGCACCCGCTCCATTTAGCGGCCGATAGCCATTAGAGCTGCGCGAGCTCTTCGCGAAAGCTTTCGATATCGCGAAAAGACCGGTAGACGCTCGCAAAGCGAATGTACGCGACTGGGTCGAGCTTTCTGAGCGCTTCCATGAGCCTCTCGCCGACGGTCGCGGCGGGCACCTCGCTTTCGCCGCGCGCAAAAAGCTCGCGTTCGAGATCGGCCGCCACCGATTCCATCTGCCCCTCCGAAATCGGACGCTTCTCGCACGCCTTGCGCAGACCGGTAAGAATCTTGTCGCGGCTGTACTGTTCCCGCCGGCCATCCTTCTTTACGACGAAGAGCCGGGGAACTTCCATACGTTCGTACGTCGTAAAGCGATGCTTACACCGCGGGTCCAAACACTCGCGGCGGCGACGCACGACGGTCTCGTCGTCGCGCGAGTCGACGACGCGCGTCTCACTCTTGCGACAGGTCGGGCAAGTCAGCGGTAAGCCTCCCCCACGGCATATCTTGTGGGCGAACGTATTATACGTCACTAGCGGTGGGTAACGCAAAAAAAGGGCCGCTGTTATACGGTCCCTAGTCCGCCCTGCCGCAGGGCCAATTGGGTTTCAGTCTAGACGACGGGCGGCGAGGTGTACCGAGGTACATTGGCCGCCCGGCACCGTCGACCGGGCTAAATCAGCCTGCGGACCCGATTTTGAACATCTTGGTACCGCAGACCGGACATTTGCCTTCGGTCGCGGGTCGGCCGTTTTTCATCGTGATCTGAACCGCGTCTTTGATCTCGCGCTTGGCCTTGCACTTGACGCAATACGCTTCTGCTGCCAACTGAGCTACCTCCGTGGGCCCGCCTATTCCGTTGGGCGCGCCATATTCCCCCTCTTGCACGGTCCGCGTCCCGGCGTGAAGGAGGCCGGGGATGCAAGAGCCGACCTTCGAAAGCCGGGAACGGATCGAAGCCGCGCGCGCCGGCCGAGCCTTCGAGGTTGCGGCGCGGGGCCTCTGGTGCGCCGGGAGCTTGGGGGGCCTGAGCCGTGCTTGCGTGGCAATCGTCGGCACCCGTTCGGCAACGCCGTACGGCCGCCGGCTTGCTCACGGCTTTGCCGCCGAGCTGGGCCGATCCGGCTGTTGCATCGTCTCCGGGCTCGCCCTGGGGATCGACGCCGCCGCGCACGAGGGGGCCTTAGAGGCCGGAGCGCCGACCGTAGGAATCCTCGGCAGCGGGCATCACGCTTTCTTCCCGCATCGAAATCGCGGGCTCGCCGAGCGCATTCTCACCGCCGGGGGTGCCGTTCTTTCACCCTATCCGCCCGAACAGAAGGCCTTGCCATGGCAGTTCTTGGAGCGTAACGGCGTGGTAGCGGCCCTCTCGGATGCAGTTCTCGTGGTGGAGGCTCCGGCCCGCAGCGGCGCCCTCAACACTGCAAGCTGGGCCGCGGGCCGAATCCCGGTGCTCGCGGTGCCAGGGGACGTCGACCGTAAGCACGTTGCGGGATGTCTCGCGCTGATCCGCGATGGCGCGACGCTCGCCCGCACCCCGTCGGACGTTCTCGAAGCGCTCGGCCGCCTCAATGTCGCGCCTCCGGCGCGACCGGCCTACGTCCCGCACGATGCGGCGAGCGCGTCGGTGCTCCAGGCCCTCGGAAGCGGCCCCCTCGATTTTGATCGAATCGTCGAGGAGAGCGGCATTTCCGCGGCGGCGGCGCTTGCCGCGCTCTCATGGCTCGAACTGGAAGGCGCAGTCGAATCGACGGGCGCTGCCGGCTATGCGCGGGTCGGAGTTCTACCGGGCGGCGAAGAGCAGGCGCGATGAAACTCGACGATGCGCTGCGCGCTTTCGGCGATGCGACGGCCGCTGCCGTGAAGGAGCAGTACCCAGAGGTCACGCCGCAGGTTGCTTTCGAGGCGCCTCGCCGTCCCGAGTTTGGCGACTTCACCTCCAACGTCGCCTTTTCGCTGGCCAAAGTCGCGCGACGGCCACCGCACGACGTCGCGAAACTGCTCGCCACGGAAGTTCTACGCAGCGCCCCGGAGCTTGCCGAAATCTTTACGGAGATCGTGCCTGTTGCGGGATTTATCAACCTGCGCGTCGCTCCGCAAGTCTGGCATGCCGAGCTATCCGCCATTTTGCGCGAGAACGAAGGCTTCGGGAGAACGACGCCGCGCGGCGCGCGCGTGTCGCTCGAGTTCGGCAGCGCAAATCCGACGGGACCGCTCGTCGTCGTTCAAGGGCGCTCGATGTCGATCGGCGCGACGCTTGCCAACGCAATGCGCTTTTGCGGCTACGAAGTTTTTGTCGAATGGATCATCAACGATGCCGGCGGTCAACTCGACGCGCTGGGCCGTTCGATCTACGCGCGCTACCGTCAGACCTTCGAACCTGAGTTTCCGTTGCCCGAGAACGGCTATCCGGGTGAGTATCTGATACCGATTGCTTTGCGTATCCGAGAACGCGACGGCGACCGCTGGATCTCGGTGCCGGAAGCGGATTGGCTTGCGTACTTCTCGACCGCCGGCCGCGACGAGCTCGTCGCACAGCAACGGCGGACGGCCGCCCGATTCGGCGTGGAGTACGATCGCTGGCAAAGCGAGCGCGAGCTGCACGATTCCGGCCAAGTCTCCGAGGGTATCGAGCATCTTCGACGGCTCGGTCTGACGTACGAGGCAGACGGCGCGCTCTTCTTTCGCGCGACGCAGTTCGGAGACGACAAGGATCGCGTACTGCTGCGCGGCGACGGGCGGCCGACCTACTTCTGCATGGACGTTGCCTATCATTATCAAAAGCTCAAAGCGAGCGATCGCGTCGTCGACATTCTCGGTCCCGATCACCACGGCTACATCGAACGCATCAAAGGCATCTCGTCGGCGCTCGGTTATCCGGGCCGGCTCGACGTGATCATCGCGCAACAGGTGGCGCTCATGCGCGGAAGCGAGCAAATCGCGATGAGCAAACGCGCCGGCGAAATCGTGACGCTCGACGACATAATCGACGAAGTCGGAGTCGATGCCGCCCGCTTTTTCTTCATCATGCTCGCGGTGGAGTCCCCGCTCACGTTCGATTTGGCGCTCGCCGTCGAGAAAGAGAGCGAGAATCCGGTTTACTACGTGCAGTACGGCCACGCACGGATCGCGTCGGTCTTGCGGAACGCGCTAGCCGACGACCTCGCGGCCGCTCGGAGCGCCTCTTTGGAGCCGTTGGTGCATCCCGCCGAGCTCTCGCTGGTGCGCCGCCTCACCGAGTTTCCGAGCGTCGTCCGCGGCGTCGTCGAGCGTCTCGCGCCTCACCGGTTGGCTCGCTACGCGCGCGACGTCGCCTCGGACTTCCATCAATTTTATACGGAGTGCAAGATATTGACCGACGAACGCGACGTACGCCTGGCGCGGCTGGCGCTTTGCTTGGCATCGAAGAACGTCCTCGCACGCGCCCTGGCGCTCGCGGGCGTCAGCGCACCGGACTCGATGTAATTCGTGACCGCAGTGCCGGCCGCGATCTGGCTGCTCGGCCTTTACGCGGCTGCCCCGGCACTACGCACGCGGCCGGAGTACGACGTTCCCGATCGCCTTCGCGACGCGCTGATCTTGGGAGTCGCCATCCCGTTCGTTCTCGGGTTCGTCCACGCGCTCTATTGGGGCACGTGCTGGGTGGCGCTGCTCCTTTGTATCGCGGTCGCCGTTTGGCGAGGTCTGAACGAACGAAACCCGAGCAGCGAAAACACGACGCGCCCCACGCCATATCTGCTGATCGCGGCGCTGCTCCTCGTCGCCTGGCCACAACTAACGCGCCCGCTGCTCGACGGCGACTCGCTTTCATACCATCTGCCCAATGCCGCCGCGTGGGTTCAAGCGCATTCGCTGTGGACCGCAACGACGCGATACTGGTGGTATCCGCCCGCATCGGAGCTGTTTGCAAGCGCGCTGTACGCCGTCGGCAGCCCGTTCGCGTTGCCATGGTGCGGATTTGGCGCGCTGGTGCTGCTCGGTTTTCGGATCGCCGCGTGGTCACGCGAAGCGTTGAGCACGTCGCCGCTGTTGGCCGACGCGCTTGCCGCTGCGACGGTCAGCGCGTTTCCACTTGCCATCCAGGGCGGAACGCTTCAGAACGACGTGTGGCTTGCGGCTTTTTGGCTAGAGACGCTATGGTCGTTGCGCACGATACCTGCGAGCCGTTTCGTGCCCGGCGGTGCGGTGATGGCCTTGATCAAACCACAAGGTTGGATACTCGCAGCCATCGCCTTGCTGGCATCGCGAGCGCGTCCAATCCTGTGGGTCGGAACCTTCTCCGCGCTCGGCCTTTGGGCGATTCACGACGCGGCCCTGTGGAAGAGCGCCGTTGCACCGCCGGCATCGACCATCCCCGGCGGCGGTTTCTACGGATCGACGATCCTCGCGCACGGCGCGGGAGCCTTCGCGCTGCTGGCAACCGTCGCGATTCGCCTCTCCCCGTTTGCGCTGATCGCGCTTATCGCGGCCTTATTCGGCCCATTGATCGCCGTTCGAGATCGAGCGCTGGGCTGGGCTGCCTTTGCTACGGTCCTGCTGTTTTTCGTGTTGCCGTTCGGTTATGAAACCCATGTCGCTCAACTCGCAAACGGCGAGTCGCTGCGCTTCGCCGCGCCCGCGATTGCCGCAGGCGTTTTGCTCCTTGCGCCGGTGGCCCGTCGCTTCGCAGCGGTCGCCATTCCATTGCTGTGGATTTCGACGATCTTCGGTTGCTGGTTCGTGCTCGCGCTTTTTTGGAACGACGGCTCGACGCACGTCGCGCTCGCCGTCGCCGCGCTCGGTGTCGCAATCGCGGCGACGGCGAATCTAACGCGGTTGCGCTTCGTGACTGCCGTGGCGTTCTTGGCCGCCGTCGTGCTTGCGACGCACCTTGCCGCGCGTCATCCGCTCGATTATTACAACGACTCGCTGAGCGTGGGCGGCACGTCGCCAGGCGTCTATCGCTGGATCGAGAGAACGCGACCCGCCGCAATCGGCGGCTGGGGCCTGCGGGCCGGCGTCATCAACGTGGTCTCTCCGCACACACGTACGCTCGACCTCTCCGATACCAACGCGTGCGCGCAGGCGCACGCGCACGTCGTATTGCTGGTCGCGGTCGCGCAAAACGATCTGCCTTCGGAGACCAACGCAGAAAGACTGCGCGCGGCACGCGCGTGCGGCAGCATCCTCTACGGAGACGCGATCGGGGTCGTTGCGCGACCATAACCTCTGTCTTAGCTTTTTTCTAGCTGCGCCGATATCCAAGGCGCCATAAAGTAGCGCCAGAGTATCTTGATCAGCGCTGCGGCTGGAATCCCGAGAATTAGCCCGGGAACGCCGAAGAGCTCGCCGCCCGCGAAGACGGCGAACATCGCGCCGATCGGCGATACGCCGACCGATTGGCCCATGATCTTGGGGACGAGCACGTTGTCGCTTATCCGTGCCATGCCGAACATCACGACCTGCACCCACACGATCATCCAAATCCCCTGCGGCGCGCAGAGCGGAATCGCAATGAGTTGCGCGATCAACATGCCGATGATTGGAACGGCGTAGGCAACGGCCGAGATGATGCCGAGGATCAGCGAGAACTTGAAGCCGATAACGGCAGTTGCGATCGCGATGACGGCGCCGGTAAGGGCGCTCACGATTACCTGCCCGGAGATGTAGCTTCCAAAGAGTTCCGTCACCTCCGCTGCGAGCTTACGCGCGGTTTGGCGCCTGCGCGGCGGGAACATCGAGGTAAAACCTTCGGCGATCTGGGTGTCGTTGAGCAGAAAGAAAACCGAGAGAATGATCGATGAGAATGCAACGAAGAAAGCAGTCGCGGTATTTACTGCGATGGTGCCGAGCGAAGCGACTGCCCCGGTAATGAAGCTCGAGGTCTGCGTCGCGCCGATTCGGCTGGTATTAACGCCGTAGGCGGGCAGCTTCAGCGTCGGAAAATGCTGTTGCAGTGAGCTCTGAGCCTCCGCCAGCCAGCCTTGGGCGGTGCCCGCATAGGCCGGGATATTGGCAGCCAAGAGCTGAGTTTGACTGATCGCCAGCGGCACGACGATCACGAGGAAGATCGCGATGAGCGCGAGCAGCCCGAAAAAGACGATCGCGACCGCCACGGGTTTGGGCATGCGCCGTTCCAAACGGGCGACGATCGGCTGAACTCCGAACGCAATAAAGGCCGCGATGACAAAGATCGAGATCGTCCGCGGAATATGTGCGGCAAGCCAGAGCGCTGCGGCGACCAAAACGACGCTTGCGACAATCCAAGCGGCGCGCCGCCAAACGCGGGTCGTCACAGGGGCTTGCACAACAGCCGCCGTTCGGTGCGATAACCCGCGTGCTCGTAGAGACGGCGCGCGGCCTCGTTCTCCTCTGTGACCATGAGGGCCATAAACGGGAGACCGCGCCGTCTCGCCTCGTCCTCCGCAGCCGTTAAGAGCGCCGCCCCCACCCCGGTTCCTTGCCACTTCGGCTCGACGGCCATGTATGCGATGAAACCCTGATCGATCAGCGTCACTTCGTCGGGAAGCTCGTCAAGTAGGAGCAGAAAGCCGACGCGCTCGGCTTTTTCATGTGCGATGAACGTGACGTGCGATTGGGCTGCGACGATGTCGCAAAGGCGTTCGAAGGCAGCGCGAGCCGCCGGTTCGGTCGGGTGACGTAGGCTACCGACGCTCGACATCACCGTGCGCCGCCCGAGCGCTCGCACGAAATCACGGTCCGAGGCTGCGTCGGCTCCGGTAGCGGCCTTGCGCCGAACCTGCACGGTCACGCGCGACGCGAGCCCGGGTCGGTCACGGTTTCTCCGGCGCGGCACTGCGGACAATCCGCCGCGTCGTACGAAATCATCGGCAAGTGCAGCAACGCGTGCGCGGGCACTCCAAACTCTTCTTGGGCGCGCGCCACGACGATGCCGACGCCGATGACGTGTGCGCCGCGGTGTTGCACGACGCCGATCACTTCGCGAACGGAGAGACCCGTCGTGACGACGTCTTCAACCACGAGCACTCGATCGGCGGCCGACAGCGCAAAGCCCCGGCGTAACACCGGTACGCCGTTATCCTTCTCTACGAAGATCGCTTTGGTTCCAAGTTGTCTGGCAACTTCGTATGCAAGGAGAATACCGCCAACTGCGGCGCCGACGACGACGGTCGGATTCGCGTGGCGAAATCGCGCGGCGATCGCCTGCGAAACGGGTTCGAGCAGCGCCGGGTCCTCGAGGATCCGAAACTTTTGCACGAAACGATCGCTGTGACGGCCGGAGCTCAAACGGAAGTGCCCTTCGAGAAGCGCTCCGCGTTGCACCAGCGCCGACTGCAGGTCGAGCTGCGACTCGCTCACGCGCGTACGTTCATCTCCTCCAAGATCGCTTTTGCGGCAGCCACGGGATCGGAGGCTTCAACGATCGGGCGCCCGACCACGATATAATCCGACCCGGCGGCGACTGCTTCGGCGGGAGTGGTCACGCGCTTCTGATCGCCGTGCGCGCTCCCCGCCGGTCGAATTCCGGGCGTCAGCGT
>PKWF01000208.1:550-6621 GCA_003133185.1 Vulcanimicrobiota bacterium | reverse complement strand
GCTAGCGCTCGACCCCGGCGCCTCATCTCGTTCGAGTCTCGGGATCGTCGTGATCGGCGGCGTGCTGAGCTCGCTGGTGCTAACGCTGTTGTTGATTCCCAACATCTACATGTGGGTCGCGCCGAAGGACCACCCATCCAAGAATGGCGTGGGGCACCCGGCACAGGAGGAGCTGAAGCTCCAGCCGCAAGGGCCGCGGCCGGCGCCGTCGCCGTCGTGAACGAGCGCCTTTGGTATTGGCTGTTCGGGCTTGCGCTTAGCGGTGCGCTAACCGCGGCCATCGGACGGACGTTCGTCGAGGAACGAGGGGCAAAAGTCATTCCGATTCTGTTTGCCGTGGCGCTGCTACTGGGGCTGCTTTTTGGGTGGGCGATCGACGGATACGTCGCGTACGCGCGCGCTTCGGCGGAGATGCGTCTATAAACCGGCGTTAAGTAGGCGCCGGGGATGGCGTGGGCGTTCCCGCGAGCCGCGGATCCGGTGGCTCTGAAGGAAATGCAATATCGCTGAACGTGACGTCGGCAACGACCTTGAACGTCAGAAACGCCGCGTGCTGCGTAGCGCTAAAGGNNGCCGGTAACTGCGTGGTTGGATCCTCGAGGACTTCGGCCGGATAGAGCCCGTGCTGCACGCGCGGGGTCGGCTCGATGAGTAGATGCAACGCAGTGTCGGTGGAGTTGGGTGCGTAGCTCGCCGCCCAATAGCTGTTATAGGGGACGACGACGTTGACGCTGGGGTCCGGCTCGGGTATCGGAAAGACGTATGACTTTCCGCGCTGCAGCGCGATATCGACTCGCTTGAGATTGGCAAAGTAGCCAAAAGTGAAGTTGGAAAAAGGGTCAAAGTACGCGACGATCGGGAACGCCTGACCGGTGCGCTGCTCGCCGTTGGGCAAGTCTTGCATGACTGCAAAGTTGTCCGCCGCGCGCACCGCGATCGACCGATCGATACTTTGCGCCCGGCCGAGCGTGGGCGCAGTCACGCGCGTATGCTCCGTGTAGGTCATGTAGACCGGCGGGTTTGCGTCATAAAACGCGCTCGTGCGGTTGATCAGGAGCGCAAGGGCGAGGTCGGCAGTCATCATCGCGAGCCGAAAGCTTCGGCGGCGGGAAGGCGAGTACCGGTCCGTTAAATGCGTTTGGAATGTCAATGACAGAGAAGGAAGCGCAGTTTGGGCGGGTCGTCGAGCTGCGGCGGGCCATCCATCGCCGTCCCGAGCTAGGCTTTGAAGAGAACGAAACGGCCGAGCTCGTGGAGCGGGAGCTCGACGCTTTGGGAATCGCGCACCGGCGCATCGCCAAGACGGGCGTTGTCGCAAGAATAGACGGCGGCGTCAACGGGCGCGTCGTTGCGTTACGTGCCGATATGGATGCGTTGCCGATCCTCGAGAAAACCGGCCTGCCGTATGCTTCAGAGATCGATGGAAAGATGCATGCCTGCGGACACGACGCGCATACCGCGATGCTGCTCGGAGCCGCGGCGGAGCTTCAATCGCAGCGAGACGAGCTAGCGGGAAGCGTGGTGCTGATCTTCCAGCCTGCCGAGGAGGGGCCGGGCGGCGCGCTGCCGATGATCGAAGCCGGCGCGCTCGAGGACCCGGCCGTTGAAGCCATCGCAATGCTGCACGTCGATTCACGCCTTGACGTGGGAACCATCGGCATCGTGCCCGGACCGGTCAATGCTTCGGCCGACGAGCTTTACGTTAACGTTCGAGGAGTCGGCGGTCACGGTGCGTACCCGCACTCCGCCGTGGATGCGATCCCCGCCGCCGCCGCNNGCGGTCGTGACGATCGGAACGATTTCCGGCGGATACCGTAATAACGTAATTGCAGATGAAGTCAAGATGAGCGGGACGCTGAGGGCGCACGACCCGGCCGTACGCGATGCCCTCGAAAGACGAGTTCGCCGCATCGTTGCCGGAGTGGCCGCCGCATACAACGTCGATGCGCAAGTGCAGGTAGTGCGCGGCTACCCGCCGGTCGTCAACGACGAACCGCTCGCGCAAAGCTTTGCCGAGTACGTGCGCGCGAACAGCTCGCTACGGGTGGAACGACCGCAACCGACGATGGGCGGCGAGGATTTCGCCTATTTTGCGCAACGCGTGCCGGGCCTCTTGATCCGGCTGGGCGTGCGCAGCGAGTCGTCTGGTGCCGTGCATCCAGCGCACAGCCCGCTCTTTCGCATCGACGAAGACGCGTTGCCGGTTGGCGTCGCCACGCTGGTTCTCTTTGCGCGATCGTTCGTGGCTGTGGGCTGAGTTCATAAGAATCCACATAGGAATGTGTATAAATTCATAAAGGGCGGTTAAGGGCGTAGCCGCGAATACTTACGCCACTATGCTCATCGCAGATAGTGCGTTTGTGACTGGGCTTCAATCGCACAGTGCCAGTCTCGAGCTCGATTGTCCCGCCGAGGACGCCTTCGCACTTCTTTGTGCCGTCGAGAAATGGCCGGTCTGGCTTTCGTTCTTGCGTAGCGCGCGGCGCCAGAGCTCGCAACCCGAGCTGAACGTCGGAAGCGAAGTGGTGATTCGTTCGTGCCTACCGGGCGATGAAGAGCAGCTTTTTGAAGTCGACGCGTTTATCGCAAATTACCGGCTCTCGCTGGTCGGCGCGTTTTCGCTACGGCGGCGTCTCGATTTCCGAATCGAGCGCCGGACCTCGTGTTCGAAACTCCACGTGCTGCTCGCGTATCCCGCCTATCATGGAAAACTCGGGGGCCTCCTGGATCGCTGGCAACGAGGGCGGCGCTTCTCGAGCGCGCTCGACGACTCGCTGGTTCACTTCAAGGGGCTGGTCGAGTATAAGCGCGATGCGCCGGTCTTGGCGGATTTTTAGAGGGGAGGCAGCCGAGCTGGCAGTCATTGACCATGAGTGCTAAGCCCGGTATACTCTGAGCATGCCGCTCTATGACTACGCGTGCACGAAGTGCGGACGGACGTTCGAAGTACGTCGCGGCTTTAATGAAACGCACGAAGAGCCGTGCGCGGCCTGCGGAGCGCCGCTTCGCCGCGTTTTCAATGCCGCTCCGGTGCTCTTTAAGGGCTCGGGCTTTTACGTGACGGACTCTCGCCGAGCCGCGCCTGGCGCCAAGGCTGAAAAGCCGGAAAAAGCCGACAAACCGGCCAGCGAAGGAAGCGCGCCCGCGGCCGGTGTGCCCACCGAGAGCACGCCCGCGAAAACCGAGCCAAAGAAGGCCTCCGAGCCCGCCGCTTAGGCAACGCGAAGGCCCTGCAGCGCTCGCGCGAAGCCCGGAAAACTGACGTCCAGGCTGGTATCGCTGTCGACCGCGAGCGGGCCGGCCGCACACGCAAGGACGGCCGCAGCCATCACGATACGATGGTCATCATGGGTCTGCAGAACCTCGCCCCCGGGAACCGGCGTTCCCCCGGCGATTGCGAGGCTCTTGGATCCTGCCTTGATCTCGATTCCAACCGTACCCAGGAGCCGTTCGATCGCGGCGACTCGGTCCGACTCCTTCGAGCGTAAAGGCTCGATCCCGGCAATCGTGGTGGTGCCGGTCGCAAATGCCGCCGCGATGGCCAAGAGCGGGAGCTCGTCAATGGCTCGGAGCGCGAGATCGCTATCGATCGCGGTCGCCCGAAGCGGCCGATACTCCACCGCGATGTCGGCGATGGGCTCGCCGCCCGAGTTCCGAGGATTGCGTAGCTCGATAGCGCCGCCCATCTGTGCAAGCGCATCGAGCAGGCCGGTTCGCGTCGGGTTTACGCCGGCATTGCGGATGATGATCGAGCTTCCAGGCGTGATTGCAGCCGCCGTCACGAAGAAGGCGGCCGAAGAGAAATCGCCCGCGACCTCAACCGCATTGGCCTGCAGCGGCTCGGCTCCGAGATTGACGGAACGTCGGTCCCATTCGATCGTCGCGCCGAGAAAGGCGAGGAGCCGTTCGGTGTGGTCGCGAGAGCCGCGATCGCCGTCCACCATAACCGGAACTCCGGCGAAGAGACCGGCGAAGAGCAGTGCCGATTTAATTTGAGCCGACGGCGAAAGCAGAATAAAGTGGCGCGTCTCAATTTGCGGCGTGCCCGCGAGCTGCGCTGGAAGGCATCCGGCGCTCGTCTCGATCTTTGCGCCGAAGGCGCGGAGTTGCGCCGCGACCGGCTCCATCGGGCGGCGCCGTAGCGACTCGTCGCCGTCAAATCGAGCCGCAATGCCGGCTCCGGCGCAGGCTCCCAGGAGCATCCGGACCGTCGATCCGGAGTTCATACAGTCAAGCGTGCGCCGGGGGTCCGTGAGCGATGCCGGGTGCACGACGTGTTCGTTGCCGGCGCTCTCGATCCGAACTCCCAGCGCGACGAGCGCGTCGCGCGTGGCCTCGACGTCGCGGCCCAGATTCAGGTTGGAGACCACAAGCGGCGCGTCGCAGCGAGCGCCGGCGATAAGCGCCCGATGGGAGATGGATTTGTCCCCGGGAACGCCGACGCTTCCGCGCAGACGCCCAGAATGAAAAGTCACCAAAAGGAGTCCCTCAGCATTTCGTAGCAAGCAGCGCGGAACAATCTAGCTCGATTGCAGGCTGCTTTTTCACACGAAAGGAAGCGATGAATAAACAAGATCTCGTGCGCTCGGCGACGGAACGCCTCGGACTTTCGCGCAAAGATGCCGTTGAGCTCGTCGACGGCCTTTTTGATGACATTCAGGCGGCGGTCGTTTCGGGCGATGCGGTCAAGATTCCCGGTTTTGGGCAGTTCAAAGTGCGTGACCGCGCGGCCCGCATGGCACGAAATCCCGCAACGGGAGCACAGGTAAAAGTTCCCGCGAAACGGGTTTTCAAGTTCCTCCCCGCCAAAGCGCTCAAGGAAGCGGTCATGTCCAAACGTGGATCGCGCGCCGGTACGACGCGCAAGAAGAGCAAAGCGAAAACCGGAAAGGCCGCGGCCGGCGCAAGAAAGACCACGACCAGAAAGAAGCGGTAAGCAAGTCCAGCGCCGTTGCTGGTTCTAGGAGTTAATTCATGTCGCGTTTACATCTCGTCGTTTCGAGCTTCGTAACGGCGTCGTTACTTGCCGCTTGCAGCGGAGCCAACTCGACCGCGCCGGTTGCCGGCATTCCGCAGGCGTCCCCCGGCGCCGTGCATTCTAAACTTCCAAAGTTTCTCCGGTTGGGACATACCCCGCCTCGGCCGCCGCCGCATCTGCATGTCATTACCTCCGCGATGCGGCAGCGCGCGAAGGCCGGCGGCTGGGAACAACTCGCCAACTCCGCTCCATGGACTAACGGCCCCGGCAGCCAGGTTTTGATGACGGACGGCACGGTTTTAGTCCAAGACAGTTGCACGCCGAACTGGTTTAAGTTAACCCCCGACAGCACGGGAAACTACCAAAACGGCACGTGGACCGAGATCGCGGGAATGCCCTCGAACTACGGCCCCCTGTACTTTGCATCGGCGGTGCTTGCCGACGGGAAGTTGATCGTAAATGGCGGCGAGTACAACTTCTGCAATGGGGATGAGACGAATCTGGGGGCGATCTACGATCCGATCGCAAACTCCTGGACCGCCGTCTCTCCGCCTAGCGGATGGGGACAGATCGGCGACGGTCAAAGCGTCGTCCTTACGAACGGCACGTACATGATCGGAAACTGCTGCACGAATGTTCAGGCCGAGCTCGACGAATCGACCATGACGTGGACCCAAGTGGGAACCGGCAAGCAGGACAACAATAGCGAAGAAGGGTGGACGCTGCTGCGTAACGGCGACGTTCTGACGGCTGACGTTATCGACGCGCCGAACTCAGAGTTGTTTAGTCCAAAGACGGCCGCATGGTCGTCGGCCGGAGACCTTCCCGTGAATATCACGCAGGCCACCGAGATCGGCCCGCAGACGATGCGGCCGAACGACACAGTCTACGTTGAGGGCGCGAACGGCTTGACCGCGATCTACAACGCCTCAAACGGCACGTGGACGCAAGGCCCGAACATGCCCACCGTCGCGGGCCAGCAACTCGACGCTGCCGATGCGCCGTCGACGCTGCTGATCGATGGAACGGTCATGGCGGTAGGCAGCCCGGGAGTCTATCAAACGCCTGCGTCGTTTTACATCTTTAACGGCAA
>PKWF01000208.1:0-429 GCA_003133185.1 Vulcanimicrobiota bacterium | reverse complement strand
CGAACTTCTACGGCGACGACGACCAGCAAGCGACGAACTATCCGCTCGTGAGAATAACCAACGTTGCATCGGGAGCCGTCGTTTACGCTCGTACGCACAATCACAGTTACATGGGCATCGGCTCGAATCGCCGTGTCTCAACGCTGTTCGACGTTCCGTCCACCATCGGCACGGGAGCCAGCACGTTGGTCGTCGTGACGAACGGGATCGCATCGCAAGCAACCAGCGTTACGATCCAAGCGAGTAAGTAAGGTAACTAAGCGAACCATCGCAGTTGTCGCGGCGACGGTGCTTATCTGCACCGTTCCGCGGCCTGCGCTTGCAGTCGATACCATCCCCTTTACGCAAGTCAACGGGGGATTGATCGAAGTCCAGGGTTCGGTCGACGGAGCAGCGCCGGTGCCGATGCTCGTCAACCTTGGGGCCGGC
>PKWF01000141.1 GCA_003133185.1 Vulcanimicrobiota bacterium | reverse complement strand
TCAGGGCTGATCGAGCCAGCGCTGACGATAAAGCGCGTGTCTTTGACGTCGAACGTCAGGTCGGTTCCGTTCGGATTGGTCACTCGCATCGTCGTTGCACCGGCGATGGTCGATTTTATGGCGTTAGCGTTGGCTTCAACCTTCGTGTAGTCGGCGTTCATCGCGGTCCAAAATGTATCAGCAAGCGCCGTCTGACTGACGCCGATGAGCGACGCATTTGGAGCATTAGGAAAGATGCCGTTTCCAACCTCAACATACCGGCGGTTGGAGCTAAGAAACTCCTGGAGGGCCACCGTGCCGGCCTTGGACTGAGCCGCGAGCCGGTTTTGGTCGGCTACCGCAAAAAAATTATAATCCTGTGCGCCGCCATAGTCAACGTTGATCTGCGTGTCGATCATTTTGTAAAGACCGAGCAGCAGCAAAGGCGACTGCGAGTCGTACGTCGACGGCACCTCGCTATACATGCGCTCGTTGTAATTGTCGCTCGTCACCCAAATCAGCGGGAAAGCGCCGAGGGAGCGAACCGCTACGGCCAAATCCTCAAGAAACGGGAAGTTCGTCGGATCGCTCGTCAGCAAGATGACTTGGTTTTGCTTAACTTGGGCCACCCGTACGACGCTCTTAGCGGCCGCGTTGAGGTCGACTGGCGAAGAGTCGGCACTGGCGCACGGCGAGCTCAGAGCGGCAGCTAGCGCCCAGAAACCAAGGGCGAAGACGCTTGAAAAACGACGGCTCACCGATAGACCTCCACTCGACAGCATCAGGCGCTGTGCGACTGAAAGCTTCGTCGGGGCGAGCAGGCGCCCCCCCACGCGTCCCCTATCCTACGCTGAACGCCGATGTGACAGATCAAC
The DNA here is from genome assembly GCA_003133185.1 of Vulcanimicrobiota bacterium. Classification (GTDB taxonomy): domain Bacteria; phylum Vulcanimicrobiota; class Vulcanimicrobiia; order Vulcanimicrobiales; family Vulcanimicrobiaceae; genus Cybelea; species Cybelea tyrphae. The sequence continues at coordinate 8,850 of PKWF01000141.1, read as the reverse complement.
TCCGCTACGAAGAAATAAGCCCAATAAAATAACGCTTTTTCCTGGGATGGCCGGAAGTCGAACCCAAGCTCCGGGGCTCCGGGTAGTCCCGTCCGTTACCGATACCGTCCGTTCCCGGCCGTTCCCGACCGCTCCGTTAGAAAATGTTAGAAAATCACACGGACATCAGCTGCCCAACTTTGACATTTCCGAGCAGCTTCGTTAGATCTCGAGCCTGAATGTTTTCCAGCGAGAGCACCGCATCCTTAATCTCCCGAGCCAGCACATCGTCGACGCGGCCGGCGACGAGCCGGTCGAACTTCGCCACGGACTCTTCCCACGTGAACGGATCGGAAGCGAGGCCTGGGTAGTCCTGAACCTCGTGCTCGATCACTTGTCCGTCTTGCAGCCGGACCGTAATTTTGGCGGGCATTTTCGCCGGATACGCCTCGGTGAAATCACGGTTTGGCCGGACCGACACCTTTTTCAGCAGCCCCTGTACGTCGGATTTGATGATGCGGTCAGGCGCAAACTGCGCCGGCATCACATCGCCGTCGAGGAGGGCCACCGCAAGCAGGTACGGGAGGCTGTGATCCGCTTGTTCCTTCGTGCGGATGACTTTGTCAATTCCATACAGGCCACCACCGGCAAAGTCGTACGCGAGTTGAATCACCTCTGCCTCAACGGAGATCACCTTGCCCGGGTCGATTTTGTTATGGCTGGCAAGTTCGACCATACAATGGACGGCGGACTGCGTATGTATCATAGAGTTGTACTTCTTGATGCTGCTCTCCACGACGCCGTCATATCCCACCTTGTCCCAGTCGATATTGATTTGCATCCGTAGGAGGTGGTCGATGCCCATCGGCCCCTCGATCACTTGGAGCGGTCCCGCAACACCCCGGCGCGCAAGGAAGAGCGTGTTCATGGCGCCGAGCGCCGACTGCGCCGAAGCGAGGCCCTTCCATTGCGATAGTGGCTTCGCCCGAATGACGGCGAAGGAGGCGTCGCTCGCCGCGGCCATCGCGATGGCATTTGCGATCTGGTCGTCGCTGAGTCCCAGGAGTCGACCGGCAGCAGCGTTGTGCGAGAATGCCAGTTGTGCCGTATGATCGAAGCCGCTACTCATGAAGTTGGCGTGATCGACGAACCGCGACTGGACTGTGTAGGCCAGTGCCACCGCGAGCATGAGGTCGCGCCCGCTGGCCCCTACGTAGTCGGCGATCGTAAGCGCCACGCCGAAATTATCCGCCGTGTGGCACGTTTCCGTTGGCGCAAGGAAGTTGTCCATGAAATCGACGTAGCGCACGAGAGCAGTGTGCCAGAATGCTGCGTAAACCGGGTTTGCCTTTCCGCCGCCAATCAGCGCACACGGGCCGATACCCCCGAACTCGCCGACCTGATCGCGACAGGCGTCAACGGGACCGGCGCCTAGGGCCGCAATACAGCACCCCAGCGAGTCCAAGATGTGGATCGGCAGCTGCTTGCGCGATTGCGCCGAGAGATCGGCGAAGGAGGCGCCGACCGCATATTTGGCGAGGGCTTCAACCTGAGTCATGATTTGAATCCTCTCTTGGTTCGTGAGTGTACTTGTCTATCGTGTTAGGGCGATGAAGGCGCCCATCGTGATGACCGAGCCGATCACGCTGAGGAATACAGCGGAAGCGGCCTCTTTCTGCACGACGCGGTACTGCAGAGCGAGCATGATCACAATGGGCATGGTTGGAATGGCCGTGGTCAGAACTGCCTCGCTGACAGTGGGATTGCCATAGCCGAGCCATCGCATACCGCCCAGGACCACTGCGGGCTGCTTAATATTTTTTAGGAATACGAGTAACAGGACGAGCCGGTTGATTGTGATTTTGCCTGACGCAAGAACGATTCCGGCGGCGAACAGCGCGACGCCGCCTGATGCATTTCCCAGCAAGAAGAGCGAGTGGACGATGAGCGCAGGAAAGCGGAAGCCGCTCAGCACGATCACAAAAGCGAGAACTGGTGCCCAAACGATCGGTTCCTTCAGCGTCTCGGCGAGCTTGGACGTAACTGAATCTCCCTGTGCTGTACCCAATGCGAGCAAGAGAATGGTGATTGGTACTACCGTGAGGTTGATGATGAGGCTGGCGATCGCGATCGGGATGGCGCTGACGCCACCGAATAGGTCGCCGAGAACGGCGGGACCTATAAAGGGAACCGCCGGCGCTGAAGCCGTCAGCGCAGCCAGCGCGCTGATGCCCACTTGTAGCCGGAAAGCGATACGGCACAACGCAAACACTGCGCCGTACAAGCCGACGATGCCGACGCATAACGCGATGACCAGTGGGATATCCGCAATCAGCGCCGCGCGCGATGTCGTAACGGTTCCGGCAAAGAGCACCAACGGCACGGCGTAAAGCAGAACCATCCGATTCAGCGTCGTGGCATCTTTCGACCCAAAATCGCGTCGCCATGATGCCACGAAGCCAAGAAGAAAGGTGATGACCACCGGGAGTAGTGCAGTTAAAACGGTGTTTAACATTAGCGGCGCCCTTGGTTACCAAGCGTCTCATCCGACCCGCTAGGCCAGCACTTGCGCTACCGCTTTGCGCTCGAGCGATGCGCCCAGCAATTGGGCGAGCTCGAGCGTAGATTCAAAGCAGCGATTCGAGTGGCGAGTCATTTGAATGAAAGCGTGCGGCAGATCGTCATAGTGAACGTACGTTAAGTCGTTACCGGCGGCGGCAAGCTTACGCGCATAGGCGTGCGCTACATCCCGCAACATATCGAAGCCGCATGTGACGAGAAGCGCCTTTGGAAGATCGGCATGGCTGGGCGCATTGAGTGGCGTGATGTACGGCTGTGAGTAGTCCGCCCCTTGGGGAATATACGACCAGGCGAAGAGCAGCACGCCCGCGGTGTCGACGTACGCTCCGCTGCGATTCTCAACGCCGGCCTTCGTTGCAAAGGGCAAGCCCGCCTCAGGATAGATCGGCATCTGCAAGGCAAGTTTCGGACCGCGTTCATCGCGCAGCTTTAGAGCGACGACGCACGTCATGTTGCCGCCGGCCGAGTCGCCGCCGACGGCAACGCGATCTGCGTCAACACCGCGTGCTTCCGCATGATCGATGAGCCAGCGAACGACGAACTCGGCTTCTGCGATCTGCACCGGGAATTGATATTCCGGAGCGAGCTTATAGTCGACGGCATAGACTTGTGCACCGCTGTTCTCGGCAAAGAGGCGCATCGCCGTATCGAATTGATCGAGCGATCCTACGATATAACCTCCGCCGTGCAGATAGACGAGCGCACCGCCTTCGGCCGCGCCGGGTTTTGAAGGATGATAACAGCGGACGGGGATCGTGCCGTGTGGGCCGTCGAGGCCGAGAAACTCCACCCTGCCGATAGGCGGCTTGTCAGCATCGATGAACGCATCGTGCGCCGCGCGCTGGACGTGAATCGGCTCGTGTGCTCCGAGCACCGGTCCGGTCTTCAACCAGGCCTTGATCTCGGGATCCATGATTCCCGAGCGAACTTGCTCCGGAATGGTCTGGCGTGTGTATATGGCCATGTTTTACTCCACTCTTTTCGAATGCGGCGGTTAAAGCGGTTTTTGGAACACTTCAGATGGGGGACGTCCGGTTTCCGATTTTGTCGATCGTTTCCAACGGCACCCTACACCCGTTCAGGAACCGGCTAAGAAGATTGAACCAAGCGATTATGAGCACGAACTTCCGGCAGATCACCTCATCGTATCTCTCCAGCATCTCGCTCAGGGTCTCATCGGTCAAAGTGGCCGTGGTCGAGAGCTCGTCGGTTGCCTTACACAGAAGCACATACTCCGGATTGATCCCGCTTACGGGACCCTCTTGGGCGGCGGCTTCAATTTCTGCGCTCGAGAGGCCGGCGTTGGCAGCCATCTTCGTGTTAGCTTGCGCCTCGTACGGGACGCTCAGAATCTTTGCTGACCGTAAGATGATCATCTCTCTGGCCTTTGGATCGATGCCCTTGGCGCGAAAGACGGCGTTCACTAAACCGATGGTGGCCGCGTACAGGTCATCGGCTCCGGCGAACATCTTGATGACATTGAGCGTGGTGTTCGAGTCGTACGTGTCACCGATGATCCTTCTAACTTCCTCGTCGGAGGGCAGCGGAACTGAAACCTTTGAGGTATAGCTTGTCGGGAATGCTCCAGCGCGAGTTTGTTGAATCATTTCATTCCTTCTTTACAGAGATGAGCGAGTCGAGGTTCGCGTGCGAGAGTCAGGGCTGCGCGTGCTGCGCGGCCTCTTCGATCACGGCCGCCACGGTCTGCGGGCGCGATTCGTAGACGGAATGGCTCGCGCCGGGCGCGACGATCGTGTGGCTGTGGGCACGCGCGTAGTACCATCTCTCGAGATTGGGATTAATGATCTTGTCCGCGCCGGCGACAATCGCCCAACTCGGCTTCGTTCTCCAGGCGGCTGCGGTCAGGGGCGTGTTGAAGACCTTACCTGCCGTCAAGATCTGAGACTGTGCCTCGAATACGGCTTGCTCATGCGGCAGATCGGGGGCGAAGTCCGCGGGAAAGTCTGCGCGGTTCAGGTAGGTGAAGCCGTCCGGCGTCGCCACGATCGCTCCCTTTTGCATCGCCGTAAAGCTAGGCATGCGGTTTGCAAGCTCGCCTTCGTCCTCTCCGACATCGGCGGCCGTTGCGGCAACGTATACCAGGCCGACGACCTTCGGATCGACGCCGGCCTCGGTGATGACGGATCCGCCGTAGCTGTGACCGACGAGAATCGTGGGGCCACTCTGTTGGTCGAGGATTCGCTTCGTCGCGGCGACGTCGTCTTGAAGCGAAGTGAGCGGTTCCTGCACCATGGTCACGTGGTAGCCGTCCTTGACGAGTATTTGGTAGACGGGCTTCCACCCTGAAGCATCCACCCAAGCGCCGTGCACGAGCACGATGTTCTTCACTGGCGCCGCGACCGCTGGCGCGGTAATGCCTAGCAAAAAGATTGCGGCAATGCCTAAGTTACGGGACAATGATTTTTTCACGAGAAGTTTCCTTTCTAAAGCGTCCAGGCGTCACGCCGACGTATCGAACGAATTGGCGCGTAAAGTAGCAGAGGTCGGTGAATCCAACGGCCTCGGAAGCTCCAGCGACCGTCACGGTGCCTTCGCCAAGTAGTTCGCGTGCGGCGTCAATGCGGCGTTTGATGATCCATGCGGTCACCGGGCTGCCGGTGGCCAGACGAAACGCGGTTGTCAAGTGACTCGGAGAGTATCCGATAGCGGAAGCGACATCGCGGAGGCTTATCGGAGCCGTATAATGTCGTTCGACGTATTCCAGAACGCGGTCGGTCACTGAGTTGGAAGGCATGGGCACAGCGTAGCGCGGCCACGGCTGCCCCTCCACGCTCAATCGTAACAAAAGCACGCACTTTTGGAGCAAGAGAGCAACCGGCGGGAGCCGTTAGGGTGGTCGCGAAAGCCGTCTGTCCGTCACAGGGGCGAGGGCCATGGCAATATGACGAGCGAGTTCGGAGAGCTATTGAGGCGCCATCGCCGGGCGGCCGGGTTCTCTCAGGAGTATTTGGCCGAGCGTGCGCTTCTTAGTACCACCGCTATCGGCTTACTGGAGCGTGGCCTTCGTCATGCTCCGCGTCGCGAAACCATCGCTCTTCTCGTGCAGGCCTTGGACCTTTCGCAAGCGGAAAGCGCCGAGCTCGAGAACGCTGCGAACTCCGGCCGCGCACGGCTCGGTCGCGATATTCACGACGAGCTTCCCGAGCCGATCACCAGCTTCGTCGGTCGCGCGAACGAAATCGTAACTCTTTGTGGCCTCGTACTTGGAAACGAACAACGCCTGATCACGATCACGGGGCCTGGTGGCGTCGGAAAGAGCCGTTTCGCCCTCGAGACGGCACGACGAGTCGTCGACGGCTTTGAGGACGGCGCTTACGTCGTACCGCTCGCCGGCATTACCGATCTGCAACTCGTTGCCCTGGCGATCGTCAACGCCGTCGGAGCACGCGAACGGGCCGACCGTTCGCTCATCGAACTCTTGCAGCGAACGCTTAAAAACCGAAGCGCGCTTATCGTGTTGGACAACTGCGAACACCTTCTCGAGAGCGTCGCGCAAGTTGCCGCCTCTATTGTCACGGCATGCCCCCGAATCCGCTTGCTCGCGACGAGTCGCGAACGCCTGCGGGTTGCCGGCGAGCTTACCTTCAACTTGTCGGCGCTCCCGTACCCGCTCGTAGTCCCGCGAACTTCGGCCGAAGCCAAAGCGTATTCGGCCGTTCAACTGTTCCTGGATCGCGCTTCGCATCTCTGCGCAGATCGGCTCGAAATCGACGAGAGCGGTATTGCCGCCGTAGCAGAAATTGTCCGCAAGCTCGATGGCCTGCCGCTTGCCATCGAACTCGCCGTCCCGATGCTGCAAGTCCTTAGCATGGGCGACCTGGCAAAGCAGCTGAAGCATCGTTTCCGATTACTGGCGACCGGCGAACGCGACGCGTTACCCCATCACCAGTCGCTGCGCGGGATGATCGACTGGAGCAACGAGCGGTTGTCTGAAGAAGAACGCGCCCTGTTCCGGCGCTGTTCGGTCTTCGCCGGAAGCTTTTCGCTTGCAGCAATTAGTGCTGTCTGCAGCGATTCTATCCACGAGCCGGACGTGCTGGGCCTATTTTCGGCGCTTGTTGACAAATCGCTTATTCGGGTTGTAGACAGGGCCCAAGGTCGATATGAACTGTTGGATGTCATTAGAGAATACGCTCAGCACTTAGTGCGCGATACGGCCGAGCAAAACGAGCTCTCGCGAAGGCATGCGGAGCACTATTTGGCAGTCGCAAGAGAAGCCAAAGCGATGAGCGAAGGCCCGGAGAGCCTCGAGTACTTCCGCCGGCTGAAGCTCGACGCGCGAAATCTCGAGTCGGCGCTGTCATGGGCATTGGTGGAGCGGGGCGCGCCCGACATAGGTGCCGAGCTGGCGATAGCGCTAGACTGGTTCTTTTTCCACGATTCCTATATGCGGTCACGACATTGGTTCGAGGCCGCGCTTGGAACATTGGATCGAGCGACGTCTCCCGAGCTCTTCGCGCGTCTGACAATCAAAATCTGTCTCTTTACGCAGTTGAGCCCCGAGATAACAAATCAGATAGCGAATCTCGAACATGCCGTTTCATTCTACCGAGGCGCCAGCAACGCGAAGTCCCTAATGGATGCACTGGGCTGGCTCGGATTTGCGCTCGGCTCAGCCGGCGATTTCCAACGAGCGCAAATGGCCTCGAGCGAGGCGGTCGTCGTTTCACGAAACGCTAGCGCGAGGGACCGTGCCTGGGTTTCACATCTGTACGCGCGAATTCTCATGTTAAGCGATCTTGAGAAGGCGCGCGAAGTGCTGGAAGAAAGTGTGGCGATCTGCGCGCTGGCGCCAAACCAGATTCTCAGCGACGCGCTTTCCACGCTGAGCGAAGTCCTGTTTCTCGGGGGCGATGTCGACCTTGCGATAGAGCACGTCCGGAAGGCGCTCGGTAACCTAACGGCCCATCCCGCCATGATAACAACGCAGTCCGCCGGATTCTTGGCGAACCTTGCCGGTTATCTCTTGTCGCGTGGGGACGTCGATGGCGGTATCGCCAAAGCGCAAGAAGCGTTAGAGCTAAGCCTAGGGATGGGCGATGCCTTCCTCATTGCCTGCATCATCCAGCATCTGGCGACCGCAAGTGTCCTGCGAGGCAACCCGCGTCGCGCCGCCCTTCTGCTCGGTTTCGTTCTTGCGCGAACGGGATCGGTCAACAAGCTCGCCATGCAGGTCGACCTCCATTTCCGCGTAAAGCTATCCGAGATGATCGCCTCCGCGCTTTCCGAAATCGAACGCTGCGCGCTGTTAAGAGAGGGTGCAGAGTGGAGCGAGGATCGCGCAGTCGAAGAGGCGCGCGCCGTTAGCTGAGGTCGGGAACGAACTGAGTGTCCGCGCCGGCCCTTAGGACCACGCAAACTCTCTTCCAAGGCTCGTCATTAGTGAGCCGCCATTTGTGACCCGAACCGTAGTGATCCATCATTAGCAAGATATCGCCCGGGTGGATCGTAAAGCTTTCGCCCCGTTGCGTCGCGAACTCGAGTACTCCCGCAATCGTGATAACATATTGAGTGAGTGGATCGTTATGCCAGTCCGAGGACGAGTATGCCGGCGTTTCCTTGAAGAACGTGGAGTCGGTTTCAACCAACGCGTTGTCGGCGATGCTTCCGCGCCGCACGTGGGAGTTGCCGTCAGGACCCGTGTACAGCCAAAAAGTTTTGATCATGTATGTGGCTCGACGCTCACCATGGTAGTTTTCCGGGGTAAGCGGAGAGTAGAGCTAATGTTTCGATTCGGGGGCCTATTACCCGGGCTGCTAACGGGAAAAGATTGTCGGCTTTCGCGCCTCGTAGTTTATTGCTATATTTGAAAGCGCTTTCACTTTTGGGAGGAGATTGGGCAATGCCTATCATTAAGACTAGCGACAATACCGAGATCTATTACAAAGATTGGGGCTCCGGACAGCCGGTGGTGTTTAGCCACGGTTGGCCGCTTGATGCCGACGCCTGGGAAGATCAGATGTTCTTTTTGGCGTCACGCGGGTATCGCTGCGTTGCTCACGATCGTCGTGGACACGGTCGGTCGAGCCAGCCTTGGACGGGCCAGGACATGGACACGTACGCGGACGATCTTGCCGCAGTAGTCGAAGCACTCGACTTGCGCGATGCGATTCACGTTGGCCACTCCACCGGCGGCGGTGAAGNNCGTCACGGCTCTAAACGAGTTTCCGGAGCGGTGCTCGTCAGCGCAGTCCCGCCGCTGATGCTGAAAACAACGGCTAATCCGGAAGGGACGCCGATGGAGGTCTTCGATAACCTGCGCGCGGGCGT
>PKWF01000172.1:14272-14445 GCA_003133185.1 Vulcanimicrobiota bacterium | reverse complement strand
CCGCTCGGGGCCCCGTTTGCCTATCTTGCGATCGGCAGGCCTTGCGAATCCAGCGGGACGCCGAGCATCAAACGAGTCACTTCGTCGTAGTTTGCGATGCCCGCTGCGATGCGATTGCTTTTCAGGTAAGCGTTATACGTCCGCCACGACCAATGCGCGAGCGCCACGTTGAT
>PKWF01000172.1:9497-14214 GCA_003133185.1 Vulcanimicrobiota bacterium | reverse complement strand
CGCGTACCTCACGGCCGGATCCTTAGAACGCAGACAAGTCACGATTGCGAGATAGTTCGCCTCGTCTTCACGAGCGTAGGCCGCGACGTGACTCCACTCGTGCGCGTAATCGAAGGGGCGCTCGAACCAGAACAAATCTGAAGCGGTCGCCACGTTGAGCGTAAACGGGTTGATGAAGCCTTCCGTTCCGGTGGCCAGCATGAAGGGATCGGCCACGGTCGGCTTGGCCGCGCCGACGAGCGGAGCCCACCTGTCGCCGACGCGCTGCACCGCGGGCAGCCATTCGGCCCGCAGTGCCGTAAGATCGAGCGGCAGTCCCGCGCGCGCGTGCGCGGATTTTGCCAGGGCGTTCATCTGGGACATCGCGCGCCTTTGCAAAGCATCTGCAGCCTGCGGCGTCACTCGAGCCGGATCGTACCGCACCCGAGTCTCGAGCGGGGCGCGCGCGTAGTTCCACGCCCAGCTCACCTCGAACCACACGGTGTAAAGGCCGACGATCGCGGCGCAGTTCAAGAGCAGAGCGCCGACGTTCCTCGCACGGCGTACGCGCCGTCGAGCGAAGAACACGATCTGCCAGACGATCGCAGCGACGCCGGCCAGCGCGGCCACATCGCCGAGCGACCACGGCACCGCATTGGTGACGGGAAATGCGTTGCGTTCCCAGATGGGATACGCGCCGTTGGAGTAGACGCGCTCGATCCAAGCCGCCTGTGGTTGTACGAGCAATGCGACCGCGCCGAGCGCAATCGCCGCGACCTTGAGGCTACGCTTTAGCGTTTGCTGTACTGGAAACGTTTACGGGCGCGCTTGCGGCCGTACTTTTTCGATTCCTTTTCGCGCGGATCGCGCGTGAGGAAGCCGTTCTTTCGCATCGTCTCTTTGAGCGACTCGTCCATTTCGACCAGCGCGCGAGCGATGCCGTGACGAATCGCGCCCGCTTGGCCCGTCACGCCTCCGCCTTCGGCCTTAACGCGGACGTCGAAGCGCGAAACGCTCTGGGTTGCTTCGAGCGGCTGGCGCACGATCTGCAGCAACTGGGGACGCGAAAAATATTCGTCGATCGGCTTGTTGTTGACAATAATTATGCCTTGGCCGAGCATCAGCTTGACGCGGGCGACGGCACGCTTGCGGCGCCCGGTCGATTGAATGACTTCGATAGGCTCGTTCAAATAATGCTCCTACGGCAACGACGACGGCTGCTGTGCGTCGTGAGGATGCTCGGCGCCGGTATAGACGCTCAAGCGGCGCAGCTGCACGTCGCGCATGCGATTGCCCGCGAGCATTCCACGCACGGCCTTCTCGACCAGCCGTTCCGGATGCTTGTCGGCGATTTCCCGCGCCGTTTGCACCCTCAGGCCGCCCGGATAGTTACTGTGGCGATAGTAAAGCTTCTGATCCCACTTCTTCCCGCCCAGCTCGATTTTTTCGGCGTTGAGCACGATCACGTGGTCGCCGTCATCGATGTGCGGCGTCCAGGTCGGCTTGTGCTTGCCCGAAAGCGCGCGCGCAATTCGCACGGCGAGGGTGCCGAGGCGCTGTCCCGCGGCATCGACGACATACCAACGATGCTCGGTCTCCGCGGTTTTCTGCTGGTAGGTGCGCACAACCAACGTATCCTACGGGAAAGCCCGCCCCCAGTCAAGGAGAATCGCACCGGCATAGGATCGGAGGCTCGGCGAACGAGTCGTAGCCGTCGTCGTAGCGGACCCCAGCCAGATACAGGCCGTGGGCGGGTGCGATAGGCCCCGCCACCGAGTGATCGGCCGCCGCTAAAACCCCCGCCAGGTCGCCGGAGCAACGCCCGCTCCCGACCTCCACCAGCGTCCCCACCAGCGAGCGAGCCATGCGGTAGAGGAAGCCGCTCGCAGTGATCTCGAGCCGAAGGAGCGCACCCCGCGGCTCGATGGTGAAACGGTAGATGCTGCGCACGGTCGAGCGCGTCTCGTTTGATGGCCCCACGGGCAAGATCGGGCAGAACGACCGGAAATCGTGTTCGCCAACGACCTGGCCGGCGGCGGCGCGCATCGAGTTGAGCTCCAACGGTCGAGGGACGTGCCAAGCGTAGCGAGCCGTCAGGGCGTCGCGCTGCGCCCGGGAGGCAATCGCGTAGATGTAGGTCCGCTGCGAGGCGGAGAAGCGGGCCGAAAAACCGCCCTCGACGACGGCCGCCTCGCGCACCGAGCAATCGGCCGGAAGCACCGCGTTAAGGGCAACGGCAAGCCGCTCGAAGGGAAAGGCTGCAGCCGTTGCGAGCGAGACCACCTGGCCGCTGGCATGCACGCCACTGTCGGTCCTTCCCGCGGCCGTCACCTTGACCGGCTCGTCAAAGAGCGCAGAGAGCGCCTTTTCCAAGACGCCCGCGACCGTCCGGTCCACGGGTTGCCATTGGAAGCCGCAAAACTCGCTTCCGTCGTACTCGATGGTCAGCCGAAGATGGGTGCGCGCGACGTCAGCCGTGCTGGCGTTGGAGCGGAAAGAGCAGGACGTCGCGGATCGAGCGCTGGCCGGTCAGCAGCATGACGAGACGATCGACGCCGATTCCGATTCCCGCCGTCGGCGGCATGCCGTATTCGAGGGCTCGCACGAAATCCCAATCGGGGTCGGGGATCTCTTCGTCTCCGGAGATGCGCTCGGCGACTTGCGCTTCGAAACGTGCGCGCTGATCGTCGGGATCGTTGAGCTCCGTGAAAGCGTTTGAGATCTCCATTCGCGCGCAAAAGAGCTCGTAGCGATCGGTGATCTCCCGGTCGCCGGCACGCCGCTTGGCAAGCGGAGAGATCGCGACGGGATATCCGGTAACGAAGGTCGGCGCGACGAGATGCGGTTCGAGCACGCGCTCGAAGATTTTGTCGAGCGCGTGACCGTGCGTCGGCGACCGCGGCAATCCGAGCTCGTGCGCGATCGCCTGCGCGCCCGCGGGATCGAGCAGCGCATCGCGCGCATACTTTCCGTCACCGTACTGCGCCATCGCATCGAGATACTCGATGCGCGCGAAGGGACGCGTAAACGAGATCGCTCCGTCGCCGTGCGGCAGATCGGTCCCGCCCCCGGTAACGGTAGAGACGAGATGTGCGATCAGCGCCTCGTTGAACTCCATCATGTCGGAGACGTCCCAGTACGCGGCGTAAAGCTCGAGCATCGTGAACTCGGGNNCTGCATTTCCTGATCGAGCGCGTTGCAGTGAGTTACGAAGGGCCTGGCGGCCGCGCCGCCCGCGACGTGCAGCAACGTCGGCGTCTCGACTTCGTAAAAACCACGTTCGTCGATGAAGCGGCGCATCTCCGCAATCAAACGGCTGCGCATGATCATCGTGTCCCGCACATCGGGGTTGACGATCATGTCGACGTAACGCTGACGGTACCGCTTCTCAACGTCCTGCAAGCCGTGCCACTTATCGGGCAACGGCATCAACGCCTTACCGATCGCAACGAAGGAGGTCACGTGGAGCGTGAGCTCACCCATCTTCGAGCGAAACATGTAGCCCCGCACGCCAAGCAGATCGCCTCGGTCGAGATCGGCCCAGTCGGCGAAGGCCTCGTCTCCAACGTCTTGTTTGCGGACATAAATTTGCAGGCGTCCCGTGCGATCCGCGAGGTCGGCGAATACGGTTTTGCCCATCGTGCGCTTGGAGAGAAGGCGCCCCGCTAGGCTCCAACCCTCGGCCGACGCGTCTTGGCCCGGCACGAGAAACGCGTAGCGCGCGGCCAGCTCCTCCGCACTCGCGTCCACCTCACAGCGGCGTTGCGCGAACGGATCCTTGTCCCGCGAACGCAAAGCGGCCAGATTCTCGCGTCTGGCCGCTATGAGTGCCGCTTCGGTCTTCCCGAACTCCTCCAAACCTACGACGCTTTCTTTGCAGCCTTCTTCGGTGCGCTGCTCTTGATCGACTCGATCTTGTATTTGACCAACCCGCGCGGTGTAGCGACGTCGACGGTCGTGCCTTTTTTGTGTCCCATGAGCGCGCGGCCTAATGGAGATTCGTTGGAGATTCGATGATTCGCCGGATCGGCTTCGGCCGACCCAACGATCGAAAACTCATACGGCTCGTTCTTCTTGAGCTCTCGTACCTTAACGACGGCGCCGAGATGGACTTCATCGGCCACATACTCGGACTCGTCGATGAGCCGGGCATTGCGGATCATCGCCTCGAGCTTGAGAATGCGCCCTTCGATGAACGCCTGCTCCTGTTTGGCGTCTTCGTATTCGGCGTTTTCGCTCAAATCGCCGTACTCTTTCGCTTGGCGAATGCGGTCGTTCACCTCGCGCCGATGGACGCTTCGCAGCTCGTCGAGCTCCTGCTCCAGCTTCACCAGACCTTCGGGAGTTAGCACGATCTCTTTGTCGTTCAACCTAGAACCTCACGGGGGCTCGTGACCCGAGACCCCACAGCAATTTCCTACGCTCTTGCGAACGCTGGCGCGGTTTGTTCTCAGCGGCCCGCTGGAAGGCCTTCTATACCCAGGCGGCCTCAGGATGACACCGAGGCCAGGCGCACGACGCGAGGCTTGAGCCGCAGCTCGTGCAGCAAGCCTTCATAATCGGCGGGAACGACGTCGCTCCAGGCCTTCCCGAGCAACGCTAATAGCGCCGCTTCCAGGACGTTGGTTCCGAACGATCGCCCCGCGATCTCCGGCGTCGTCGTGATCAGCATCTTGACGCCGCGCACCGCCAGATCTTCGACGTTGCCTGCCGTGACGGTGTTCGTCAGAACGATCTT
>PKWF01000172.1:0-9456 GCA_003133185.1 Vulcanimicrobiota bacterium | reverse complement strand
CTTGCACGCGTCGGGAAGATACTTTTCGGCGAGCTCTTCAAACTCCGCAAGACCGCGCACCGGCATGTCCTTGTCGAGCGCGAAGATGAAGTCTCCGAAGAGCACGTCGGCGCCGGCATCGACGAGCGCTTGGGCCATGCCGAAACGATCCAGCGCGCTAACCATCAGCACCCGTTTCCCGCGCAGATCGATGCCGAGATCGCGCTGCATAAAGGCGACGGCTTCACGTTCCAACGTATTTTTCAAGCCGCTTCCGTCGACGATCGGCGTGATCTTCGCGGCTTCGAGCAATCTTAATCCGTCGCGCAGTGCGTAACGATGGCGTCCGGCGTAAAGATAGACGTCGATGCCACCCAAACCGATGGCATCGACGTGACCGTCGAGCTCGCGCACCATCGCAAGGGCGGCATCGAGCTTGCCGTCCGTTCCGACGCGCGAGATGTCGAACTCCTCACCGAGGAACGTTGCGTTGGCGCGATGATCGCGGCTGCTCGAGCCCAGCGAGACCGAAACGACCCGCTTCATGTTTGCGCCATTCTAAGTTCGCCTTGAGCCTGTCGGATGGCGGCGATCTTCTCGGGCGTGACCGCAGCATCGAAGGCGCGCATGTCCGCGAGCTCAAAACCACAGCGCGCCGCCATCGCCTCGATCTCGATCACCTTCTCGAGCTTGATGCCGCGCCCGAGCGTGTACGGCTCGAGCCGCCCTTCGAGCGCCAAAATCATCGTCTCGCTCATGCATGCCAGCGCCGTACGCGGCGGCAGATTCAAATCGAACTCCGTTCCCGGCTCGCGGACGCGTTCGAAACGCGGATTTCCCGGTACTCGCATGTTTCCGCCTTCGACCACCAGCACGTCGGGCCGCTCGGCGGCGACGCGGCGGCTGACGTCGTGCGGCAGCGAGAGCTCGCAGACCACCGCGCCGATTTGCAAATCTTCGGGCTCGATGACGTCTTGCGTCGAGCTGGTCGCGGTAAGAATGAGCTGCGCTCGCCGAACCGCACTTGCGACGTCGGTCGTGTACTCTCCCGCACATGGCAACGCGCCACCGATTTGCTCGTAAAACTTGCGCAGCCGGGTCTCGTTACGCGCCACCAGAATGAGACGCTTCACCTTCGGCGCGATTAGCTGGACGCAGGCGGCGCCGATGGAACCAGTTGCGCCGATAACGGCCGCCGTGCACGAACGCGAATCGATGCCGAGCTCCTCGGCGCCGCGGAACAGACTCGCAACGCCGGCGGCAATCGTCAGAGAGTTTCCCGTTGTGACGGGGATCGGCGAACGCGCGTTGATCGTGATGCCGCCGTCGCCAACGACGCCGGTGAAGGCGCCTAAGCCCGCGACCTGCGCTCCTAGCCGGGCGCCGATTTCGATCGCGCCCAAAACGCGTTCATAGACCTTCTCACGCGGAAACTCGACGATCTGTTCGGGCAGCAGCGTCGCCGCAACGAACCAGCCTTCGGTTTCACGCCCGTCGGGCGTGCGAACGCCGGAAACGTGCACCGCAGCGTACGGCGGCATCCACTCCATAATTTTGCGCAGGATCGGCTCTCCTTTGCCCTTCGCGCCGGGCTCGTAGCGCGCAATGTCCTCGAGCGAAAGCGGATGGATGACAAAACAGAACTTATTCATTTGTGATCCTGAGCCGGTCGAAGGACTCGGCTTGCCGTTTGAGTGCGGCGAGCATCATCTCGCTGTTCTCGCGCACCTTCTTCTCCAAGGTCGGCCCGATGAGCTCTGCGAGGGTCGGCACGCCGAAATCAAAATCGACGCCGAGAACGACGTGCGTGCAGCCATCGCGGTGCTCGAACGTCCACGCGCCTTCGAACTTGTCGAGATCGCCCTCCAGCAGCTTGTAGTCGATGCGCAGCGCGACATCGTCGAAACGATCCTCCTCCGTCCACTCGATCGGCGCCTCTTCCACGAGCGTCTTCCAGCGCGAAATCGCGCCATCGGGGCGGCGTTCGAGAATCGTCACGGTTTCGACGTCGGGCATGTACTGGGGAAATCGCTCCTGATCTTTGGCCAGCTCGTACACGAGGCGGGCGGGCGCGTCAATCACGATCGTGCTTTCGACATACGGCATCGCTCGCAGAGACTACAGCGGGCCGAGCTTTGCGAAAGCGGTTGCGACGCCGCCGTGCAAAGCCTGCAGCGCCCGGTCGATCTCGCTCTCGCTCACGACCAGCGGCGGCTCGAGGCGAATGACGCGCTGCTGGTTGAGCGTCCACGCCGCGGTCACGCCGGCTTTGAGCATCTCGGGGATGATCCAGCCGCCGTAACCTTCGTGCGTCAGCTCCACGCCAACCAACAGTCCGAGGCCGCGCACCTCGCGCACGACCCGTGGAAACTCGCCCGCAATCGCGCGCGCGCCGGCGAGCAACTGTTCGCCACGCACGCGAGCCAGGTCGGCAAGCCGTTCGTCTTCCAATACATTCATTGCAGCGAGCGCCGCCGCGCACGCCAGCTCGCCGCCGCCGAAGGTCGAGGTGTGCAGCAGCGGCGCGTGCCCGAACGCGCGGTGCCAAACACTCGGTCGCGCGATAAAGGCGCCCACCGGAACGACGCCGCCGGAGAGCCCCTTCGCAAGCGCCATAACGTCGGGTACGACGTCGTCGCGATTGCAGGCAAAACGGTACCCGCAGCGCCCCAATCCCGTCTGCACTTCGTCGGCAACAAAAATGGCACCGCTGCGATCGCATGCCTCGCGAACGGCGCGCAGATAACCCGGCGGCGGCACGTTGACACCGCCCTCGCCCTGCACCGGCTCGACGACAAATGCCGCGGCGCCGGCGAGCGCTTCCTCGAGCACACTCGTTTCACCGTAGGGAATGCAGACCGAGTCGGCGAGCAACGGACGAAACGGCGACTGAAAGGTTTCGCGCCCGCTGACGGAGAGTGCCCCCAGCGTCTTACCGTGATAGGCATCGACCGTTCCGACTATCTTCGCGCGCCCGGTAGCGGCGCGCGCAAGTTTGATGGCTCCCTCGATGGCCTCCGTTCCGCTGTTGCACCAAAAGGAGATCTCCAGATCGCCAGGTGCGAGCTCCGCGAGACGCCGCGATGCGCGTCCGAGCAAGACGTTGAACATCGTCTTGCCCGAGAGCGAGATGAGGTCGAGCTGATTGCGCACGGCCTCGACGACGCGCGGATGGCGATGTCCCAGCGTGAAGACGCCGTAGCCGCCGGCGAAATCGAGATACGCCTTTCCCGTCTGATCCCAGATCGTCGCGCCCTCCGCGCGCACTTCGACCGGCGACCCGGAGAGCTTCATCACGCGCGCCAACGGCGGATTGACGAACCGTTTGTAGTTCTCGTACGTCTCCGCCGCAAGCTCTTGCGGCGACGCCGCGCCATAAAGGTCGTCGCGCCGCNNGTCCAGCACTGACTAAGCTGGGGATGCGGGTTTGAGTCCCGCCGGGGGCGACCGCGCCGGCTAGGCATCTTGACGCAGACCAGTCACCTGCACTAAAATCCAGATGCTTAGTCAGTGCTGGATAGCCTTTGAAGCTACGAAAACGCGGGGCCGGAAAAATCCGGTCTCGTTTTTTGTTCACGCTGCGACCAGTGGCGTGGATTCGAGGCGTGAGATCGTTGAGTCGATCGTAGCGATCGTTTCATCCGCGCTCTCGATGCGCATGATTCGTTCGCGCAGCATCGCGGCGCCCGGGATTCCCTTGAGATAGAGGGCCAGGTGCTTGCGCATCTGGGGAACCGCGCGCGCCTCGCCGAGCTCCTCTACCATCGTGCGGTAATGCACGATCGCAAAGCGCAAACGATCGGGCGCACTCGGGAGCGCACGCGCATCGCGCCCTTCCATCAAATCTCGAATTTGAGAGATGAGCCACGGATTACCGAGCGTCGCACGGCCGAGCATGACCGCGTCGACGCCGCTTGCGCGCATGCGCTCGATTGCCAGATACGGATCGTCGAGATCGCCGTTGCCGATCACCGGAATGTCGAGGCTGCGNNACCTCGAGATAGACCAGTGCGTTCTCGCTCCAGCCCAACCGCATCTTCACCGTCACCGGACAATCCACGGCCGCGACCACCGCGCGGACGATCGATTCACAACGATCCGGATCGCGCAGACAGGCCGATCCGCCGTTGGTCCTGGTCACCTTCGGCGCAGGGCAGCCGAAGTTGATGTCGACGATGTCGGCGCCGCACTCGCGCACGACCTTGGCTGCGCGCGCCATCGTCGCCGGGTCGTCGCCCCAGAGCTGCGTCGCGACGGGTTTTTCCAACCCGTGCTGGTCGATCATCTCCATCGTGCGCCGGTTCCCATGCGCGAGCGCGTTGGACGACACGAACTCCGTCACCGTCAGGCCTAGCCCGAATGGGCGATAGAGAGCGCGCATCGTTCGATTCGTCACCCCGGACATCGGCGCGAGAATCAACGGCGGCCAGATCTCGATCGAGCCAATCTGCAGCGGCTTGCAGCGCATTATCCTAGGTTAGACCATTTTGCTCGTCGCGCCTCGCAGCGCGTGCCGAGCGATGAAACAGATTTAGTCCAACGAGGCTCAAATAGGGATCGACGGCATCGACGACGGGCGTTTGCTTGGCGACCACGTCGGCGAGACCACCGGTTGCAATGACTTTGGCGCGTACGCCCATCTCCGCCCGGATCCGCTCGACAACCGCCTCCACCTGCCCGGTGAAACCGTAGACGATTCCGCTCTGCAGCGCCTCNNTTGGCCGTACGCCCGATCAACGCGTCGATCGACACGGCGATCCCCGGTGCGATCGCGACGCCGAGATATTCGCCGGCCGAAGAGATCGCGATGAACACCGTCGCCGTGCCGAAACTCACGACGATCAACGGCGCGCCGAAGCGCCGCACTCCGCCGATCGCCGCGGCGACGAGGTCGGCGCCGACTTCCGACGGATTCTCCGTTACGATGGCGATCAGCTCTTGCGTCTGCGGCTTCAGGAAGATCGGNNGTGGCAAAGAGTTGCGTGAAAAAGACTCCGTACTCGTCGGGCGTACGGCGCAGTTCCGTCGTCACTCGCCAGGTTTGCTGCAGCTCGTCGTGCGAGAAGCAGCCGAGTTTGGTCTCGGTGTTGCCGACGTCGATCGTCAAGAGCATCGCATCAGTTCCTCAACCGCGTCGAGCAATCTCGCCGCCAGCATTTTCTTGTCGGATCGCCCAAGCTCGCGGCGTCCATCATTGCCCCACAAGAGCACCAACTCGTTATCGCCGGTCCCGAAACCGCGTTCGCCGCCCACGTCGTTGACGGCGATTGCATCGAGATGCTTGTAGCGAAGCTTCTTGCGGGCGTGCGCTTCGTGATCGTCGGTCTCCGCTGCAAAGCCGACCAAAAACGTCGACCCCTTGCGCTCGCCGAGCGCGGCGAGGACGTCGGGATTCGGCGCGAGCCGCACCGTCAAATCTTCTCCGCTCTTAGAGAGTTTTGAATCGCGATGCTCGGCCGGGCGCCAGTCCGCCACCGCCGCCGTCGCGATGACGAGGTCGGCGCCGACGGCATGAACGAGTGCCGCCTCGTAGAGCTCGCGCGCCGTCACGATCCGTACGACCGTGACGCCGGCCGGCGGCTCGAGCTGCGTCGGGCCGAGCAACAGCGTCACGCTCGCACCTCGCAGCGCGGCTTCCCGCGCGAGCTCGATGCCGGTGGCACCGGTCGATGCGTTGCTGAGGAAACGCACCGGATCGAACGCCTCGCGGGTCGGACCGGCGGTAATGGCGACGCGCTTTCCTTTCAGCGCTAGCCGCCGAGCCAACGCGCGGTCGAGTGCTTGGAGAATTCGTTCCTCACTCGCTAAGCGTCCGACACCGCGTTCGCGTTCGGCCAGAAAGCCGCGCTCGGGATCGACGATCTCGTAGCCGCGCGCGCGCAACGCGGAGATATTTGCCTGCGTCGCCGGATCTTCGTACATCGCTTCGTTCATCGCCGGTGCCAGGATGCGCGGAATGCGCGCCGCAAGCAGCGCGGCCGTCAGCAAATCGTCGGCAATGCCCGCCGCAAGTTTAGCGATGAGGTTGGCCGTCGCCGGCACGACGAGCGCCACTTGCGCCTCGCGAACGAGCCGAATGTGCGGGATGCGTTCGGGAAGATCCCAGAGCGACGTGTAGACCGGCCTGGCCGTCAACGATGCGAACGTCAGCGAACTTACGAAGCGTTGCGCTTCGGCCGTCATCACAACGTCGACGTCGTCGCCGCGCTGCACGAGCGTGCTCGTCAGCGCTGCCGCTTTATAAGCAGCGATCCCGCCGCTTACCCCTAACAAGATGCGACGCTTAGCCACCATTCTTCAGCCTGTCATGAGCTTGGCCTGCCCTGAGCTTAGCTTGCCCTGAGCTTGTCGAAGGGTCGAANNGCGATCCCGCCGCTTACCCCTAGAAAAATCCTTGCCCCGGCCGTCACTTTGGCACCCACAGATTGTCGATCAGGCGTGTCGTGCCAAAACGCGCCGCACCGATGATAAACGCCGGCGGGCGGAGCTCTTCGATCGGCTCGAACGTTGCGGCATCGACGACCTCGAGGTAATCGAGGTGCGCGCGCGAGCTCAGCGCGGCGATTCCGGCCTCGAGCGCATCCGCCTTACGCGCGCCGCCTTCGAAGGCTCGGAGGGTCGTGCAAAGTGCTTGGTAGAGGGTCGCCGCTTCGACGCGGCGGGTTGCATCCAAATAGCGGTTACGGCTCGACATCGCGAGACCATCGGGCTCGCGCACCGTCGCCACGACCTCGACTTCGACCGAAAAATCGAGATCGGCGATCATCTTATGCAGCAGGACGGCTTGCTGCGCATCCTTTTGCCCGAGAAACAGTACGTCGGGCCGCACGATGTTGAGCAGCTTAGCGATGACCGTCGAAACGCCGCGAAAGTGTCCCGGCCGTCGCGCGCCTTCGAAGAGCTCCTCCAACGGCTCGACCGCGACGAAGGTCGAGAAGTTCGCGGGATACATTGCCGGCACGTCGGGTTCGAAAAGCGCGTCGATCCCGGCCGCGGCGAGCTTTTCGCGATCGTGCTGCAGATCGCGCGGATAGGTCGCAAGATCTTCGCTGGGCGCAAACTGCAGCGGGTTAACGAAGATCGAGGCCACAACCGCAGCACATCGTTCACGCGCGCGCCGCACCAGCTCGAGATGCCCTTCGTGAAGCGCGCCCATCGTCGGAACGAATCCGAGAGGCCGCGGCAACGCAGATGAGAGCGCGCGCGCCCGCGCAACCGTAGCGGCGCTTTCCACGAGCTTAGGGCTACGCGCGCGTCACTCGCAGAAGGGTGCGGCCTACGACGAACGGCTCGCCTACCGGCAACGGAACGTCGCCGACAACGGGCTGACCGCCCAAGCGTGTCCCATTGCGACTGCGAAGATCGGTTAGCCGGATCGAACTGCCGTCGATGAGCAGACGCGCGTGCTGGCGAGAGACGTAGCGGTCGAGCGAAAGGCAGGCATCTGCCTGCGCGTAATCGCGCCCGATCGTGATCTCCCGCTCGAACGGCCAGGTTGTGCCATCGAGCGGACCGCTAAGCACTTCGAGCAGGTACATGGCCGCCAGCCCTTCTCTAGGCGCTCCCGCGGCTTCCTGGCGCCGCGCCGCTAAGAAATCCCCGCCGAGGGGACGATACTAGGGGAGACCATGGACGACCGACTCGATCAGCTCCTCCAGCTCATCGAAGCCGAGCCGGATGGATTGAGGGCCGCAGAGTTTCTTCAAGCTCGAGAGATTTTGCAAAGCCTCGTAGGTAAGACAGTAACCGGTGCCTCGGTCGAGGACACGCGTATTGCCATTTCGACCTCCGACGGTTGCTGCTATCACTTCTACGGCTTTTTAGGGCGCGCCGGGCTGCCTAACTAGGCGGTTCGAGCGCGCGCGCGGCGAAGAGCGCGCCCAGATAGGCATGCGAGGCGAGCACTCCGCCCTGAACGTAGACTTCGTACGGCGGGCGCAGGGGAGCATCGCAGGAGAGTTCGATCGTGGCGCCACCTATGAAGGCCCCCGACGACATCAGCACGGGATCGGCATACCCCGGCACCCGTCCGGGCACCGGCGTAAAGCGCGCGTTGACCGGCATCGCGGCTTGTAGACCCGCGGCAAAACGCTCGAGCTTCCGCGCCGATCCAAGACGAATCGCCTGCACGATATCGCTGCGCCGCGCACCCGCGGACGGCTCGACGTCATAGCCTAGGGCCTCGAACAGTGCGGCGATGAAATCCAAGCCGCGCAGAGTTTGCTCCACGACGAGCGGTGCGAGAAAGAGACCTTGCACGAACGCGCGGCCGAAGCCTAACGTCGGGCCAAGCGCCGCGCCTAACCCTGGCGCGTAAAGCCGAGCCGCGACGCGCTCCACCAGCTCGGCACGTCCCGCGACGTAGGCGCCCGCCGGGGCGATCGATCCGCCGAGATTCTTGATCAACGATCCCATGATCAAATCGGCGCCGGCCTCCGCCGGCTCGCGCTCTTCGACCAGTTCTCCGTAACAGTTATCCACCAGCACCAGCGCATGCGGAGCCACGCTTTTGACCGTTGCGTACGCGGCTTCGCACTCGGCGACGGTCAGCGATCGCCGCGGCGCGTAGCCGCGCGAGCGCTGAATGAAGACGGTTACGTTCGCTGCGGCGCGCAGCGCTTTTTGCGCGGCCGGCAGATCGATCCTGCCATCGTCACTCAGCGCGATCTCGCGGTACTCGATGCCCTCCCCGGCGAGGCAGTGCGGTGCGTCGCAGATTGCGTTACGAAGCGTATCGTACGGCGGCCCGGAGATCGAGAGCAGCGTCGCACCGCGCGTGGTGCACGCTGCCAGCGCGGCGACGATTGCATGCGTACCGCTCACGATCGAGAGCCGAGCGATGGCGCGCTCCGCGCCGAGAACGCGCGCGAGCAGCGACTCGTAACGCGCGCGCGCGGCGTCGTCGTAGCCATACCCGGTGGTTCCGGCAAGATCGCTCTCGTCGATGCCCTCGTCGATGAAGGCGCCGAGGACCTTGCGCTGCACGCATTGCTGGGCATCGTAGGTCAGCGTTGCGGTTCGGCGTTGCGCCTCGAGCGCCGCCTCCCTGACGCGCCCGGTTATCCCGAACCGCTCGCACAGCTCTGCGATCACGTGCTCTCCAAGACATGACGCTCGTAGGCGCGCACGAACGGATAGTACATCGCCGTCGCAACCACGATGTTCAATGCGGCGAGTGCTATGGCGCGCAGGTCCTGCGTGGCGACGTACGTCGAGATGAACGTCGGAACCGACGAAGGGACGTAAAACGCTGCGCGCGCGACGAGGCCGGTTGCAACGGCCGCGTAGGTGATCGTGGCGAGCACGATTGGCACGCCGACGAACGGCAGAACCAAATGAGGGTTGAAGACGACGGGGGCCGCGAAGAGCAGTGGTTCGTTGAGATTGAAGAGCGAGGGCACGAACGTCGCGCGGCCTACGGCGCGAAGGCGCGGAACGCGCGAGATCGCAAGCAAAGCCGCGAGCGGTAACGTCGCG
>PKWF01000089.1 GCA_003133185.1 Vulcanimicrobiota bacterium | reverse complement strand
CGTACGCGGGTTGGCGCAGATAACCGTCGCGCGTCCATTCGGCAAAACGTACCTCGACGACGAGCTGCGGCGAGCACCAGTGCGTTGGCGCGTTTGCATCAACGTCGTTGACGAAGGGCGAGCTCTTGCGCTCGATCTTTCGAAGCCGCTCGTAGAGCTCGGAGAGTTTCTTTACCGTAAATCCCGTTCCGACCGAACCGACATACCGCAGCCGTTTTTTTTCGTAAACGCCGAGCAGCAGTGCGCCGAAGCCTTTGCGGCTGCCTTTGGGCTCGGTCCAGCCGCCGACCACGAACTCTTGCTCGTAACTCGTCTTGATCTTGACCCAGTCGCGGCTACGCCGCTCTTGATACGTCGAATCGCGCCGCTTTCCGATAATGCCTTCTAAATGCTTCTTGCGCGCGACTTCGAAGAGCTCTTTGCCGCGGTCGAGCACGTGCTTGGAGTAGAGCACAAGGGTATCGTCTTTAATCAATCGTTCGAGCAGCGCTTTACGCTCTTCGAGCGGAGTAGAGCGCAGATCCTTACCGTCGGCATAGAGCAGGTCGAAGACTGCATAGGTCAACCCGGCCGGTTTCTTCTGCGATTCCTGTAGGCGCTGAAAGGCCGAGCGCCCTTGCGCGTCGAGGCTGACGATTTCGCCATCGACCACCACCGGCAGACTGGCAAACGCGCTTACGAGTTCCTCGAGCGATGGAAAGCGCCGTAACATGTCGAGGCCGTTGCGCGAGACGAGCCTGAGCTCGTTCTTCTCATCGACCGTGCAGAGCGCCCGATAACCGTCCCACTTGATCTCAAAGAGCCACGCGGGGTCGTCGAATGGCTCGGCGACCAGCGTTGCCAGCATGAGCGCTTTGGGATGCGGGATTGGGTCGCGTTTCGCCGCGCGCTTGCGCGGCGGTGCGGCCGCATAGCGTGCGGCGGGTTTGGATTGCCAGGTCTCGGCCCGCGGATCGGCAGCGATATCCGCCAGCGTCTTGCCGCTTTTGACCGATTCGGGATGATCCGCCGGATCGTACTTCGGATCGGCATACTCGTCGCGATCTTTGAGCAAGAGCCACGGCTCGCCGCGCTCGCCCTCGCGGGCCTTGATTTTGACCAGCGTGAACTCGCCCTTGAGCTTCTTGCCATGAAGGATAAACTTGATCTTGCCGCTGGCGATCTCCGCGGCCGGGTCGGTGCCTTCGACCAGCGTGTAGGTGCCGCGATCCCAAACGATCACGCTCCCTGCGCCGTACTGCTTCGCGGGAATGTTGCCCTCGAAATCCCGGTAATCCATCGGATGGTCTTCAACGTGCATTGCGAGCCGCCGGTCGAGTGGAACGAGGGTCGGTCCCTTGGGCACCGCCCAGGAAGCGAGCACGCCGCCGGCTTCCAGGCGGAAATCGTAATGCAAGCGTGTGGCGCGGTGCATCTGCACGACGAATCGCAGCTTCTTGGAGACCCGCTCCTTCCGGCCGCTCGGTTCGGGCGTCGCCTTAAAATCGCGCTTCTTGCGATACGTCTCGAGCGATCCCGGGCGCGCGCCCGGCTTCTTTACTGCCATCGTATTTGGACTTCGACGACGCGGCGAGCTATTCTTAGACTCCATGATGTATAGCATTGCCGGCCTGGTCCTGGCGCTTGGCGTCGCGGCCGCGGCCTGGCGGCACAGCAGGCGCGCGGGCGGTTTTTACGACGCGCAGATTTACGGAATGGATCGCGCCATGCACCGGCGCTACTGCACGATCAGCCTCGGCTTTGCCGCTTTTTTCGCGCTCGCGTACGCGTTGCATCTCTACGGCGCAGGCATCGGGGCACTGACGCTGTACGTCTTGGTCGCCGTGTTTTACGCTAGTTCGTTTCTGCGGGGAGCCGCCGACGCCGATGAGTGAGTTTCGCTTCTCACCGCGCCCCAATCGCGCGGCCGAAATCGGCTGGATCGAATGGGGTGCCGAAGCTTTCGGGCGCGCGCAGGCGGAAGACCGCCCGATCCTGCTCTCGATCTCGGCCGTCTGGTGCCATTGGTGTCACGTGATGGACGAGACGACCTACTCCGATCCGGGCGTCATCGAAACGATCAACCGCCGCTTCGTTCCCATACGCGTCGACAACGACAGGCGCCCCGACATCAATGCGCGTTATAACATGGGCGGCTGGCCTACGACGGCATTTTTGACGCCCGACGGACGAACGCTGACCGGTGCGACCTACCTGCCGCCGGCGCAGATGCATCGCGCGCTCGAGGAGATCGCGCGCTTTTACGACGAGCAAAAGAACGAAATCGCCGAGCTTCCCGCAACGTCGCGATCGCATGACGCGCTGCGCGAACCCGCAGTATCCGGCGACCTAAGCGACGCACCGATCACGCGACTGCTCGAAAATCTTGAAAGTAACTTCGACGAGGAGTTTGGCGGTTTCGGTGACGAGCCGAAGTTTCCGCAGCCGGAGGTACTCGAGTTCTTGCTCTCCGAGTGGCGGCTTTCGGGCAATCAGCGCTATTACGCGATGGTTTCGAGGACGATGGGCGGCATGTCGCGGGGCGGAATGTACGATCACGTCGAGGGCGGTTTCTTCCGTTACTCGACGACGCGCGACTGGAGCGTCCCGCATTTTGAGAAGATGGCCGAGGAGCACGCGGGCCTGCTCCGAGTTCTCGCGACGCTCGCGATCTTTGCTCCCACCGACGATTCTCACACGACGCTGGTATCGGCCACAAACTACGTTCGCAACGTTCTGCTCGATCCGCAGACGGGGTTCTTCGGCGGCAGTCAAGATGCCGACGAAGCNNTCGTACACCAACTGGACGTGCGCGCTTGCTGGCACATTCTTTCGGGTTGCGCGAGCGCTCGACGACGATGCGCTGCTCGCGCAAGCCATCACGACGCTCGATAACGTGGCGTCGCGCCTCGTCGATCCGGACGGTTTGCTCTATCACGTCCTCGTCCCGGGCGGCGCGCCCGAGGTGCGCGGTTTGCTCGTCGATCACGTCGCCTACCTTCGCGCCCTGCTCGACGCGCACGAAGCGAGCGGAGAGGAGCGTTTCCTGGAGCGCGCGCGAGCGCTCGCTCAAACGACAATCGAGGCTTTCGAAGCGCCGGGCGGCGGATTTTACGACCGCCTTGCGGGCCGCGAATCCTTCGGCAATCTCGCAATTGCCGACCGTCCGATCGCGGAGAACGGCCTGCTCGCGGACGCGCTCCTGCGTTTGGACGCACTTACGGCGCAGCCCGCGCACCGCGATCGCGTGAGGCGAACGCTCGCGCTCTACGCGGCNNTTGCGCAACGGCTTCCGTCACCGTTTGTTTCGGTCCGGACGCTCGCGGCCGATGCGGCCGCGGAACTCGGGATGCCGGCAGAACCGGCAGCTTACGTCTGCGCCGGAACGACGTGCGGCGCTCCCGTTGCGGATCCGAGCGGCCTTCGAGGAGCCTACGACGCGCTTTCCCAGCGCCGATAAGGTCGTAGCACCCGCGGGCGAGAAACGCTACGAATGGAATGTCGCTGCCGGCCGCCGTATCTCGAAACGCTTCGTTCGCTCGCGAGCCTGAACCGGGGAGCTTTCGTCGCCATGGCGGGCAGCCTGGTCGCCGCGTCTTCGGTGCGCGTCGCCGCGGCAACGGCCGGCGCAGCCGACGCGATTCTCATTAACGGCCGCTTTCGCACGATGGCCGGCGCCTCCGTTGTGGACGCGGTCGCCATAACCGGCGGACGCTTCTCGGCAATCGGTTCGCGGACGCACGTGATGACGTATCGCGGGCCGAAGACGGAGATCGTCGATCTGCGCGGCGCGACGGTTCTTCCTGGATTCGTCGAGCCGCACATGCATTTTATCTACCAAATCGTCATTGCGAACTTGCTCGTGGCGCGATATCCGCAGTGCGCGTCGCTCGAAGCGTTCTTGGCGGCGCTCCGTGGTGGGCTCGCAAGCGTGCCGGCGGGAAACTGGTACGGCGCGTTCGGATTCGACAACTCGGTGATGACGCCGTACCGCCAGCTAACCATGCAAGATCTCGATACCGTCTCAACCGACGTGCCGATCTTCGTCATAAATCCGTCGGGACACATCGGTTACGCGAACGGCAAAGCATTTGCGATCCTCGGCATCACGGCGCAGTCGCCCGACGTGCCCGGTGGCGGTCGCTACGGCAAGGACGCAGGCGGCGCGCTCGACGGCGTGATCTACGAGCCGCCGGCGATGGCGCCGTTCATCGAAAAGTTGCTCGCGAGCGTCTCCCCGACGCCGGAGAAGATCGTCGGATGGTATGGCGGATTGTTGGAAACGGCGGCCAAAGCCGGCGTTACCACCGTCCACGATGCGGGGATCGGCCCAACGGGCAAGGTGCCCGACGACTGGGCCATCTACACCGCGCTCGTCTCGCGCGCGAACAATCCGGTGCGCATCAGCACGATGCCAGACTTTCAAGAACACGCGACCTTCGACGACGTTGTCGCCAAGATCCCACGCAGGCCGGGCGCACCGATCTTCCTCGCCAACGGGCGCCTCTCCGTACCGTGCGTCAAATTCTGGGCCGACGGGTCGCTCCAAGGTTTCACCGGCGCGCTTACGCAGCCGTACCTCGGCAAACCAAATAACAAGGGCTCGCTCAACTGGGAGCCCGGTCCGCTCAACGAGTTAGCCGCTCTTGCTAAAAAGAATGGATGGAGCGCCGCCATCCACGCAAACGGCGACGCTGGGCTCGATCTCGCCCTCGGCGCGTTTTCCAGCGCGTACGGCAGTACGGCCGCGCCGGGATTTCGTAACCGTATCGAGCACTGCACCGTCACGCGGCCCGAGCAGTGGGACGCGCTGCAAAAGATGAACCTGGCCGTCTCGTTTACCGAAGGGCACATCTACGAGTGGGGCCTTCCATTCGCAGAACGAATCCTCGGCGAGCCCCGAGCCGAAGGCCTCGACAACGCGCCCGAAGCGATCCGTCGCAACCTGGTCTGGAGCATGAACTCCGACTACGCCACGACCGACATCCAACCGTTACGCTACATTCAAACCGCCGTCACACGGGTGCCGCTGGGAGCGACGAGCCCGCTGGGCCCCGGCTTGCGCGTTTCCGTCGAGCAGGCTCTGCGGGCCATGACGATCAACGGCGCGATCGCGTGTCAGCTCGAAGACCGCGTCGGCAGCATCGAGCTGGGGAAGGACGCCGATCTCGTGGAACTCGCTGCCGATCCCGCAACGGTGGATGTTTCGTCGATTGCAAGCATCCCCGTCGTGGCGACGTGGTCCAGAGGGATGCGTTTCGTGCACGCGTCCTGACGCCGTTGCCGGCGCGCTCGACGCACCTACGTTCGCACGAACTGCAGCCAGTACCAGCATCCCCAAACTCCCACGACGATCGAATAAACGATGAGGGCCTTTGCCCATGCCGGCACGCGCTCGCGTACCGCGAGCATCATCAGTGCGACGAGAAACGGCTCAAAGTCGAGCGCATGGCGCATCCCGAACTGCGCGAAACCATTTACGTAATAGAGGAAATTCGGGATCGCGACCAAGATGGCCGCGACCCAGAGTGCGAGCACCCAGCGAACGGGTGAACGAGCGAAGAACGCGAGCAGTAACGCGGGGGACGTCCACGTTAGGGCGACGCCCGAATACTCCGGACGCAGCCACGGGAAACCCGGCAAGAACGTCGGCAACTGCACGAAAAACGACCAAAGCTGGTTCGGCAGATACTCTAAGCGAAAAGGCGAGCCGGTCGGCATTCCGGCTTGGTCCAGATGGTACCAGGCGCTGTAACCGATATCGCTCAACGTTCCCCAGCGCGCCTCGTTGTAGAGAACCCAGAGGATGCCGACGGGAACGAGCATCGCGCAGAATGAGCCGAGCCTTCGCACTTGCACGCCGCGCGGCGACTCAGCCGCCAGCAAAAAAGCGTAGACGGGTAACGCGACAATCATCGAAAAGCGCGACTCGAAGGCGCAAGCGGCGAAGATCGCGACGAGCCAGCCGCGCCGCTTACCGGCGAGCTCGACCAACGCCAGCAAGGTAAAGCAGACCGCGGAAACGTGCGCGGTAAACCACACGTCGCCCAGCATCGCGCACCACAAGAGATCGGTCCCCGCCAGAAGGAACGCGCAGATCCACGCGATGCTGGTGCGGCGTACTCCAAAGCGCTCGCCAAGCTCCCACGCCGCGCCGATGGCAACGGCGGCAAGCACCAGCGCCAAGCCGGTTTGGTTCGTTCGCGCTCCGAAGAGCGCCACCAGCGGCACGAGCAGCAACGCCGGCAGCGGGCCTTCGATCACGAAATAATGGCCATTGTACGGCAACGCATCGATGAAGGCACCTGGCCAGTCGATCCACGTGTGACCCGCTAACAGCGCCTGCGCCAACAGCACGAAGTTGTTATATGGCGTTGAACGAAGTTGCGATACGAACGCCGTCACGACGAAGGCGACGAGGGCAGCAGCGTACGCCGGCCGAATTCGTGCGGTCAAATGGTCGGGAGCGTCGCCTGCGGGAGCGGTTGAGGCGGCTGGAATGTTGAGGGTGGTAAACTCTGCGGGAAGCGATAATCGCTCCAGGTGATCCGCTCGCGTGCCGGTTTGCCGCCGACTTGCGCGGTGGCGGCGGCAACGACCGGCATCCAATACTTGCCGAAAGGCCCGAACTCAACCTCGCCGCTGCCTTCGACGCCCTCATTGCCGCTCAGAAAGTGGACGGCGCGCGGAAGGAAGTTCGAGCCGTCGATCGTCAATCGGTCGATTCGAGCACCGGGAGAATGATTTAACGGCGTCGCTTCGTAGACGTAGTCAAAATGCCGGCCGTCCTTTACGGTTCCGAGAAAGAGCAGCTCGTACGACTCGGTGCTCGGCGCAAAGCGAGCGATCGCATAACGATCCACATGCCGTGAGATGCGCACCACCTTGCGAAGCAACGTTATTCCATCCACTGAAAGAGTATCGTCGCGCACGTCGAGTCCGCTTCGATAAATTCGATGGTGTTGCTCGATGTTGCTCGGCCCGACCTGTGAGACGGTGTAGGAGAAGACGACGACTTTCGGGGCGGAGGCCGCAACGAGTGCCAAAGCGTATCGCTGCAAAACGTATTGCGAGTCGAGGTGATTTGCGCTCGCACCCACCGATCCCACCAGAGCAAGTATCGAGATCGCTCGCAAGCGGCTCACGTCAGCACGGCGTCGCGAATCGCTTGGAGGGCCGCCTCGGCACCGGCGCCGTCGCTTCCGCCGCCCTGCGCCAACGCCGCCTGACCGCCGCCTTTACCTGCGACCAGCGGAGCCGCCAGCTTCATCAGTTTGCCCGCGTGAATGCCGTCACCGATCAGATCTTCGCTCGCGCTGACCAAAAGGCTGACGCTGCCGTCATCGATACCAGCCAACGCCACGACGCCGCTGCGAAAGCGATTTCGGATCGCCGTGTTGAGATGGCGAAGGGCTTCGCCGTTGGCTTCATGGAGCACCGCGCCGACAAAGGCGCGATCCCCTTTTCGCTCGGCCTTTGCTACGTATACGTCGGCATCGGCTGCCGCAAATCGAGCGCGCAGCTGCCCAACTGCCGTCTGCATCTCTTTGAGGTCGCGGTGCATCCGCTCGAACCGCTCGAGCAACTCGTCGGGCGCTGCCGACATCGAAGCCGAAAGCGTGCCGATGAGGTCGCTCTGCTTGTCGACGTACTCCTCGGCAGCCGCCGAAACGCATGACTCGATCCGGCGAATGCCGCTGCCGATCGACGATTCCGACAAAATTACGAAAAGTCCCAGCTCGCCGGTTGAGTGCGAATGCGTACCGCCGCAGAATTCAATGGAAGGCCCCGCCTCAACGACGCGAATCATGTCGCCGTACTTTTCCCCGGCCATCCAAATTGCTCCGGTCTTTCTCGCTTCCTCGAGCGGAAGCACGCGTGTGACCAGATGCGCGTCGTCGCGGATCATCTCGTTGACGCGATGGGCGACGGCACGCCGTTGTTCGGTCGTCAGCGCGCCCTTCGGCCAGCGGAAGTCGAAGCGCATGCGGTCGATGCCCACCCAGGAACCGGCTTGGTTGACCTCGTCGCCGAGCACGTCTTTGAGCGCCCGTTGCAAAAGGTGCGCGGACGTGTGGTGCCGTCGAATCTCGCGTCGCCACGATTCAAGAACGCCGGCGCGGACCCGATCGCCGGCCGCGAACTCTCCCTCGCGGACGCTGCCGTAGTGCGCGATCGCTTCGCCCATGTACTGCGTATCGCGCACCTCGAAGAGCGCGCTAGGCTGCACTGAGTCGGTCGAAGTAGCCTGCACTGAGCCTGTCGAAGTGCGCAGAATTCGCCCGCGATCGCCGATCTGCCCACCGCGCTCCGCATAGAACGGCGTGCGATCCAAAATCAACACACCTTCGTCTCCCTGCGATAACGAAGCGACGGACTTCCCTTCTTTGAGTGCCGCCACGACCTCGCCGTCGGCTTCAAGGCCCTCATCGTAGCCGGTGAAGCTGCTGCTGATCGCCGGCAGATCCGTCAGCGCTACCACGTCGCGCTTCGCGGCGGCGTCGCGACGCGCGCGTTCGCGCTGCTCTTCCATCAAGCGGTCGAACGCGACGGCATCGACGACCGCGCCGCGCTCGCCCGCGATTTCACGCGTAAGCTCGAGAGGGAAGCCGAACGTGTCGTGCAGCAAGAATGCTTCCTCTCCGCCGATCACTCGCCCCGGCCGTTGCGTCGCCTCGTCGATGACGCGTTCCAGCATCGTCATCCCGCGTTCCAGCGTCCGGTCGAACGTCTGCTCTTCTTGACGTAGTGCNNCGAATCAGAAAACGCAGCACGAACCCTCGGTCCGTGTTCGATGGATAGACGCCGTCATTGATCAAGAACGCCGCCGAGCGAAGATGATCCGCGATGATATTCTGGCGCGCCCGTTGCTCGCGCCGCTCGAGCGTCGTGTGACGTATCGGTGGCTGCGCCACGACTAAATCGGTGAAGAGGTCGGTCTGATACATCGAGGCAAAGCCGTTACACACGGCGAGCATGCGTTCGAAACCGGCGCCCGTGTCGATCGACGTGCGCGGCAGATCTTCGAGCTTGCCGTCCGCCGTTCGATTGTACTGTTGAAAGACGACGTTCCAGATCTCGACGTACCGATTCCCGCGATTTGGTCCCGTGTCGTCGGTGCCGCTCGCGTGCTCGGCGCCCGTGTCGTAAAAGATCTCGGTGCACGGTCCACACGGACCGGTCGCACCCATCGTCCAGAAGTTATCTTCGTCAAAACGCGTAATGCGTGCCGGATCGAGGCCAACTTCCGCGCTCCAAATCCGCGCGGCTTCATCGTCGTCCGTATGCACGGTGACGTACAGCCGCTGCGGATCCAGACCAAGCACCTGCGTCACGAACTCCCATGCCCACGCGATCGCTTCGCGCTTGTAATAGTCGCCGAAGCTAAAGTTGCCCAACATCTCCAAAAAAGTGCCGTGCCGCCCCGTCCTCCCAACGCTCTCGATATCGCTCTTCGCACCGGCGACCCGAAGGCAGCGCTGCACCGTCACGACGCGCGGAGCGGGAGCCGGCTGCTCGCCGAGAAAGACGGGCACGAACTGCTCCATGCCGGCGATCGTAAAGAGCGTCGTCGACATCTCGTGCGGAACCA
>PKWF01000014.1 GCA_003133185.1 Vulcanimicrobiota bacterium | reverse complement strand
CACTAAATGCCACCAAAGATATGTGGAATCCGAGGCTCGGCCTCGAAAGGAATCCACATATCTTTGGTGGCATTTAGTGGGTACCCGTCAATACCAGTCATCGGGTCTTACAAGCATAAACAATAGAAAGTTTGTCGTGTTGCGGCGAGTTAATAGTTTCTCGATATAGGCCTCGTCGTAAAGGCGGCGAAGCGCGGGGAAGGCCTCGAAGCTCCTTACGACATCGGCCCGCGCATTCTCGATCGCGAGGTCTGGAAGGTCAAAGATTTTCATTCTTTGGCATTTTGCAAGCGAACTAACCGCCATACGTCCTAGCGCTATCCAGGCCTTTGCATCTGCTCGACGCACTAAACACCCCTAAGACATATTGGTAGAAACCGCGGGCTCGATGTTGTCATCGCTGAGAATCTTCCGGCTCTCTGCTTCGGCGACAAGCTCGAGCATGCCGGTCATTGTCGCGGATAAGAGACCCGAGACATTCGACCCATGCTGCTGCGCAAGTCTCTTAGCCGCCGC
Organism: Vulcanimicrobiota bacterium; assembly: GCA_003133185.1. Taxonomy (GTDB): domain Bacteria; phylum Vulcanimicrobiota; class Vulcanimicrobiia; order Vulcanimicrobiales; family Vulcanimicrobiaceae; genus Cybelea; species Cybelea tyrphae. Next base: position 4,247 of record PKWF01000014.1, on the reverse strand, counting down.
CGAGAGTTGCGGGAGAATGCCAGCAACAGATAGCGCGATAGATGGATTCTGCGGCTCGACCATCAGGCTTCGCACAACCCAAGCGCCTTTGCTTTCTCCCGGCCGCGGGTGCCTCAAAGTCCCTTGAAACCCGGTATTCGGCGTCGCTTCGGGCAGCATCAAATCGCGAAGCCTCCTGATCTCATGAATAGGTTTCTTCACCTCTTCATCGAGCCATAGCCGCTCAGCGCTTCCCCTTTTTGTCGCCTTGTTTATGTAATAGTCCGTCGATCGAGTAGCGCTAATGAACGCCGATGCACAATACATCCACTCGTCCAACTCCTTTTGTGCTCTACGCCATTGTTTCTGTTTCGCCAGCTTCCTATAGCGCTCATCCTTAGCTGATAGTTGCCCATGGAAGTGGCGCGCCTCTTTCAGCTTGTGTTCGATGCGTGCGCGGTGCGTGTTGAAGCCAAGCAGCGGCGGAGGTTCTTGCGGAATCATTTTATTATTACTTTGCATATGGCACGCCGAAGGCCTTGGCTCGATGCACTCCACTCGGTAATGCATGGCGCGACGCGGTCAGAAGCCCTTACGCCATATAGCGTTTTCTACGTTTCCGAGTTTTTGCAACGCGATTGCAAAACGCGCGACGATCGGAGGCGCAGCACGCGAGGCGCGAAAACCCTTATTCTACCGTGTTTTCTCGCTGGGCCCGAAGCGCGACGATCGGTGAGGAGGGGGGCCCGGTTTCCGCTCGTTCCTCTATGCCCTCAATGCTGCAGCGCCCGTGGCATTTATTGTACTTGTCGCGTCAATCCAGCGAGTGAAATTTCGAACGCTGCCGCCCTCGCGCGCGCGGGGATCTTGGGAAACCCCAAGCTCAACCCCTGGGAACTTGTGGGGTTCCACTTTACCTTATGGCAAGAAGGCGGCTTTCCTTGAACGTTCCTTCGCAGACTTCGCGCCGGAGCTGATCGCGAATGAATAGAAGGTTCCACATCCCGGGGAGAAAGATCCCGAACCCGAACCCGCCGAACCCGAACATCCGCTGCTATGCGAGCCACCAGAGATTGTTACTCCGTAAAGAGTAGTAACGGCCTTCGGTACGACAAGAAGACGTCCAGTGGGATAGCCCGGGCCGTACGGCGGCGCAACGGGCCCAGCCCCGTCGGTAGGATGGCCCTGAAACTCATAGGCTTCCGACGTCGAACCGGAGGAGGGATCGGTTTCGAAGATCGCTCCACAGCAGGAGCCACTGGACTTTTGATGGGTACCCCACAGTTCGCCCTCAGCCAGACTAAGACCGGAAATAATTCCGGCTCCGCAGACGAAGCTGTGAAGCACGCTTTCAGTATAACCACCGCTGCCGTTTGGATGGAGCTTGAAGATCGTTCCACAGTTGTGTGCACCGCCGAGCAGAGTGGTTCCAAAGAGACTACCGCTGCTATCTGCTGCCAACGCGGAGGTTGGAAAGCTTCCGTCTGAACCTCCCGCGAAGTTGTGCAGCGTCGTCTTGGACCATATAATTGCGTGGGTCGGCTGAAGTTTGTAGACTGTCCCGCAGCCCTGACCGGTAGTCTCGCAGTGTGAACCGCCGATCGCTGTCGTTCCATAGAGATTTCCACTGGAGTCGAGCAACAGGCCTCCGGCTGAGATTTGGCCATCAGTTGCCCCAGCGAATCGATAAATGACGTTATACGAATATCCTGACCCCGAATGCGATAGCTCAAAAACCGTCCCGCAACCAAGTATCTCGTTACCGGTACCGCTTGACGAATCGCAGTAGGGCACGTAGATGCCGCCAAAGGCTGTGGTGCCGTAAAGATTGCCGCTCGAGTCTTCTATCAACGCAGCGATCGGGTGATCTCCGTCGCTTGTCTTAGAAGCAAAGGTGTGAAGATCGCTGTACGTGTACGTGGAGCCAGACGGAGTCAGCTTGTAGACGGTGCCTCCGCCAACACCATAAGTAGTATCGTTGGTGATGAATGTGGTACCGTAGAGCGCTCCACTTGAATCGACGATCACCCCAATCGGCTCCGCGCCTTTCGAACCGTCAGATGGAAACGTAAAGATGGTTGAAAACGAAGTGGAATTATACTTGAAGACGGTTCCATCCCCGTTAGAAGCATAGGGCGTTGTGCCGTAAAACGTGTAGGTCGAAGGGCTAGTTAGCTGGGCGGCCACTGTTCCCATCGGGTACATTCCACCGGTACTCGAAAAGCTGTGGATCACGTCGTCTCCGACAGTACCCGACGAGCGATGAATCACCGTGCTCTGTGAAACCTGCGGGCTGACGGTGCCGCCGCTGCAGGCAGTGACGAAAAGGAAGAGGGAACTGAATAGCACAGCTGCGAGCCGCGACATAAACCTACCTCCCTTACGAAAAAGCGACAGTGGGCTTCGGGAAAGAATCCTGGCGATCCAATAACAGGTCGTCCCCAGCGCAGACCAGCCTTTTTTACTGCTATGACTAATATCAGCTAGCAGAGCTTATAGTTCATGTTAGCTAGCGATGCTTTGCACGTCAAGTACTTTCTTTAAAGCAGGCGTTGGCGCCGGAGTAAAACTGACCGCCCCGCCGGTTGAAAATTGACCCCACCTGGACCCGCAGCGAGCCATGCTCTGCACGCTGCAAAAGGAGCTTCGGGTGGAGACACTGGTCCTGCATCGGCAAGGTAAGGGGAATCAGCGCGGTCGCCCGAGAGACGGGCGTCGCGCGCAATACGATCCCCGCGATCCTCGCGGCCAAGAGCGAGGGCCAGTACGCCCCGGGCCCATCCCGCCTGACCAAAGGGCTCGGGGCCCTAAGGGGTGCTTGGCAAAGCCGACGGCAAAGCGACCCTCGGCGCCGTTACCCATAACCGATCATGGCCGTGGCCGGAGAGCGCTAGCCAACTAGAGCCATGGCGAACGAGGAGCCTGGGTCTGAGGCCGTGACCAATCTGGATCTGTAGTATTTATAGACTTCGCCAGGACCTCGACTCACTTGTAACTTTGGAAACCCGTAAAACCTAAACATCTATTTTGCATCGAGCCGCTAAGGTTGAGTTGAACGATTTAGCGGAGATCGTTGGCGCTAGCGTCGTCATAGTAAGGCGGTTGCGAAGGCTTGACAGTCGTGGCACGCGCGCGGTGGCGCTCTGAAAACGTCCGTAATTTAAAGCGATGAGTTCGGCGCTATTCGGGGTCGGCCGGAAACCTCGACGGCGTTTCGTGAATAAAGAAATCGATTGATAAGTGCGTCGGAATCGGCGTAAACGAGCGCGGTTGCTGATTATAGTTAAGGGCGTTACCGATGCTGGTGGCGCGTTGATCCGTGGTATGCAGCGAGCCCAGATTCCAGTTATTTTCGATGTACTTCAAAATGCTGCCAAACTCGTATTGGGTATGAGAGACGACGCCTTCAGGCGCGTACGGCGAAATCACGATCATTGGTACGCGAAAACCGAGGCCCCCCTGGTCATCCCGCCCGCTGCCGCTGCCAATCGCCGCGGGGGGAACGTGGTCGTACATGCCTCCCCAGTCGTCCCACAGAACCACGATCGCCGTGCTTCCCCAGTAAGAGCTCTGGCCGATCGCATTGACGATGCTCGCGACCCATTCTGGGCCATGGTCGGTGTCATCTCCCGGATGATCCGAGTCATTTTGGTCTGGGATCACCCACGAGACGGCTGCAAGCTGATTGCTTTGAATATCCGTTAAGATATTCGTCTGCGGCATCGAAACGTTCGTGCCCCACTCAGATCCGTAGCGGACCGAGGCGATGACGTCGAAGGCATTTAATTGCGCGCCGATACAGACAATGCATTTGTTCCCTTTGCATCCTGGCGTGCCGCTCTCGTCAAAGCAAGGCGAGTAGTACTTCCATGAGATTCCCTGCGCATCGAGCAAGTCGCGCATCGTCTCGTAGTTAGAGCCCGATGACGGGAAGGCGGTGGTGCAGGGAAACGGCCCGCCGTCTAATTCCCATTTCAGCGAGGTCGTGATGAAGTTAGTAACGGTCTTCGGGCTTGCGTCGCAGCCCCAGGGATCATTAGTTGGCGTATCGATCATGCTGCCACTTGAGCCATACTGTCCGGCGACAGCGGTACCACCGCGAATCAAGTCTTGATGCGCAGTAAAGCTACTACTGCCCTGGGTTTGGAACATTCTATCGGCTAGGACATACTGCTCTGCCATATCCCAGTACGCGGCTATTTCTTTGTGTGCGATGTACTGATATGGGAATGTTCCTATCTTGGGACCTCCGCTGCTTCCGCCCCTGT
>PKWF01000113.1 GCA_003133185.1 Vulcanimicrobiota bacterium | reverse complement strand
CCCTCCGTCTCGCCATCAACGAAGAGGTTTCCCTTGTCGTCGTACGCGCAGTAATAGTCGTAAAAGATATTCGAATTCGAGTATGACGTCGGAGTACCACTTGCTTTTGGAAAGACGGCGACGTTGCCGATTACTTCGCTCGGCCCCCAAAAGTCCGCGACGGCTAGATTTCCGGTCGTCGGATCGATAGAACAGCCGTTCGCACGCCCGTCAGGATCGTTGAGCGTGCGGATCGGTGACGTGCTTCCGTGAGCGTACTCGGTTATTTGATACACGCCAAGGCTCGTGTCGTTGGTCACGTAAACGTTGCCCGTCTTATCGACGCACAGGCCTTCGGGATTGAAGAAACCAGTCAGCTCTCCGACGAGCTCATAGCCCTTACCGTACGTATAGATGTCGACGACTTGCGCGAGCAAGTCGGAGACGTAAAGCAAATCCGACTTTTTTGCCGAGGGGAGAATCCACGACCTTCCGCGGGCGGCGCTGCCACCCGGGACCGTCACAGACGGTACGAGCCCCTGCTGCGGCGGCGCTCCGCCACCGGAGCAACTCGCAAGCGCGGCGCTCGCCACTAAAATACCTACTGCAGACCAGAAATGACGCATGGGTGACTCCTCCTAGATTTTGTTTTCGTAGCAAACTGTAGTTCGCGCTCGACGGCATCGGCGAAGTGCCGTCGCGCCGGCTCGTGGACGCCTAAATAGAGCCCGGGCTCGATGAGTTCCACTTCATTTACGCAGACCCGATCCTCGTCGTCACGCAGCAGATCGACTCTCGCATAGAGCGGACGGCCTGGCACCCCCGCGAGCGCTCTGGCCGCGATATCGAGCTCTTCAGGTTTCGGCTCGACCAGCGACGATCGCGTGCCGACAACGAGGACGGTATCGAATGGCTTCTTGCGAACCGCGTGCGAGTAGTGTCCGCGAAAAAAGATCAGCGCCCGTTCACCCCAATCCACGACGCTGCGTAAATATGGCTGTACGAGCACATCCTGCTTTTGCGCCAACTGCCCGAACTGCGCCTGACCTGCGGCAAACGACGCGGCGCCGCGACGGACGAGCGTCACTTGATGCGCCGCGGCACCCCTCGCAGGCTTGAGAACCACGTCATGCCAGCCGCGCGTCTCGGCAAGCTCCGCCAGATCGCAGGGCTCGCCGCGCGACACCCAGGCCGTTGGTACGATCGGCACGCCGAGCCATTCGAGTTCCTTAAGGTACGACTTGTGCGCATTCCATCGCAATACGCGCGGATCGTTTTTCAGGACGGTGAGAGAGGCCGCGTGCTCAACCCAAGCGATGAACTCGTCGTAACGCTCGTGGTAGTCCCACGTCGAGCGCACGATGCACAAGCGGCTCGCGCCCCACTGCGCGCGTGGGTCGCTCCAGCTCTCAATCGACACCGTCAGACCGCGCGCTTGAAGCTCGTGCATCAACAAACGGTCGTCGGGATCGAGGTCGGCTACCTTCTCGCAGGTGACCAGCGTGCAGTCGATCACTCTCCAGATTGTAAGCGTGCGAGCGACCGGAGAACATACATAATGCAGCGAAAAAAAGGCTCGCTGCCTTGAAATAGGAGGGATCACGGCAAAAAGCCCGCGTTTTCACGCTCTCGACTCGCTCGACTGCTCGATCCTCCGCGCGCTCCAGAGGAGCGCTCGCGATTCCTTTGCGGAGATCGGCAAGGCGGTAGGCCTCTCGGCAACCAGCGCCGCTGAAAGAATTCGGCGCCTGGAGCGAGTCGGCGTCATCGAGGGCTATCAGGTGCGGCTCTGCGCCGAGAAGCTCGGTTTTCCCGTGACCGCCTTTATTTTGGCGCGCCCGAACGGCCCGGATGCCCGCTTTATCAAGGTCGCCGGCGGGCGCCCGGAAATTCTCGCCTGCTACCGCGTCACCGGCGAGTTCTCGTTCATCGTACAGGCGGTAGTTAAAGACGTAGCGCATCTCGAGGAAGTGCTGAACCATCTCGAACCGGCCTCGATCCACATCGTCACGCTCGTCGTGCTTTCTACCTCAATCGAAGCCGCGCCGATCGGCCTGAACGATGGCAGCGCGAAACGCCGCGACAACAAGCTAACAAAGGAACAACGATGAAATACGACCATCTTCGATTCAGCAGATTCGCATTAAGTCTCTGCGTGGCCACCGCGATCGTATCGGGATGCGGCGGTTCGCAGCCGGCGACGACGGGCGCAACGACACCGGACGTTAGCGCACGGCGTGACTCGTCTGGAAACATCTACTGGAACAAGAAGAAACTCAATTTGCCTTATCCGACGAAGCCCGCCGCCAAAGCCACTCTTACTTACTGGGGGCCCAACGGCTATTTCACGGACCCTGTTTACTGCAAGACGCAAGGCCAAATATCAACGAAGCACGGCCATCCCTTTGGAAACCCTTCAGGATACATGCAAGTGGTGTACAGCTTCAAGGCGCTAACCGCCGGCCCCAACGAGTGCGGCTTTAGCGCGGTTCTAAGTGGTACCGGCAGCCCACCCATCGCCGTTATCGCGTTGCACATAGAGCGCAAGCGCCGCTAAGCCGGCGCTGGGCCGTTGGCGGCCTCGAATGAAGCGTACCCGCGTTCTGCACGAAGCATTTCCGCGAGCACCTGGTCGAGCGTTTCGAACTCGCACAGACCGGAAAGAAGTGCGGTGTCGCCGATCTCGTTGCGAATGAGAAAGGCTGGAACGACGGCGACCGGCAGACGGCGAAACTCCAGCGTGCTCTCGCGAAGAGCCGGCTCGACCGCTCGCATCGTAGCCTCGAGCTGCGTGGGCGTAGCGCCAATCATCTGCGAGACTGCGGCGACTGCACCGGCGTGCGAGCCCAACGGTTCGCCACGCAGGAGTATCGCTTCGGCGACCGCGCGACGCACGTCGTGCCCCAATTGTTGTGCAGCGGCCACCGCAAGATTTGCGTCGAGCGTGCGATCGTTGCCGCGAATCCACCTCGACGTAACGGCGATGCCCGTAATGGATTCCGATCGCCGGTACATCCACCCAAGCGATTCCGCCGTATATCCGATCGCTTCGCCGTCCTTTACCATGGCGATCCGCCACTCGACGTCGAGGTCGCTCCGGTATCTTTCGCGCAACCGGTCCAACGTGAGGTCGCCGAAGTACGACCACTGCGAACAAACGTCGTAGTAAAAGATCAGCTTCATGCCGCGGCGATTCTACCGGCTGTCGAACATGTCCGGCGTCTGACAAAGGCCGCTGCCTCCAAGCAATCGTGCCTCCGCCTGGGTGCAGCGCAGCGTTTCGGCGGCACGCTTAGGGCGACCGGCGCTCGGGTACAAAAACAATCCCTCTCGCGGTTCAATAACGACCTTCACGAGAGCGAGAAAGAGAAGCCATGCAAACCTTCTCGGTCCTGCTCGCCGCCCTCGCGCTGACCGGCCAGAGCGCCCCAGCGGCCGCCGATCCGTATGCCGATGTTAACGCCATGCGCGTAGCATTTACGCACGTTCGTTCGGTCGTTGCCGTCGAGCGCTTCGATACGGGCGAAACTGCAACCGTCAAATACGCTGCTCCGAACCGCTTTCACATTACGATGCCACGCTCGGAGATCGTGCTCGCGGGCGACGTCGAGTATTCGAGGCGAGCCGGCGCGATCTGGCAGCGATCCTTCGAGGGAGCCGAGCATCAAGTGCTGCTCGTGGCGGCCTGGCAACTCGCCGGACCGCCGGAGCTCGATATCCACAAGCTCTTTACAATTACCTCGCTCGGGACCAAGAGCGTCGCTGGGGCCCCACTTCGTGGATATCGGCTTCGCGACACGTCTGGTGCCTACGACGAAACCCTCTGGATCAACGCGGATAACCTTCCGGTCGTCGCTCGCATCGCGTCATCCGAACAAACGATCTCGATCCATTATACGAACTACAATGCGCAGGTCCTGATTGCTATGCCATAGGCGTGTTGACGTCAGGATAGGACGCAGGCCAAATGGTTTTGCCGCGGAAGCCGTGACCGATGTTTCCGTGGCTGGATTCCTATACCGCCTACGCGCTCGTCTTCCTTAGGCTGATGGCTGGCCTAGTCTTCATCGATAGCGGCTATAACGACCTCAAGAGTCCCGGGGCGCGAAGCACGAGCCTGGAGCTGCCGAAGGGCTTGCTCGTTTTCTTAGGAGTGGCCGAACTACTCGGCGGAATCGCAGTCATCATCGGCTTCCTCACGCAGTTGGCGTCGATCGGGTTAATGCTGATCATGCTCGGCGCTCTGCAGAAGAAGATCTTCGTCTGGAAGACCGGCTTCTGGGGCAAGGACGGACGCGGCTGGTCCTACGAGCTGACGCTGATCTCGATGCTGCTCGTCATCCTGGCAACGGACGGCGGCAGCTGGGTGCTACTGCGCTAGCTGACGTACGAGACGTTGACGCTGAAACCGCCGGCTTCGGCTTGGCGCAGCACGTTGAGCACCGATTCGATCTCGGTGTCGACGGCGATCATGTCGCCGGCGCTGATGCCGACCGGCCCGGCGTTCTTCCACAGCAGCCGCCGCGCGGTCTGAAAGGCGGCCCGCAGCCGCTGGGGCGTCGCCTCGAGCACCGGCCAGTCCTCGTACGACATCGCCGGCACGATGCGCCAGCCGTCGCCCGAGCACTCCTCCTCGTCGGCGTACGCGTGCGGCACGTTGGCCAGCATGTCGAGCTGGGCACGGTCGCCGGCGCTGGCGTGGAGCGGCGCTTCGGCCAAGCGCAAGACGTAGCGGTAAAACGCGGGGTTCGCCACGGTGCACATCCCGGCCGGCGAACCGACGTTTACGCTAACCATTGCCACTGATGTTCTCGTGCCCGAAGGCGGACCCTCTAGCTCGCTCGGTACGCTCTCCGCCGGTCACCGTCACTCCGCTCGCGGCGAGGCGGAGCACGAGCACCGCGCTCCGCACGCCGTGTCGAGCGAAGGTTGCCGCGATCAGCTCACCGATCCGCGCCGGATTGCCGCGAACCAGCGCCAGCACCGATGGCCCCGCGCCCGACAGCGCGATGGCGACGAGCGCCGGATCCTCGAGCTCGAGGATCTCCGCCAAGCCCGGCACGGCGTGGGCTCGGTACGGCTGGTGGAGGCGGTCGCGCGTCGCTTCCCGCAACAGCTCGAGCCGTCCGCCGGCCAGTNNACGCTGCACGTTGAACACCGCGTCGTCGCGGGTGTAGCGTTCGGGCAGCATCGCGCGCGCGTCGTCGGTCGCCAGCGCAAGCTCGGGAACGACGACGACGGCATCGACCGGTAGCGGCGGAAACCGCGCCGAGGTGAGCTGGTCGCCGCTCAGCGACGCGACGACCGTTCCGCCGTACCAGGCGGCCAGCGCGTTGTCCGGATGACCGTCCAGCTGCGCGACCGCGAGCACGAGCGACGCGTCGTCGGGCGCGCGCTCGA
>PKWF01000058.1 GCA_003133185.1 Vulcanimicrobiota bacterium | reverse complement strand
CTGCGCGGTGACGCAGAGACGACGCTGCTGACCGGCGATACGCTCTTCGCGGGTTCCATCGGGCGCTGGGATTTGGGCGGCACGTCCATGGAAGATATCGTCCGCTCGATTCAAACCAAGCTGATGGATTTCGGCGACACCACGATGGTCGTTCCAGGGCACGGCCAGTTCACTACGATCGGCATCGAGCGCCGCTCGAACCCGTACCTGCGTGGATGATCGCGAGAAAAAACGCCGGCTTTTCTTAGGCATCGAGGTTGACGATGCGGCGCGCGCGGCCTGCATGGGCGTCTCCGAGGCATTGCGGCGGACGGGCTTCGGCGCCAAGTACGAGCCGGCCGAGAAGCTTCACGTCACGCTGGCTTTTTTGGGAAATGTCGCCACGGATCACTACGAGGCAGTTGCCGCGGCCCTCGATGGCGTCGCCGCGCAGAACAGGCGGTTCGGGCTAACGCTCGATCGGATCGGCGGGTTCCCTCACGAGCGCAAGCCGCGCGTCATTTATATCGGAGCCCGCGACCAAGGCGCGCCGTTTCGAAAGCTGGCGCAGTCCGTCCGAGGCTCCTATGCGGCGCTCGGCTTTCAATTCGACGAGGATTCGGTTGCGCACGTCACGATCGCGCGAGTCAAGGATCCTCGGTCGCCGCTCCGATCGGTCGAGGTCGACCCGATCGCTTTTGAGGTAAACTCGTTATCGCTCTTCGAGTCGTTGTTCGACCCCGGGGCAAACACATCGCGCTACGAGGTAACTCGGGTCGCGACGCTTAGCGCAGTTTGATGAGGACCTTGCCGCTGTCGCTGCCGTTGCTCGAGGATGCTGCGGCAAGGGGTTCGGGTTGCGGCGCAGATTCCGGCCGCGGCATGGCGGCGTAATCCGGAATCGCTCCGGACGAAACTTTTTCGCGGTAGTCGGCGATGGTGACGTGCAGCGCCTCGAGCGCGCGCTCCGGGTAATCCTTCTTTTTTTCGGGATACCCGTCGAGCTGCGATTCGATCTCGCCCGCGGTGATCGCCGCCGCTTCGTCAACCGTCTTGCCCTTTGCGATCTCGACGACGAGGCTGCAGGTGGCGGTACCGAAGCCACAGCCGGTTGTGAAATACGAGATGTCCTCGATGACGGCTCCGGGGCCGATCTTCAAGAAGAAGTTATACATGTCGCCGCACGAGTCACTGAAGTACTCGCCGCTGGCGGTGGGGTTCTCCATCGTGCGAAAGCCGCTGCGCTCCTCGACGAGTTGCTGGAACTTGGGGAAGTTCAACCTACCATCTCCTTGGGATGCAGCTCGAAGCGGCACTCTTTTCCGCCATGCGCTAAAGATTCTGTTTGTGTATGCTCTCCGCCGAGCGTTTCGTCGATGACGTGATGGATGACCTGGCAGACTTCCGGATGCTCTTTGGCCGCGATCGAATACGGGCAGCTCCGCTCGTGCAGAACGAATCCGTCGTCGATCAAACTGTACTCCGCAACGACGCCGCTCTTGCGCAGCATTTCGGTAAGTTGCGCGACCCGCTGCTCGGGCTCGTCGGAAGTTACGCTAAGCTGCGCGCGCGCGACGGCTCGGCGCGAGAGCCCGTCGAAAATCTGCGCGATCGCGGGCGCGCCGAACTGATCCTTGACCTCNNTATGTTGGTTTTGTCGGACCGCGGCGCACCGACGTCTCTGCCACCAGGCTGTCGCGCTCGAGAACCATGAGCTGCTGGCGCACGGCGTTGGGCGAGAGCCCGAAGACTTGTGCCAGATCGGCGGCCGAAGCCGAGCCTCGCCGGCGGAGTTCGCTGACGATCTTTCCGCGAGTGGTCTGAAAAAAGCGGTCCGATTGCATTTTCTGGCGCTATCCTAGCACGAAGCGACCTAGATAGTAAAGTTTTTCCTTGACTTTCTAAGAGAGCCTCGGCTACGATAAATTCCATGCCCGACCACGCTCTTCGTGTCACCGACCTCCGGTGCCAAATCGCCGGCAAGGAAATCCTCAAGGGGATCGATCTCACCGTCGATCGGGGAAAAATTCACGCGCTCATGGGCCCGAACGGAAGCGGCAAATCGACGCTCGCCTTCGCGATTACCGGCCATCCTCAATATGAGGTGACCGGCGGAAGCGTCGAACTCGACGGCGAGGACATGCTGGCGCTTCCTCCGGATAAGCGCGCCCGCGCCGGACTCTTCCTCTCCTTCCAGTATCCGGCCGCGATCCCGGGGGTGAAGGTCGCGAACTTTCTTCACGCCGCTCGGCAGGCCGAACGGCCCGGCGATCTTCCGCCCGCCAAGTTCCGCGCACTCCTGGTGGAAAAGATGGAGCAGCTCGGGATCGATCCCTCGTTCATGGGCCGCTATCTCAACGACGGCTTTTCAGGCGGCGAAAAAAAGCGGATCGAAATGCTGCAGCTGGCCGTCTTAGCGCCAAAGTATGCGATTCTCGACGAAACCGATTCGGGTCTCGACATCGATGCCCTTAAGGACGTCGGTAGCTCCATCGCCGCCTTGCGCGCGAGTGAAGAGGGACGCAACACCGGTTTCTTGATCATCACGCACTATCCGCGGATACTCTCGTACGTCGTCCCCGACGTCGTGCACGTCATGATCGATGGGCGCATCGTCAAGACCGGCGGCCACGACCTGGCGCATCGCATCGAGCGTGAAGGGTACGACAAACTGCGTGAGGAGAGTGCGGTCGTTGCCTAGTCCGGCTCCCGTCGTCGCCGGTCGCGACGACACGACGCAAGGGCTCTACGACCGCGTCGCCGGCCTGGGTCTGTCACCGTTCTCCATCGAGCAGCGGACGCGCGCGCTCGACCGCTTCGTTTCGTTACGCAGCGGTCGCGAAAAGCCGGGGCGCTTCTGGCGCGTCGATTTCGAATCGATTGCACCCGAGGCCGGCGCGATCGATCTAAGCGCCGGAAACGTGCGCGTTGAAAATCACGATCCGGCCGTCTTCGTTTGCGACCTCGCGACCGCCGCGCGCGAATCTCCCGAGCTTTTCGCGCGGGCCTTCGGAACCACCGGCATCGCGGCCACGAAGTTCGGCTCGCTCGCAGCGGCCTTCGCGCAGTGCGGCGTCTTCGTGCACGTGCGAGCCGACCATGCCTGCGACGACCCGGTCGTCATCCGCTACACAGCGCCCGCCGGAGCGGCAATCTTTCCGTGGACCGTCGTGCTCGCCGAACGCGGCGCACGCGTCACGATCGTCGAACGTCTCGAAGGCGGCGCTGGAGCCTTTCTCTGCGGTGCCAGCGAAGTCGTTACCGAAGAGCGCGCGGACGTCCATTTCGCGGCTTTTCAGCAAGTCGACGACGGCGCGCGAATTATCTGGAGCCGAGCCGCGCGTCCCGGGCCCGAAGCGCGGATGTCATGGGCATCGGCCGAGCTCGGCGGCGAACTCGCCGCCAGCGAGCTCTCCGTTTCGATCGAAGCGCCCGGAGCCGAGGCGAATCTCACGGCGATCTTCTTTCCACGCGGTTCGCAACACGTCGATGTCGTGAGCACCGTCGAGCACCGTGCCGGTGACGCAACTTCCGAAACGATCGTGAAGACGGCCGCTCGGGACCGCGGACAGGCGCGCTTTCTCGGTAACATTCGCATCGCGCCCCACGCTCAAGGAAGCGATGCACGTCTACGCGACGATGCGCTGCTGCTTTCGCCAACCGCTCACGTCGATTCGGTGCCCGCACTCGAAATCGGCGCGAACGTCGTCAAAGCCTACCACGGCGCGACCGTCGGCGCGATCGATGCCGAGCAAATCTTCTACATGGAGAGCCGCGGCCTCGAACGCGCCGCCGCTGAGCGCATGATCGCGCTGGGCTTCTTCGAGCCGGCCATCGAGCGCTTTCCAACCGCAGCGCTGCGCGATGAAATTCGCACTTCGCTGGCGGCAAAGCTTACGTGACTCAAACGTTGCGCCCGCCCTTCGACCGCGCTCAGGGTGACAAGGCTATGGAGCGCATCATTGCCGATTTTCCGATTCTGGCGCGGCCGACGTCGCGCGGGAAACGGCTGGTCTATCTCGACTCCGCAGCGACGTCCCAGAAACCGCGAGCCGTCATCCAGGCGCTCGTGGACTACTACGAGCAATATAACGCGAACATCCACCGCGGCGTCTACGAGATCGCCCAACGCGCCACCGACGAGTACGAGCACGCTCGGGTTAAGCTCGCGCGTTTTATCGGCGCCCAAACCTCCGAGGTCGTCTGGGTCCGCAACACCACCGAAGCGATAAACTTAGTCGCCTATTCCTGGGGCGACCACAACATAACCGCGGGCGATGCCATCCTGCTCACCGAGCTCGAGCATCATTCGGATCTCGTTCCGTGGCAGCTTCTGGCGCAACGAACCGGAGCGCAGCTACGTTTCATTCCGGTCGACGCTCGCGGCATCCACGTTCTCGACGACCTCGACCGGCTGCTCGACGGCTGCAAACTCGTTGCGATCTCGCACGTCAGCAATACGCTGGGAACCATTGCGCCGCTGGAGACCATCATCCCCCGCGCGCACGCGGCCGGTGCGGTCGTGCTCGTGGACGGGGCGCAAGGTGCGCCGCATCTTCCCCTCGACGTCAAGGCACTCGATGCCGATTTTTACGCCTTTAGCGGACACAAGATGCTCGGACCGACCGGAATCGGATGTCTCTACGGGAAGCGCGAGCTCTTGGAAGCGATGCCTCCGTTTCTCTCCGGCGGCGACATGATTCGCAAGGTCGAATATACTCGAACCACTTTTAACGATCCGCCGCGCCGTTTCGAGGCCGGGACGAGCAACATCGCTGACACCATCGCATTCGGCGTCGCCGCCGACTATCTAGCGGCGCTCGGGATGCCGTGGGTTCGCGAGCACGAGCGTGCGTTGACGGGTTACGCGCTGGAACGCCTTGCCACGCTCGAGCCGCGCGGTCTCGCGATCTACGGGCCGCGGGATCCGGCGCGAAGCTCCGGCGTTATATCGTTCAATTTCGGCGATATCCACCCGCACGATCTTGCCTCAATTCTGGACACCGAAGGCGTTTGCATACGGGCGGGTCATCACTGCACGATGCCGCTGATGGAGAAATCAGGCTGGAGCGCCACCGCTCGCGCCTCGTTCTACATTTACAACACGGAGGCCGATGTCGACGCGCTTTGTGAGGGCCTCGAAAAAGCAGCGCGCGTCTTTCACATCTGATGGACGATTTCTACCGGGATTACATCCTCGACCACTACCGCAGTCCGCGCAACTTTGGAACTCTCGAGCAGCCCGATGTAGCGGCCGAAGACGTTAATCCGCTCTGCGGTGACCAAATCCGCGTCGAGCTCAAGCTCGACGACGGCAAGATCAGCGACGTGCGCTTCTCCGGAAAGGGGTGCGCCATCAGCCAGGCTTCGACGTCGATGCTGCTGGAGACCGTCAAGGGAATGAAGCTCACCGACGTCGCGCAGTTGCCCAAGGACGCCGTCTTAGAAAATGTCGGAATCGGAATCAGCCCAACCCGCATGAAATGCGCGATGCTTGGCTTGCGCGTGCTCAAGAGCGCGGCAATCGGCAAACTCGCCGATTGGCCCGACGAAGAATAAATAGCTCCCTAAATGGCTTTCCGTAGGAAGCCCTACTGCGGTTTGATGTAGTAGTGGTCGGTAATTTGTAAACCACCCGGACCCGGCGCTACGGTGAACGTGGCGTAATATTCAACCCCGCCCGACTTAACGTCGGCCGTCACCAGGTAGTTCGAGTTGCTCTGCGGGGTCGAACGAATGGACTCGATCTGTGCCTCGCCGCTCATGAACGTTTCGCTTGCGCTTCCGCTCGCGAGATACGTGCTCGCCGTCGCGCGGTCGCCGCGTGCGAGCGCTTCGAGATAGGAGCGCACGAGCGACGCAGCGGGGTCGGCAGCGGGCGCTTTCGGAGGTGCGGCCGGCATGGACGTTGCGGCTGCGATGGGTCTCGCCGTCGCGACGATCGCCGTCCTCGTGGCAGTGGCGACCGGTGCCGGCGCTCGCGTCGGCGTCGCGCTGGGCGCCGGCGCTGCGCTCGGCGTTGGCGTCGGCGTTAGCTTCGCCGGCTTCTTTGTGGGCGCGGGCGATTGCGCCGGCCGCGGCGTAGGCGTTGGAGTCACCATCGGCGACGGCGTTGCAGACGCCATTGACGGCGCCGATGGCAGAGGTGTCACCGGCGGCACGGACGCTTGCGCAAGCGGGCTTTGCGCCAGGCGTTGCGGTGCGTTGGAGCCGCCGAAAAAATGCGCGAGCACGCCCCCTAATAGAAGGCCGGCCAGAATCACGACGACGATGAGCGGGAAAACCGGAAGTCCTCTGCCGGAGGGTTCGTCGTCGCCGCGTCGCCGGCGAGGCGGTTCCCTTCCGTTCAGGGCGTCAACCGTTCGGACAGCGCGTCGCGAAGCCCGGCGGGCAACGCCGTAACGAGCTCCGGCCGCTCCGAAACGAAGAGCACCGTCGCTTCCTTGAGCAGGTCAGGGTTACTTCGCGCGTACGCCAACAATGCGCCGGCGGCTCCGTTTTCGCGCCGCGCGATGCTCTCCAACGTCGTGCCGGCGCCCTCGGCCGCATCTTCCGAGGACTCCCCGCGTTCCCGAAACGCGGTAAAGACCGATTCGACGAACGCCGGATACGCTTCCGAAGGCATCGTCGAAATCCCGCGTTCGTAGAAAGCGGCGAGATCGGCCTCGTCAATCTTCGCGAGAAGCTTCTCGACTGTACCTACCAGCATGTCGGCCGGCACGTTCCCGAAGGACATCGGTCGATTCATTTATCCTTGGCAGCAGGCAGCTCCTCGATGCGGCAGAAATTGCCTTCCATGATCCGAGTGAAGGTGCCGCTCGATCTCCACGCCGTCTCCCAAGGCGGCTCTGGTGCCTTCGCGCTTGCCACGCCGCTGCGCATTCGCGACCTGCTTGGATTTGCCGTTCGAGAAGCGATCGGGACGCGCGCTCCCGGCGACAAGTTCTCGCGGACCGTTCATCGTACGTTGGCCGGTCTTTGCGCCGGCGACTTTACGGTCGACGTCAACGGACGCACGTTCGCCGATCCGGACGCGGTCGTCGTCTGCGAGGGCAGCGTTGATATTCGTTTCTTTTTGAGCCAGCGACGGAGGATAGCTCCGAACCGAAAGTAGACAGCCGGCGGTTGCTCTTGCATCGGGTGATACTGTAGAAGAAAAGCTCTTCACGGCAGAAACGGAGCACACAATCAAACTCGGCCTCGTCTTGGTGGCCGCACTCCTGGCGGTGCTACGACCGGCGCTTCCGGATATTCGGTACGATTTGGCGGGCGAGGACGTGTATCGGATCGAGTCGACCTCGACGGTTTCGAGAGTCTCGTATGCCGGTACCGAAAACCTATCGATCGAGCAAGACGGCAAGCGCACGCGTTTCGAAGCGCGAGCGCGATACATTCGCTACTCCCCGGATGGCAAGAGCAGCGTGGACGCCCGATTCGTCACCGAACTTCTGCCGAACGGCTCATTCGAAGGCCGCGTCGACGACGATCCCGACTTTCTGACGATCCTCAACCAACCATTTGCCGTGCAGCTCGACCCGGCAACGCTCCGCGATTTGCGCGAGCTCCGCGGTGCCGTCCCTTTCTCGGCAAGCTCTCCGCTCGGCGGAGACTCGGTGCTCCACGGTTCCTTGCGGCCCGGTGCTAACGGCCCGATCGATGGGCGTCCCAGCGTGGCCGTACGTTTCCAAGCCGTTGGACCAATGACCGGAACGTTGCCCCAAAGCGCTGACGCCGGCATTTCGGGCACGATGCGGATGGAGGGCATGGCGTACTACGCCCTCGACGATGCGATGCTTCTGGCGCTCAGTGCGAGGCTCACAATCGACGCGCGCCTGCGTCAAAGTCATCCAGCCGTCTTCATACCGGTGCACATCACCTATAGCCGAGCGATTCGCGTGGCGCAACGCGCGGGCGACGTCGGTCAGGCGGTCAAAATGCTCCGATGAGCTCGACCTGCAGCGGATGACGGAACGGCTGCTCGCGTAGCTCCGTCAACGGCGTTAAAGCCAAATGGTTTTGATGACAGTCGATCAGCATTTCGATCGCACGCTTGACCGAGCCGCTCTCTTCAACGTATTTCGCCAGCTTTTTCTTGAAGTAGGTCCGCGGATCGCGTAAAACCTTGGCGTAGTACGGGTCGTCGGTCAAGCCCGTGGAATCCACGCCCTCTTTAGGAACGAGCCACACGAACCACGGATCTTCGCTCTGGCGGTATCCGATCAACACTAAGGGAATGGCTCTTGCAGAGGTCAGGTTTGGCACGAAACTGCACATCGTATAGGCATCCAGCGATATTTCCGTGGGATCGAGCGCGGTTTGTTGCATTCAGCTTCACCTCAAGCTAGGGAGAGGCTCCAGGTAAACAAAAAACCGCTTCGTCTCTGTAAAGGGGAGCGAAGCGGTTTCCTACGGGGTTCGGGCCGGCGGCCCGAGCGAAATCGGCATGGCGACCTTTTAGAAACGAGGGAAAATTTCCCTGCGCTCGCGCGCGCACTACCGCGGTTTTGAGGAGTTTTCTCCCACGATGTGAAACCACCGGCCCTAGCGGTGGTGTCGGGGGCACTGTATGAGCGCACCTGCACCACTCCTTCGTGGGAGTATACGTGCCATCAGCGACTCCATCGGGCCGGACGACGGCCGCGCGGACGGCTGCGGTCGCGCAGGCGGCGGCCTCGATTCCGAGCGTCGAAAAGTTTGAGAGAATCGTCGACGACTACCAGCGGCGGCTCTACGGGTTTGCACTACGAATGACGGGAAACCGAGAGGACGCTGAAGAGATCGTTCAGGACGCCTTCGTGCGCGCCTATCGCGCTCTGGGAAAAATGTCGCTCGAGCAGCGCGCCGATCTGCGGCTGCAGCCCTGGCTCTATACGATTACGCTGAACGTCACCCGCAATCGGCTCCGCAGCAAGCGCCCCGTCAACGTGGCCCTCGATGCGCTCGCCGACCCCGACGCTCTGTTACGCGAATCGAACGAGGGGCCGCCTCAGCCCGAAAGAATCGTCGAACAAAACACCGAGATTGCGCTGGTCGAGCGTGCGCTGCTCCAACTGCCGATGCATTTGCGTGCCGCGGCCACTCTACGCTTCATCGAAGGGCGCAGCCACCCGGAGATCGCCGAAATTCTTAACCAACCGATCGGAACGGTGAAGTCCCACGTTCATCGGGCCGTACGCATCCTGCGACGCATTCTCGGCCCGCAGATCGGAAGATTCAACCCGGAAGGAGTTCCCGCTCATGCGTTGTCGTGACGTCGATGCATTATGGGACGAGCTTCGCGGCGAGTGCCAAGCCTCGCTAAAAGAGACCGTCCATACTCATCTTCGAGCCTGTCCCTCCTGTCAGGCGGTCTACGAACAATACGCGGGGGTCGCTTACTGCCTCTCCTGTCTGCCGCTTCCCGAACCTTCGTGCGACCTCACGAAAAAGGTCATCCAACACCTTGCCGCGCTCAAGGGCGCGATGGCCGCGCCGATCGTGCTCTCCGCGATCTCGACGCCGCTGGGACGGCTCTACGCCGGATTCAAAGACAACCGCATCGCCTACCTTAGCCTGGACACCGGCGGTTCGCCCGAAGAAGTTGCCGCCCGCGCCGAACGCCGTTTGCGCCGGCGCGTCGTGCAGGGACAGGCGCCACCATGGCTCGTGAGCGCCATCGAACGATTCTTCAGTACCTGGAAGGTCGACGACGCGGTCGTCGATATCAGCAATCTCACGCCGTTCGAACAAGCCGCGCTTCGGGCGGCGGCTCGCATCCCTCCTGGCGAAGTTCGTTCGTACGCATGGGTCGCGACGCAGATCGGACGACCCAAAGCCGCGCGCGCAGTCGGCCGCGTAATGGCGCGCAATCCGCTTCCGCTGCTCTTTCCGTGCCACCGCGTCGTCGACTCGTCGGGCGACCTGCACGACTATTTTTACGGACTCGAAATGAAGGCACGGCTTCTTCAAATGGAGGGCTACCGCGGCTAGACGCCAACCCTAGCGAACGTGGCGATTCGCGTACTTTTCATCAGATGACCGATCCTCGGATCGCCGCCATCCCCGACGTCCACGGTCACGCCAAAGGCGAACACCGGCCTTTTACGGAGGAACGGCCGCTCGCGTATTCCGCGCGAATGCTCTTCCTCTGGTTTTACCACGCCTGTCGCCGCTTATCTCCACGCTTTTTGATGGTTGCCGACCACGCCAACTATTTGACATTCGAGGATCCTGGAGCGGTCGCCACGGTCCGCCGGGCGCTCAAGCTGGCACAGGCGGGCGACCTGATCGGTGCGGCCGAAACGGCCGGCGTCGATTCTCCGCACGCCGCGATCGTCTCGGAGGGGTTGCGCCGGGGCATGCGATTCGCGATCGGCGCTGAGATGGATAACGACCCGCGCGCGCGGCCCGATGCGCAGAACATCGTTGACGCACTGCGCCCCGACGGAATTATCCGCTCGGTGCACTTCGTTCCGATCCAACATCCGGAAAAAGGGGCAGAGTGGCCGTGGCCCTTTGACAGTGAGGAGTTTATCGACCTGTACGAAGCGGTCGGCACGGAGACGCTCTGGGAACTCTACACCGCCAAGTTGTTCGACGATCTGGAGAAGCTGCCCACGCACATCGCCGGGCACTTCTACGTTCCGGCGACGCTCGGGCGCTGGCCCGCCCAAAAGACGCTCGAGCACTACGAGGATCGTTTGCTCGATATCTGCCATCAGCGAGGCATCGCCGTCGAGATCAACACGCGGTTCCTCTACCGCGACCATCCCGAGGATCGCAAAAAGAAATACCTCGAAGCCAATGCGAGACTGATCCGCAAAGCTAAGGCCCGCGGAGTCGGCATCGCGATTGGATCTGACGCCCACAGTCCGAAGGATCAGGGCAATGCGTTCGACGTCGTCCTCGGGTTGCTTGACGACGCGCACATCAACGAGTTGGTCTTTCCAGTTGCGGGAAGGCTGGCTCGGGTTGCGTTGCGCGCGACGCGAGAACATCTGGAGGCGCAGGCCCAAGCAGGCCGTCAGCCGGCCGTGCCGGGCAGCAGCATCACGGGCTACGGCCGGGCCGAGCTTGGATTGCCTGAAGAGGAGCCGGCCGGACATCGCGAAGGTGGCCGCGCCACACGCGAAAGCGGGCCGAAGAAGCGCGCCGGCGACTCGGCTCGCACGTCGAAGCGCCCCACCGTCACGGCTCCGCCGGCTACGAGCACGTCTCGCCGCAGCGCCGACTCGACGTCGTCGGCGACCAAAGCAAAGGCCGCGCGCGTAGCCAAACCCGCCGCTCCCGAAAAGAAAAAACCCGCGCGACTGCCGGCCCCAACGCCCAAAGCAAAGAAGCCCGCCGTAAAGCCGTCGCGACCCGTCGCGAAAAAGGCCGCGCCCGCCCGCAAGAGCGTCGCCAAGAAGAGCTCCAGCAAGGGCGGCGGCAGCAAGAAGGTTACCAAAAAAGCCTCCAGCAAAAAACCCATTCGTAAGAAACCGGCAGCAAAGACCGCCGCACCGCGCCGCCCGGCGAAGCCGAAGCGGATCGCCGCCGGACGCGCGAAGAAGAGCGTCAAAAAGAAAAAGCCCGCGGCAAAGCGCCGCTAACACCCGTTTTTATATAGGGGACTGAGCAGTGGCGGATATCGTGCGCCTTAGAAATATCGCATTCGTTGGACCCCATCACGCGGGCAAGACGACGCTCGTCGAAGCGATCCTGGCGCATTGCGCCGCCATCGGACGACGCGGATCGATCGCCGACGGAACGACCGTCACCGATCACGAGCCGGAAGATGTGAAGCACCTCCAATCAACGACGGTCGGCTTCGCGCATACTACGGCCGACGACGTGGACATCACCATCGTCGATGCGCCCGGATTCATCGACTTCTTCGAAGAGACCAAACAGGCACTTGCGGGCGTCGACGCGGCGATCGTGGTAGTCGAGGCGGATCCCGGCCGCGTGGTGCAGACGCAGGCGGTCGTGGACTACCTGGAGTCGGTGCGGATGCCGCACATTTTCGTGGTCAATAAGATGGATCGACCCGGCGCGGATTTTGCAGGAACGCTGGCAGCTCTGCAGAGCGCCTATGGCCGGCACGTCGTGGCCGAACAGTTGCCCATCGGCAGTGCCGAACAGTTTTCCGGCTACGTGGACCTGGCGCAAATGAAAGCCTATCGGTTCGATGCGGGCGAAGAGCCCATTCCCGCTGATTTGCAGGATCACGCCGCTCGCATGCACGCCGAGCTTCTCGAAGCGATGGCAGACTTCGACGATCATTTACTGGAGGAGTTGCTCGAAGGCGTGGAGCCACCGCTCGAAGAGATCGAGCGCGATCTTTGCGCCGAATGCTCGCACGATCAAGTCGTTCCCGTGCTCGTGGCAGCCGGGCTCTCGGGCGCCGGCGTCGCGGCGCTCGTGCGAGCGATTGAAACGTGGCTGCCTTCGCCCGCCGACGCGTCGCAAGTCGATGCCGAAGGACGGCCAATCGAATCGGACCCCGCCGCGCCGGTCGTCGCGCGCGTCATCAAGACCAGCATTCACCCGCAGAGCGGAAAGGTTTCGATCGTCCGAATTCTCTCGGGCACGATCAAAGCAGACGCAACCCTTACCAACATCGCTAAACGCGACGAAAAAGTACGGCTCGGCGGCCTCTATCGGCTCCAGGGCAAAAAGCAGGAGCCGATTCCCGAAGCGGTCTCCGGAATGATCGTCGCGCTCGCGCGCCTGGAATCGGTCTCGACCGGCGATACGCTGACGTCGAACGGACACAAGGTGCTGTTGGCCCGCGTGCCGGTCGCCGATCCCGTCTTCGCGGTTGCCGTGAAGCCGAAGGAACGAATTGACGAAGCAAAGATGTCGCAGATGATGGCCCGTATCGTCGACGAGGATCCGGCGCTGCGATTGGAGCGAGCGGACGTTACGCACGAGCTGCTTCTGCTCGGGCGTGGGGAACAGCACGTTTCCATCGCGGTCGAGCGGCTAGCTCGCAAATATAAGGTCGAAGTGGAAACGGCCGCGCCGACCATTCCCTACCTGGAAACGATCACCGGCGGCACCGAGGTTCATTCGCGCTACAAACACCAGACCGGCGGGCACGGGCAGTTCGGCGACGTGTGGCTGCGGTTCGAACCGCGCGAGCGAGGCGCCGGCGTCACCTTCGAAGACAAGATCGTCGGCGGCGTCGTGCCGCGACAGTTCATTCCAGCCGTGGAGAAAGGGGTCCGCGAAGCGCTCGCCCACGGCCCCAACGGCAACCCGGTCACCGACATGCACGTGACCCTTTTCGACGGTCAGTACCACGACGTGGATTCGAGCGAACAATCGTTCAAAACCGCGGCGAGCATGGGCGTGCGCGAAGCGCTGCCGAAGTGCAATCCGGTCGTGCTCGAACCAATCGCGCACGTGCGCGCGATCGTACCGACGAGCTATACCTCGGCCGTCATACAGCAGCTCACCGGCAAGCGAGGACAGATCCTCGGCATGAACCCCGACGAGCGCGCCGGATTCGACATCGTCGAGGCCTACGTGCCGGCCGTCGAGCTTTCGCGCTACATCACCGAGCTACGCACCGCGACGCAAGGCTTGGGGACGTATTCGTGGCGCCACGAACGGTACGATCCGGTTCCAGGAAATAAAGTCGGACCGAAAGCCGCGGTCTGAGTCTTTGCGTTACGTGCGGGAGTCAGGCGGCCACTACGTCGCGTTCGGGGCCGCTCGTCGCTCCGCATCCGTGCTGCGCTCCTGCTGCACTGCGCTCACGCCATGACCGTGAGATTCCGCACGGCTTCGATCCTGGTGGCGTTGGCGTTGGCGTTTGTGGCGTGCACGAAGACGGGCGGTGAGGTTGGCGCGGGGAGGCATTCGTGGACGAGACCCGGCGTGTTGCGCGTCGCCGTTCAAAGCGATCTCAAGAATCTCAATCCGCTGCTCAACTCGAATACGACCGACGTTTTCGTCGACCGGCTGATGTTCGAGCCGCTTTTGAGCGCCGATCCGAAAGGGAATCCGGTGCCGATGCTGGCCGCAGCCGTCCCGACGCTCGAAAACGGTGGAATCAGCCCGGACGGCCTGCGGATCACCTATCATTTGCGGCGCGGCACTCGTTGGACCGACGGCGTGCCGTTGACGGCGCGCGACGTCAAGTGGTCGTGGCAAGCGATTATGAACCCGGATAACAATGTCGTATCGCGCCACGGATACGACATCATCTCGAGCATCGACACGCCCGACCCCTACACCGTGGTCGTACACCTCAAGCAGAAGTTCTCTCCGTTCGTCGACTCCTTCTTCGCCGAGAGCGATCAGCCGTACATGATCGCTCCGGCACACGTTTTGGCGCAATATCCCAATATCAATCAGGTGTCGTTCAACAACAAGCCGGACGTGACCGACGGCCCCTTCAAGTTCGTCGAGTGGGCACGCGGCGATCACATTACGCTCGAGCGCAACGATGCGTTCTTCATGGGAAAACCCGGCTTACAGCGCATCGACGTCAAGATCGTTCCCGATGAGGAGACGTCGGTCAACCTCCTGCGAACGCATGCGATCGATTATATCTTCCAGGCGTCGATCGAAACGTACCTATCCTTGCGCGACGCGCCCGACGTGCGGATCGTCTGGGTAAACGTCAACGGCTACTACTACCTTCAGATGAACTGCTCGGCTCCGTTCCTGCACGATCCGCGCGTGCGGTTGGCCGTCGCCTACGCGATCGACAAGCAAGAGCTCGCGCAAAAGCTCGCGTACAACATGCAACCAGTCGCGACGGAAGACATTCCCAACTGGATGTGGGCCTTCAACCCGCGCGTTCGTTCCTATCCGCACGATCCGGCAATGGCGCGAAAGCTGCTGGGCGAAGCGGGCTGGTCACCAGGCCCGGACGGAATCGTGCGCAAGAACGGCCAGCGGTTGGATCTCCTCATGGTTACGAATAACTCGAACGCGACGCGACGCCGCGAGGCAGTTGAAGTGCAAGCGATGTTACGAGAAGCGGGGATCGAGTCGGAGATCAAGTTCTATCCCGGCGACATGCTCTACGCGCCGGCAGGCATGGGCGGCATCCTGCAGCTCGGCCGATTCGACATCACCGTCTCAGGATGGTATGCCGGCATCGATCCCGACGACAGCACGCAGCTGCAGTGTCAGAACTTCCCGCCCAGCGGCTACAACTATTCACGCTACTGCAGTCCCGGCATGCAAGCCGCTCAGCAGGCTGCGCTGACAAACTACGATCGGCGGTCCCGCACCGCAGCCTACTATCGAATTCAAGAGCTGCTGGCGCGAGACAATCCGGCCGTCTTCACGATGTGGCTGCGCCAAATGGAGCCGATCAGCGTGGATTTCAAAGGCTTCGCTCCGAATCCGGTCGTCGAGTCGTGGAANNCTCTTCTCCGACCCGCACGTCCTGCGGAAAATCGCTCGGCTCTTCACCCCGGTCATCGCGGAAGTAAGTCCCGACCTGATCGCCGGCACCGAGCTGGGCGGCGTGGTCATCGCGACGGCCGTCTCGCAGATGTCGGGAATTCCGATGATCGCGGTGCGCAAGAAACCCAAAGGCTACGGCGCCTTCGCGAATGAGTACGTCGAGGGGCCGTATCACGCCGGCCAGCGAGTCTTGCTGCTCGAGGACGTCGTCACCAGCGGCAACGAGCTGCTTTCTGCCGCCTCACGCCTGCAAGAGCTGGGCTTGATCGTCACGCCGTATGCCGTCGTCAGCCGCGGTCTCTCTCCGGTGCGCGCCCTGATTGCGTTCTCGCTTCCGCGCAGCGAGCCGAAGCTCGAGAATTAACGAACTAAAGCGAAGCCAAGACTTCGTCGGCATGTTCGTCGACGTTGACCTTCGGCCAAACCTTGACGATCTTGCCGCTGCCGTCGATTAAGAAGGTCGAACGCGCGATGCCTTTGCTCTTCTTGCCGTACATATTCTTTTCGACGATTACGCCGAAGGCATCGCAGAGCTTCGATTCGGTGTCGGCCAACAACTCGAACGGAATCGAGAACTTCTCCTTGAAACGCCGATGCGATTCGGCCGAATCCCGGCTCACGCCCACGATCCGCGCTTTCTTCTCTTGAAACTGCGAATAGAGATCGCGAAACTGCGAGGCTTCGCTGGTGCAGCCCGGCGT
>PKWF01000083.1 GCA_003133185.1 Vulcanimicrobiota bacterium | reverse complement strand
AGATCGCCGAGCCGCTTATTTTCGGGTGAAATCAGTGCGCTGATCGCGGCCAGAATATAGTAGCCCACCAGCGCCTCACCAACGCGAATGAGGTTGCGAATCAGCGAAGCGCCGAAGTCGATTGGATAGCCGCCGTCCCGCACAACGCGAAGGCCGAGGAGCCTCTTGCCGGGAGTCTGCCCGTTCCAAACCGCTTCGGAGAGAATGAAGTATCCAAACAGGACCGCGAACGCGACCGTAATGATGAACGCAACGGCGAAACTTTCGCCAAGCTTCTCGGCCGCGTGGGGCGCGAGGTGCTTGGGCAAACGTGATGCCGCGAGAACGATTCCGGCAAATATGGCACCCAAGGTTGCGAACTGAATCGCTTGATCCACGACCAGCGCGAGAAAACGGCTTCCCAGTCCGGCGAGTTCGTAGCGAAATGCGATGCTCTCGGGCGTACGAACCTCAACGGTACGATCCACAGGGCCGAGGTTCGACGGCGGCCGCTCGCCAACTCCCGCTCGTTGACGCAAGCCGCTTTCATCACGCGCCGATCGGAGACGTGGCAGCATCTCGATGCATTCCTTGCGCGCATCGAGCGCCGCGGCGTACGTGCGCTCTCGCCGGACGAGGTCGCGGAGTTCGGCCGCCTCTACCGGGCAACGACCAGCGATCTTGCTTACGCCCAAGGGCGCGGCTTCGACCGCATTCTGCTGGAGTATCTGAACCGCTGCGTCGCGCGCGCGCACGCGCAGGTCTATGCCCGAGCGCCCGAGAGCGGCACGCAGCGAATCGCCGGTTTTTACGCGCGGGTCTTTCCCGAGGAGTTCCGCCGGTCGCTCCCCTACGTCGCCATCTGCACGGCGATTACGGTAGCCTGCGCGGTCGTCGCCTACGTGCTCGTCCGCAATCATCCGGCCGACGCGTACGCGATGTTGCCCAAGGCGCTCGTTCCCGAGACGATCCGTAAGAGCTTGCACGATACGAACTTCGCCGTCGACCCAACCTTCGGGCCAGCAATGTCGGCGATGATCGTCGCAAATAACGTCAAGATAGCGATCGTTGCCTTTGCAGGCTCGATGACGCTCGGTGCGCTGACCGTCTATATCATCGGTTTCAATGGATTGATGCTGGGCGGGATGGCCGCGCTCTTCACCAATGCCGGGTTCGGAAAAGACTTTTGGGCGACGATCGCGCCGCACGGCGTCATCGAGCTAACCGCCATCCAGATTGCCGGGGCAGCCGGCCTGCTGATTGCCGCAGGCGCACTCTTTCCCGGGCGCCGGCGACGGCGCGACGCCCTGGTTGCTAATGCGCGACGGGCCGGAACGCTGATTTTGGGGGTGGCTTCGATGCTGGTCGTCGCCGGTACGATCGAGGCCTTCGTTTCGCCACGCCGTCTGCCGGTTTCGGTACGTATCGCGATCGGTCTGTTCACCGCACTCATGCTCGTTCTGTACTTTGCGGGCGCGGGCCGGCGTGATGGCGCCGTTACAACAGACCGCGCCGCTTGACGCGCAGATACTCGTCGATTAAGGTCGTCGTTAGCGCTTTGGCCGGCACGTCGATTACGATGGTCCCGGTACGCTCCAGCATCGCCTTGGCGACGCGGCGTTCGTTCGCCAGTTCGAGTGCAACGCTGGCACGATACGCCGCGCCGGCGTCGTGCGGCTCTTGGCTTAGCGCCGCGCTCACCGCCGCGTCATTCATGAAGACGCAAATGAGCAGATGGTGCGCCGCCAACGACGCCACTTCGGCCATCGTCGCGGCCTGCGCGAGCGGATCGATCACGTCGGTGAGAAAGACGATCAGCGAACGTTTGCGCAGGTGATGGCGAAGGTAGGTGAAAGCTCGAGTGTAGTTTGCTTCCTCGAACCGCGGTTCGAGGCCGTAAAGCGTGTCGGAGAGACCGGCGACCGAGGATCGGGTCGAACGAGGTGCCCGAGCGGCGAGAATCTCGCGCGCGAATGCCACGAGACCCACGCGGTCGTTGGCGAGTCCGGCGATCTTTACTAGCGAGAGTGCCGCGGTCACGGCATAGTCCAGCTTGCGGCCGCTGCCGAGCCGCGGCGTCATCAGCCGGCCGCAATCGAGCAGCAGCAGCACGTTCTGGCTGCGCTCGACTTCGTGCTGGGCTACCATGAGTTTTCCTCGCCGCGCGCTCGCTTTCCAGTCGATCGTGCGAAAGGCGTCGCCATCGCTCCATTCGCGCAGCGACTCAAACTCGGTCCCGCCACCGCGCAGCTTCATACGGCGCAGTCCCGCCTCGATGACACGGTTGCGCACGTGGAGCCGGCCATATCGCTCCACGGCCGCCAGGTCGGGATAGACTCGGATCGGTTGCCTCGCGTCGGTGCGGCACCGGCGACGCACCAGGGCAAGCGCGTTTTCGTACCAGAAGTAGAGGCTCTGCAGTTCGCCGGCGCCGCGCGCGATCGGCGTCACCGTGCGGACCAACGTAACGCGACTCTGCGAAGGAACTTCACCGATGCATTCGTCGACGTCGAAACGCAACGCCGGCACGGGAGTTTCGATGATGCCGACTCGCGCGGTGCGTTTCGACCGGTTTTCAACCGTGTAAGATAGCTCGGCCCGGACGCCAAGCGCGAAATGAGCCGGGGGTAGCCGCTGGATGCGCAACGCCGATGCCGGCGGCCCGAGCAAGGCATCGGCGAGCGTCGCGATGGCCAGTGCG
>PKWF01000255.1 GCA_003133185.1 Vulcanimicrobiota bacterium | reverse complement strand
ACAAACCCGGCCCGCTTCAAGTACCGCAGAGCAAGTTACTCAGCGTGCTGGGTTATCGCAGCGTCGAGATCGCACGCAATACTGCAACGATCACCGACCATTCACTTCAAAACTAACAAACATCACAACCAAACTACAAAGGAATAAAAAAAAGTGCTCACTTCTCTGATCCTCAGCTCCCTGATCGGATTTGCTTCGGTGCCGCCGATCGACCTCGCGAGTTGCGAACCCTCGAAGCCCATCACCGTCTCGAGTAATAATGACAGCCCCACTACCGTCGGCGCATCTGCCTTACATGTACGCTTCTCCGATTCTGCTGCAAAACCAATCTCACAGGTGATCTTCACCTTAGACGACGGCGCAACGGTTAACGACGTTGGGACGTTCAGCCCTGGGGTCGTTATCGATCATAACCTTCGACTGGCGAACACTGAGGCCACTTCTTGTACCGTCTCNNGCGGTTACGTTTGCAGACGGAACGGCCTGGGATGCCACGCACAACATCAACACGCTCACGACACCCTAAACACACACATCACCTTTCAGGAGAATCAAGTGAAATTACCTCACCATATTGCGGGCGTCAGCCTCGGGTTGGCGCTCGCAGCGTGCTCCGGCGCGCAGACCGGCGTAACGCCAAATACCCTTCCCGCGGCCGGCGCGCCGCAGACCTACATCACCGGCGCGCACGAGGCGACTACGGCCCTCATTCTCGTCGCTAACGAAGGCGCCGGGTTGGGCGGCGCGATCGGCGAGTTTGCCGAAGGCGCGAACGGAAACGTCGCTCCGAGCTCGGTTATAACGACCCATAATCAACCGCTTGGCATCGCCTTCAGCTCAAAAGAAGGCATCGGCATCGCGGGCGGCAACATCGACTCGCCCGGCAAACTTGGCGTCGAAACGTTCGCCCTCGCAACTGGCGATTTCTTGACCGGAATCTCGTGCTTCCCGAAACCCAGTCAGACGAACGCCGTGACGTTTGACAGCAAGGGCCAGCTCTTTGTTTCCGCGTTCTTACCCGAGGGCGGCCGAGCCATCGACGTCTTCGCACCTGGAGCCAACAACTGCGCCAAGCCGAAGCGCACCATCTCCGACGAGGGCGGTCTTGCGATCGACAGCAACGACCTTCTCTACGTGGCGAACTCGAAGACGGCAACGATCGACATCTTCCCATCGGGATCAGGCACGATGGAAGCGCAGATCGGCGGAAGCAACACCGGGCTGGTAGCTCCCGGCACGGTCGCCGTTGACGATTCGCTCAACGTCTACGTCTTCGATACTAAGACGGCGACGGTCAGCGAGTTCGCCGCCGGAGCGACCGGCAACGTCGCGCCGATTCGCACCATCGCCGGCTCGAACACTGGGCTCGACGGAGGGAACGGCTTCAGCTTCGGGCTAGCAGTTAGTAAGACGAGCGGCGAGATATTCGTCTCGAACCCGGGCTCGAACGCAATCCTTGGCTTCGCAACGACGGCAAGCGGCAACGTCGCGCCAATCCAAACGATCGCCGGCGGTGCCACGAGGCTTTCCGACCCACTGGGCATTACGGTAACGCAGTAACGCTTACGGCAACGGCCGATAGGTCAAGAGCCGACGAATTCAGAAGCGACGAGCAGCATGGATAGCGGAATTGACGGCATTGACTCAGGAGCCAAACCCAGCGGGGTGGGCTGCGTCGAGTGTCTGGCGTCGGGCGGCTGGTGGCTGCACCTCCGCCGCTGCGCCAAATGCGGTCATATTGGCTGTTGCGACACCTCGCCGAGCCAGCATGCTACGAAGCACAATCAGCATACCGGCCATCCGGTGATTGCAAGCTTCGAGCCCGGAGAGAACTGGTTCTACGACTATCGATCTGAGGAGTTCTTTGAGGGCCCAGGGTTATTTCCGCCGGATTCGCATCCGTTGGATCAGCCCGTTCCCGGGCCGGCGGGTCGCTTACCTCGGAACTGGAAAGAGCTACTGCACCAATAGTACCAATAGTGATGAAGTGCGGGGTTGGGTCCAAAAGGCATCTGATACCGTCGGGGCCGGTCACGAAGGTCGTCGGAGTAAACGGCTAAGGCTTCGCTGGAGCCGGCAACGTCCCGATTTTGGCTTCGCCCGCCGTCGACTCGTGGAGTCGGAGAACGCCCTCGAGCGAGTCGTACTCGAACAGCTCGGCAAACCGCCCCCAGTCGACGGCCGTTTCGAACTGCCGCTGTGCTTCTGCTGCGGGGAAATATTCGTCCCACAGGTCGAGAAAAAAATCGACCCGCATCGTTCCGTCTTTCTTCCCTTCGAGCGTACGCACGATCGAATCGAACAGACGCACGCACTCCAGCAATTGCTTGCGAAATATCTCCTTGCCGCTTTGAATGCTCGACGCGGCGAAGGCCCGCCCCGTCGTCGTCAGCGTGACGTCACCATCAGCGATTTCGGCAAATTTGAGCGAGACGGCCGCCTCGAGCAGGGAGAGGAGGTCGTCGGCCGTGATGGAGAGTCGGTCCGAGAGATGGGCGACGTCTTCGGTTTGCGCGCCGTGCTCGGCCAACAGCTGGAGCATTCCGCTGATGCCGCCGGGGCGCACGTGCGGCAACGGCT
The DNA here is from genome assembly GCA_003133185.1 of Vulcanimicrobiota bacterium. Lineage (GTDB taxonomy): Bacteria > Vulcanimicrobiota > Vulcanimicrobiia > Vulcanimicrobiales > Vulcanimicrobiaceae > Cybelea > Cybelea tyrphae. The sequence goes on along the minus strand of PKWF01000255.1, from coordinate 9,451 downwards.
GCGCAAAGGGCGACTTGTGAGGAGCAGCGCCGAGCACTGCCGGCGTTTCGCCAGTCGCGGCAATCGTGACGTCCGGATTCGTCATGATCGTATAGAGACGGTCGACGATCTCTGCAAAGCGCGCGTCGGATCGGTTGTGCGGACGGGAAAGTTCGATGTTCACTTCGCCTCGCAGATGCCCCGGATTCGACCCCATAATGATCACCCGATCTGCCAGAAAGACCGCCTCCTCGATGTTGTGGGTTACCAGAAGGATGCTCTTCGAGGGGAAGTTTCCGGCATTCCATAGCTGGTCGATCTCGCTTCGAAGGTTCTCCGCCGTCAGGACGTCGAGTGCGCTGAACGGCTCGTCCATGAAGAGTACCTTCGGTTCGATCGCGAAGGCGCGCGCACACCCGACGCGCTGCTTCATGCCGCCGGAGAGTTCTCTTGGATAGGCTCCCTCGAAACCGTCGAGCCCGACGAGGTCGACCGCATTGAGCGCGCGGCGCACGCGATTCGTGCGGCGGATGCCTCGCGCCTCGAGCCCAAGTTCGACGTTCTCGAGAACCGTGAGCCATGGTAGGAGCGCGAACGTTTGGAAGACCATCGCTACATCGGGGTTCGCATCCGTCACCGGCTCGCCGCCGCTGAGTACTTCTCCCGAACTCGGCGGAATGAGACCTGCCATGATTCGCAGCAGCGTACTCTTTCCGCTGCCGCTGCGCCCGAGCAGCGCCAGCACTTCGCCGCTGCGCACCGAGAGCGAAACGTCGCTCAACGCGGTGAACTCGCCCTTCCCACCGGGAAGCGGAAAGCGCTTATAGACGTGCTCGCAGCGGATCAACTCATCGCTCATTGCGTAAACCGTTTCTGCGCGTAGCCGTAGAGCGGGCGCCAGACCGTCCGATTGACGGCCACGACAAATAGGCTCATCATACTCACCCCGAGAATGATGCGCGGCCAATCGCCTCCGGTCGTCGCTTCGGTGATATAGGTTCCGAGTCCGGCGGCGGTCAGCCTCGTGTTGCCCCAAGAAACGACCTCCGAGACGATCGAAGCGTTCCACGCGCCGCCGCTCGCCGTAATCGCGCCGGTTACGAGCGAGGCGAAGATGCCCGGAACGATCAGCCGTCGCCATCGACGCCAGCCCCGCAAGTCGCAATCGTCACACATCTCGCGAAGGTCAGTTGGGATGGTCTGCGCGCCGGCGATTGCATTGAAAAGAATGTACCACTGCGAGCCGAGTGCCATTAACAGTATCGCTCCGAGATTGATCGGCACGCCGAGCCGAATGAACGCAAGGGTCGCAAAAGGAAAGATGAAGTTCGCTGGAAATGAAGAGAGAAACTGAACGACGGGTTGAAGCGCGCTCGCGAGACGTGGGTTGAATCCGATCGCGACGCCGATCGGAGTCCACACGATGGTCGCGAGCGCGACGAGTACGGCGACGCGCGCCATCGTAGCCAGCCCGAGCCCGAAGACTTTGAAGATTTCTCCGAACCCCACCGTCGTCAAAATGAAACGTAGGGCTACGACGGATAGAGCGATCACGATACCAATTACTGCCGCGTTGAAGAGCCGGTCGCCCCGCCCACCTTCGCGGGCCGGCCGTCGCGTCGCAAACCAGGCGTCCGTGACCGCAGCGAGGAGCCGGCCGACGCTATCGGCGGCAGGTACCCAGACTCGTCCAACCAGCACGGGAACGTTTGCCGCGCGAATCACATCGAAGACCCAGGAGTGCGGCGCCTCCGCGGCCGCATTTTGCTCGAAGCGAAAGCGATCCGCCCAAGCGACGACGGGACGCCAGAAGAGTTGGTCGACTAGCACGATCACCACCGCAATCGTGACGATTGCCCACCCCAATGCCCTGAGGTCTTGTGCTGCGACGGCGGCTGCCACGTACGAACCCACGCCGGGTAACGTGTAGTTATGATTGAGCACCGTAATCGCTTCGCTCGCGGCGAGAAAGAACCAACCGCCTCCGAAACTAATCATGGCGTTCCACACGAGTCCGATCATCGCGAACGGTACGTCGAGCTGAACGAAGCGTTGCCATCCGGATAAGCGATAGAGCGCCGCTGCTTCCTGTAGCTCGTGCGGAACGGATTTTAACGACTGGTAGAACGAAAACGTCATGTTCCATGCTTGGCTCGTGAATATCGCGAAAATGGCCGCAAACTCGAGGCCGAGCAGACTGCCGCGAAAGAGCGCGATGAAGGCTGTGATAATGACGGAGAGATAGCCGAGCACCGGCACCGACTGCAGAATGTCGAGCAGCGGAATGAGTACTCGCTCGGCGCGTTTGCTGCGTGCGGCGAAATAGCCGTAGACAAGAGTGAAGAGCGTCGACCACACCAACGCTACGAACATGCGAAGGGTCGACCGGGCGGCGTAGTATGGGAGGTTACGCGGATCCAGGTCGACGTGCGGGACGATTTTTGCCGTAAAGGGTACGAACGCGCCGGCGCCCACTTTCGCGATAACCGCGAGCAGCGTCAATACGCCGAGCGTGACGGCTACGTCGGGAAGACCAAATGGAACCTTGCGCGCGGCCGTGGCGTACGACGCGTTGCGCATCAAGGCTCAAGCACAACCTTAATGTAGCCGTCGCTACGCGCGTCAAACTTTGCGAATGCGTTTGCAGCATCGCGAAGCGGCAGCCGATGTGAGACGATAGCGCTGGGCTTGATCCGCCCGCGGACGATCGAGTCGCGTAAGTGATCGTTGTAGCGTTTGTCGTCGTCTCGGCCCATGCCGATCGTGACGCCCTTCTTAAAAAGCGTACCCCAGGGGATAAGATACTCGCCATGCCGCGCTGCCTCGTCTTTTGCGAGTGGATCGCTGTCGAGAAAGACCCCGATAATACCCAAACGGCCCTTCGGAGCGACGATTCGGGCAAGATCGTCGATGACGGTCGTCGGCTTTTCCACGGAGTAATCGTGCGGATCTCGCGCCTGAAATCCAATTGCATCGATACAGACGGTCGCGCCGAGGTTCGCCTCTTCGCCCCTCCATGCGATTCCCATTCGCTCGCGTGCGAGTTGCTCGAGAATACGATCCGCCGCATTGCCTTCGCGCATGTCGATCGGTACGGCGCCGAGTTCTCCGGCCTTATCGAGGCGCTCCGGAATGGCATCGACGACGAACACCTGAACCGCGCCCCGCATGTAGGCGCACATCGTTGTAAGGAGTCCGATCGCGCCTGCGCCGTAGATCACAACGATATCGCCTTCGCGCACTCGAGTAAGCTCCGTCGCGTGAAAAGCCGTGGGCAACGCGTCGGCTAGCAAGACGAAGTCATGTTCCCACGAATCGCCGGGCTCGCCGGGCAGCCGCAAGCAATTCGCATCTCCAAAGGGGACGCGCAAGAGTTCGGTCTGGGCGCCGGTGTAGCCGCCCATGCCGGGGTAGCCGTACGCCGCACCCGCCTTTCCGGGATTGTTCGTGAGACACTGCGCCGAATAGCCATGGACGCAGTTCGCGCAAAAGCCGCAACAGATGTGCGTCGGCACGGTGACACGATCGCCCACACGGACATTGACGACGGCCTCGCCGACACGCTCGACCACGCCGAGCGGCTCGTGGCCGATTACCATCGGTGCGCCGGTACTGAGGCGACCCTCATACATGTGCAGGTCGGTGCCGCAGATTGCGGTCGAGGTGAGCCGGAGCAGCACATCGGTGGGCTTGAGCATCTCCGGTTCGTCGATGGCCTCGATGCTGATCTGTCGAGGGGCCTTGAGCACGACTGCATCCATCGTTCTTCTCCTGCGAGCTGTCGCTCTAGTATATATAAAGCCGGCGCCACGACAATATCCGGATATTCGAAGGCGGGCTTGACCGCTAGGATGGGCCTATGAAGAAGCATCACGTCTTTCTCGGCGCGGCGGTCTTGGCCGTGGCGCTTTGTGCCGCACCCGCACCGGCACAGGTTACGGTGCCCAATAGCCAACCGACGGCAGCCAGCGAACAAGACATCCAGATGTTGCGCGAAAACATTCGTGCGTCACGCAAGAAGGTCGTCGCAGCGAACATGAACCTAACCGCTGATGAGGCGACCAAGTTCTGGCCGATCTACGATCAATACCAACAAGAGCTCAAAAAAATCGGCGATGCTCGTTGGCAGTTCATGAAAGAATACGTCGCGAGCTATCCAAACGTGTCGGCGGACCAAGCGCAGAACTTTATGGCGCGTGCGACCCAAGTGGATCAACAGATGATCGCGCTGCGCGAAAGATACGTCCCGATATTTGAAAAGGTGATCTCGCCCAAGAAGGTCGCGCTGTGGTATCAGATCGACCGGCAGATCGACCTGGTCGTCAACATGCAGTTGGCGTCGTTACTGCCGCTGGTCGATCCGACGAAGTAGTCCCGCGACAGCGGCGATGTCCACGGCCGGTGAGTACAGGTAACCTTGAGCGAAGGCAACGCCGATCTTCGTAAGAATATTGAGTTGCTCTCTATTCTCCACGCCCTCCGCGACCGTGTAGAGCGAGAACGTGTGCGCCAGCGCCACGATGTTTCGAACGAGCTCCTCAACGCGCGGATCGCGCGTAATGTGTTCGACGAAGGACCGGTCGATTTTCAAGCCGACCACCGGCAGTCGTTGAAGGTAGGCCAGCGACGAGTAGCCGGTTCCGAAGTCGTCGAGCACGAGTTGAACCCCGATTCCGCGCAAGTGTTCCAGATTCGCCGTCGCCTCATCGCTTGGCATCATCATCGACGTCTCGGTGATTTCGAGTTTGAGCCGGCTCGGAGATATTTCATGCTCTGCAAGCAGCGTTTCGATGCGACCGGCGAGATCTCGATCCGACAGCTCAGCGGCCGAAAGGTTCACAGCGACGCTCGCATCGGGGACGAGCCCAAAGAGTGTGGCGCAGTGCCGCACGACTTGCGGTAAAACCAGGGAATCGACTTCGTGCACCAGAGCGTGCGACTCGGCGAACTGCATGAACTGGCCCGCTTCCACGATGCCGCGTCCCGGATGATTCCAACGCACCAACGCCTCAAATGAAGCGATCCCGCCCGTTGCAATGTTCACGATCGGCTGGTAGTACGGCACCAATTCGCGCCGTTCGATCGCATGGCGCAGGCTGGTCTCCAGCTCAGCATCCTCGGCGGCCTGCCGCCGCATCGCGGCATCGAAGACGACGATTCGCTGCCGCCCACGGCGTTTTGCTTCGTTGACGGCGATGCCGGCGTCGCGGAGAAGGTCGTCGGGCTTGGCGTACGCCGTACCGACGAAGGTGATTCCGATTGATGCGTGGGGACGTATGTTGCGCCCGCCGAGCACCAGCGGTTGCGCGATGAGTTCCATCGCGCGTTCGGCTTTCTTCCGCGCGGCATGTTCGTCACCGTGGGCGATGATAACGAATTCATCACCGCCGAGCGTTGCCAGCATATCGCCCGGCGCGTCGCCGGCTAAGCGAAGGGCGATCAAGCGAAGGAGTTCGTCTCCGGCGAGGTGGCCGAGCGTCTCGTTGATGACGTTGAAGCGGTCGAGATCGATAAAGAGGATCGCATGCCCAACCCCGTTACCGGCCTGCGACAACACATCGTCGGCGCGCTCGAGGAAAGCCGCCCGATTAGGCAGACCGGTGAGCGCGTCAGTGTACGCGGCCTTTCGCAACTCGCTGGCTACGGTTTGCGCAAGTTCGATCTCGTTTTCAAGCCGGCCCTGCCGCAGTTCCAACTCGATCGCTTCTTCGTAGGCTTGCCAACGCTGCAACAACAAGAGAGCGACGATCGCAGCGAGCCCCCAGATAGCCGCTATCAACAAAACGGCCGCGATAACGTCTTGACGATTCGAGGCGAACAAGCCCGATGCATCGGACGAAAGGTGGAGGATGGCGCGGGAGTCTCGCAGCGGGACGCTGCGATCGATGCGCGATGCTTGACCCTTCGGTAGGCTCGACGTGCCCAGCCGGTATCCGCCGTTGCGGCCGATCTGAAGCCAGGCGATGTCGCCATGCGCGACTACCGTCGTCATCATGGCCTTATACCATGATTCCAGCGTATCGACGCTTATGACACCGGCTACATGGCCGCTGCGATAAAACGCTTGCACCACACTGATAAAGTTCCGTCCGTCCTCGGTGTAGGGTCCGTCAATATTGATCTTGCCACGACTCGCAACCGCCGTTCGATACCATTCCTGGGTCACGTAGTTGGTTTCCCGGTCGGGTCTATTCGTAGCGTAGTACACTTCGACGACACCGCTTCCCAGCATTCGGTCGAACGGCGTGTATCTTTGACTTCCGCTATGAACGTAGTCGTTGACCAGCTCTTCGTGCGCATCGAACATATAAGGCGCAAAAAACACGCCTAATCCGTACAGGTCCGGATCGCGGTGTCCTCGGAACGTCTCGAGCGTTAGTGTACGAAGCAGAGCGCTGTCTCCATGCACGTTTCCCAACGTCTGCGAACACAGGACAGCAAGCTGTTTGGCATTGAGGAAGTAGTCGTCGATGCGCTGTTTCATCTGCTCGAGGCGCAGCATCTGCATGGCTTCGAACTGGCGGTCGCTGAGCACAATCCGTGACCGCGCGTTCCACATGACGAAAAAGCTCGCTGCGATAGCCGCGACCCCAAGTGCGACCAGCCAGTACCACGGCCGACGATAGTGCTTTGCCTGCACTTCGGCCGCCACGGACCCCATTGCCCGTACTTCGCCACCGCCCGCCGCTACGGCCTCGTCGCCGGGCCCGACGCCTGGGCGTGGGTTACTGCCTACGGCGCATATGCCGGAAACATCGACGGAGCGTGGTTTGCGCCGGGAGAACGCAGCAACAAGAACTATGACTGGATTCGAATGGGCGCGCCACCGCGACATCCTGTCGCTNNGCGCGCTAACCAAGCTGCGCTACAGCCCGATAGTTGCCGGAGAACCCTCGTTCATCCGGCAGCGTTACTACTTGCGCTTCGCGCTCTTCTTTTTAGCGGACGTTTTCTTCGCACTGCTCGAGCGAGTACCGCCCACCGCATCCTTGAGCGATTTACCCGCGACGAACGCGGGCACTTTGCGCGCCGCAATCTTGATCTTCTCACCCGTCTTGGGATTGCGTCCTTCGCGCGCCTTGCGACTGCGAACGACAAAACTGCCGAACGGCGTCAACGCAACGCGGTCACCCTTCTGCAGCGCCAACTTGATCTCTTCGAGGATCAAGTCGACGACTTCGCCGGCTTGGCGCTTTGAAAGCTCCACTTCACCGGCGACGGTATCAATCAGATCGGCTTTCGTCAAACTCGAAATCTCCTATTGGCGGCTCGAAGGGCAAGCGTCGAACGTGGTGGTGGGCGGCCGCCAGGGAGGGGATATACGAAGGGCGCGGGCCCGGTCCTTCATTTTTCGACGTTTTGCGCAAGTGCGCGCAGCGCAAGCACGTAGGAATGCTGGCCAAATCCGGAGACGGTGCCGACGCATGATGCGGCCGTAACACTGATGCGGCGATGCGCTTCGCGTCCGGCAATATTCGAAAGATGCGCTTCGACGACCGGAATCTGGACCGACGAGATCGCATCAGCGATCGCATACGAGTAGTGCGCAAACGCGCCTGGATTGATCACGATGCCGTCGTAGCGTGTGCGCGCATCGTGGATCGCGCTGATGATCTCGCCTTCGCCGTTGTATTGCACGCAGTCGACGTTCACACCCAGCTCACGCGCGGCGGCTGCGATGAAGTCGTCGAGTTCGACCAGCGTCGTGCGGCCATAGATCTCGGGTTGACGTTCGCCGAGTAAATTGAGGTTGGGCCCGTGAATGACAAGTACGCGCATGTGCGGTCCTTCTCAGGAGGAAAAGCCTGTGCCTTCGGCCGAGGTATGAAACCTCATGCCCGATCTCATCATCAGCGCGTCGGCGCCGCAGACTGGTATCGCCATCGCCGCCGCAATCACAACCGATCTCGTTGCCGAGATTCGCAGCCGCCACGACCTCTCTCCGCTGGTGAGCGCAGCCGTCGGCCGGTTGACGACCGGCGCCGCGCTCCTGGGCATGGCGCTTAAGGGCAGCGAGCGGATTACGCTGCAGATGTCGGGAGATGGACCGGCCGGTTCGATCGCTGCCGACGCCTGGCTGCTCGAGCCCGACGTCCTCGGCGCCCGCGGGTACGCGGCGAATCCGCATGCCGATCTTCCGCTCAATGCGGTCGGAAAGTTCGACGTCGCCGGTGCGCTCGGTTCAGGTTCGTTGCAAGTCACCAAATCCTACGACGTTGGCCAACCTTACGTCGGCATCGTGCCGTTTTACTCCGGCGAAGTTGCCGAAGACATCGCTTCGTATCTGGTCAACTCCGAACAGATTCCAAGCGTCNNGACGGCGTACGCGCCGCCGGCGGCGTGCTTGCGCAGGTCCTTCCCGGCGCGGATGAACGCGCGATCGCGGCATTGGAAGAGCGGGCGCTGGCGATGCCGCCTATTACCAAACTCATCAGCGAAGGCGCGGACGCCCACGCGCTCTTGCACGCGCTCGCGGGTCCAATGGAACTTCGCTCGCATCGCACGCTCGAGTTACGCTTCGCGTGCACCTGCACGCGCGAGAAGGTTGAAACGGCGCTGCTTGGGATCGGCGGGGACGAGCTGCGCGTCATGGCCACGGAGCGTCCCGAATCCGAAGCGTTGTGCGATTTCTGCAAAAAGCGCTACGTCTTCACGTCCGACGAGCTCCGCGAACTCGCCGCGCGTTCCGCGTAGTTAGCCGCACGATGCGGCTGAAGGTTCGGAGCNNCGGCCGCACCGTCTAAAATATCAGCGTTGGTTCGAACATGTGCACGAGATCCTGTGGCACGCGATACGGCTCGATGCGCTGCCAAAAGGCCTCGCGAATAGACGCACCGTCGTTGTAGTACCACCAGCCGCACTCGCAGCGAATCGGGCGCTCGCCCGCCTGCGGGTATCCATACACGCGCTTGCAGCGTTTGCAGACAAATTGCTTCTCGGCCATAAATCTCTCCCTACGGGACGATGCGAGCAAATCGGCGCGAGCCGACGGAAAGCACAGCCGGGCCGCTTGCGGTCCACGCTGCTCGCGGGTCATCGACGACTATACCATCCACCTTAACACCATTCCCCGAGATAAGTCGCTCCGCGGCACGCCGGCTGTCGGCAAATCCCGCACGCACGAGGACGTCGGCGATGCGGCGCGCATCGCCGAGCGCAACTTCGGGCAGATCGCCCTGCGGAATCTCCTTACGCTGCACCGTCCGTTCGAAGTAGTCACGTGCCGACGCGGCCGCGTCACGGCCGTGGTAACGCACTACGATCGATTCGGCCAAGCCCTTTTTAGCATCGATTGGAGTGATCGTTCCCGATGCAAGCCCGGCGCGCAGCGCATCGGCTTGCGTTTGACTCTGGAACGCCGCGAGTCGCGCGTAGGTCGGCATCAGATCGTCGGGCATCGACATCAGCTTGCCGAACTGCGTCTGCGCGTCTTCGGCAATGCCAACATAATTGCCGAGCGACTTGCTCATCT
>PKWF01000100.1 GCA_003133185.1 Vulcanimicrobiota bacterium | reverse complement strand
TGGCGCCCCTTGTTCATCTCGATGTGTCGGGCGATGTTTTCGATCACGACGATGGCGTCGTCGACGACGAGACCGGTGGCAAGCGTCAGGCCGAAGAGCGTGATCGTGTTGATCGTGAAACCGAAGATCTTCATGACGAAGAACGTTCCGATCAGCGAGACCGGAATAGTCACCGCCGGAATTAACGTCGAGCGGGGATTCTGCAGGAAGACGTAGATCACGAGCACGACCAGCACGATGGATAGCAGCAGCGTGATAATGACTTCTTTAACCGATTCCGCAACGAAATCCGTCGTGTTGAAGGCGACGGTGTAATGAAGGCCCTTCGGGAAGTTCTTGGAGAGCGTACCCATCTCGCTGAGAACGCCGTTGGAAACCTGCAGCGCGTTAGCCGTCGGATACTGCAAAATGCCCAGGCCAACGGTTTCAGGATTTCCGTTGAAGCGCAAAGCCGTGCTGTAGTCTTCGGCGCCGAGTTCGATGCGCGCGACGTCGGCCAAACGCGTGAACCCTCCGTTGGGGTTCGCGCGAAGAATGATATTGCCGAACTCCTGGGGGCTCGCAAGCTGCGTCAGCGCGTTGACGGTGTAGGTATACGGTTGATTTTTCGACTCGGGGGGCGCGCCGATGCTTCCGCTAGCGATCTCGGCGTTCTGCTCTTGCAAGGCCGCGACCACGTCGCCGGCATCGAGTCCCTGTTGGGCCAGCTTCTTGGGGTTGATCCAGATCCGCATCGCGTACTGACGTTGGCCGAAGACGCGGACGAGCGAGACGCCCGGGACGCGCGAAAGGTCGTTGACGATATTGAGCTGCGCGTAGTTGCTCAAGAAGAGCGTGTCATACTTGCTGGTGTCAGACGTGAGCGCGATGCCCATCACGAAGGATCCCGAGTTTTTGCTCACCTGCACGCCCACTTGCTGCACGGTGGCCGGCAGCTGGCCGATCGCGGACTGGACGGAGTTCTGCACGTCGGCGGCGGCAATATCGAGATTTGTTTCGAGCGTAAAAGTGCAGGTGATCGTCGACGCGCCCTGCGAGCTCGTCGAGCTGATGTAGCGCAGGCCTTGAACGGTGTTGACCGCCTCTTCCAGTGGCGTCGTGACCTGCGCCTCGACGGCGTCGGGGGCGGCGCCGACGTACGAAGCGCTGATGGTCACGACCGGCGGTGAGATTTGCGGATACTGCGCGAGCGGCAACGTCGGCATGACGACCAGGCCGCCGATTAAAATGACTAAGGAACAAACGGCCGCCAGGACCGGCCTGGTGAGAAAGACTTTCGTCACGCTAGCCGTTCAAACCGAGCGAGGTTAGCTGCGGTTGCGGCGGCGCGGAAGAATTAGAACGCTTGTTCGGCGTGATAGGAGCTGCGGGAGAGCGGACTGGAGACGACCTGATGAAAGCCCTTGCGTGTGGCCACCTCGCCGAGTCTCTTGAAGGTTTCGGGCGTGATGAACTCGACGACCGGCAGGTGCTTCTTGGAGGGCTGCAAGTATTGGCCCATCGTGAAGATGTCGACGCCCGCTAAGCGCGCGTCGTCCATCGCCATCTCGATCTCGGCTTCGGTCTCGCCCAATCCGAGCATCAGCGACGTCTTGGTATAACGATTCGGGGCACGCCTTTTGGCGTGGGCCAACACCTTGAGCGACTGGTCGTAGCCTGCTCGCTTGTCGCGTACGTGCGGCGTCAAGCGCCGTACGGTCTCCAGATTGTGCGCGAAGACGTCGGGCCGGGCGTCTACGACGATGTCGACGGCGGTGAGATCGCCGCGGTAATCGCCACTGAGAATCTCGACTCGAGCTCCGGGCACGCGCTCGTGAATCGCTCGCACGGTATTCGCGAAGATCAATGCCCCGCCGTCGGGGAGATCGTCGCGGTCGACGGCCGTCACGACGAGATATTTCCAGCCCAAGTCGCGCACGGCTTCGGCGACGCGCAGCGGTTCGAGCCAGTCGACCGTTCCGCGCGGATTACCGGTTTTGACGTTACAAAAACGGCAGCCGCGCGTGCAGAGATCGCCCAAGATCATGATCGTCGCCGTTCCCGCGCCCCAGCATTCCGCCATATTCGGACAGGCCGCCTCTTTGCATACGGTATGCAGGGAGAGCGCATTGACGCGCGCCTTAACGCGCTCGTACTCCGGCCCGCTCGGCAACGAAACCCGCAACCACGCCGGCTTTCTCGCAACTCCCGCTGACAAAAGGTCAACCTCGATCATGCGACCTGCTGCTCCGTTACAAAGGTGACGTCAAACGTGCGTGACAGTTCGTCGAGAAGCACGCTTTTGGCCTCGGAAACCGCAACGCGNNNGCGATGCCGTGCATCGAAACCATGCGCTGCACCGCGAGTCCGATGGCGCAGATCTGATTGCGCCCGATCCAGACCCCGGCGTGATCGCTCCAGCGTTCGCCGGCGACGCCGAAGCGCGCGCAGCAGTCGATGACCGCGCCTTCCAAAGACCTCACGAGCGGGACTACTTCTCGGAACCGCTCGAGCCTTCGAATTGGATAGACAACGAGCTGCCCGGGCCCGTGATAGGTGACGTCTCCGCCACGCTCGATCTCGACGACGTCGACGCCGCGCGCGGCGAGCTCTCCCTCCGAAAGCAACAGATTTTCGCGCTTGGCCTGCCGGCCGAGGGTGATCACCGGTTCGTGTTCGACGACGATCCAGGTATCGCGCTCGCGCCCTTCGCGTACTGCAGCATGGAGCCGCCGTTGAAGCTCCCACACTTCGCGATACGGCCTCACGCCGAGATCTAAAATCCGCGCGCTAGCGGTCAAGCACTCACCGGAGCCCTTGGCTTGGGATTGATTATGTGGATCGCCTTACCGTGCGAGGCTTCCGCGGCATCCATGATTCCTTCGGTCAGCGTGGGATGGGGATGGACGGAGAGGCCGATATCCTCAAGCGTTGCGCCCATCTCGAGCGCGATCACGCCTTCACCGATCATCGATTCGGCTTGCGGTGCGACGATGTGCATTCCCAGCAGCAGGTCGCTCTTCGCGTCACCAACCAGCTTGATCAAGCCTTCGGATTCGTTCATCGTTCGCGCGCGGCCGCTGGCGCCTAGCGGAAACTTGCCGATGCGAACCTCGTGGCCGGCCGCTTTGGCTTCCTCTTCAGAGAGGCCGACGGTCGCCACCTCGGGATCGGTGTAGACGCAGTTCGGCACGGCGACCGGATCGAAGGCTGCCGACTTGTCGCCCGAGATCACTTCCGCGGCGATGACGCCCTGCTTCATCGCGCGATGCGCGAGCAGCGGCGCGCCGGTAACGTCGCCGATCGCGAAAATGCTTGGGACTTTCGTACGTTGCTGAGGATCGGTCGGAATAAAACCGCGTTCGTCAACCTGCAACCCCGCTGCCTTCAGATTGAGAGTGTCGGTGACCGGCCGGCGACCGACGGCCACGAGCGCCATATCGAACTCGCGAACCTCGTCTTTGCCGCCCGTTCCCTCGCCGTTGAGCGTTGCCCGCGCGGTATCGCCCTTCTTCTCGAGCGCGCCGACCTTCGTGTTGAGCATGAACTCGACGCCTTGCTTTTTTAGAATCCGTCCGAGCGTCTTGCCGATCTCGAGATCCGTGCCGGTGAGAATCTGCGGCATCATCTCAACGACCAAGACCTCCGCGCCCAGCCGCCCGTAGACGGTTGCGAACTCTAAGCCGATCACGCCGCCGCCGATCACCAAAAGTTTCTTCGGGATCCGCTCCAGCTTGACGGCATCGTCGGAGTTGATAATGATCTTCCCGTCGCGCGGCCACGCCTTGACGTCCACGGGAGCCGAGCCGGTTGCAATCACGACGTTCTGCGCCTTGATCGTACGTTCGCCGCCGTCGCTTTTCGCAACGATCTCCGTCGGTGATTTAAACGAGGCGTCCGCGCGCATGAACTCCACGCCGTTGGCTTTGAAGAGTGTCTTGACGCCGTTGACGTTCGCGCTCACGACCTCGTTCTTGAACTTCGCCACGCTCTCGCGCTGGACTTCGGCTTTGGGAACCTTCAGTCCGATCGCTTCCGCGCGCTCGATATGACGGACGACCTCGCCGACGTGCAGCAGCGCCTTCGTCGGAATGCACCCCCAGTTCAAGCAGACCCCGCCGACCTCGTCCCGATCGATGCAGAGAACCTTCTTGCCCAGCTGACCGAGCCGAATGGCGACGTGATAGCCGCCCGGTCCCGCGCCAATAACGACGACGTCAAACTGCTGCTCATTGCTCATACCCGTGGCTTCGCCTAATCGGGAGCGTTCCCCACGAAAAGGGCGAAGCGGCTCGCTCTATGGTCAGAACGGGACGGGGTGGCTCGGCTGGTTTCGCAGGCATGCAGCGCAGGCTTCTGCGCTGGTACCGCGGCCACGGCCGCGCGGCGCTGCCGTGGCGAACGGAGCGCAGCCCCTACCGGACCGTGGTGAGTGAGTTCATGCTCGCCCAAACGCAAGTCGACCGCGTCGTGCCGAAATTCAAAGCATTCGTTGAACGTTTTCCGGATTTCGCCGCGCTCTCGCGGGCCTCGCTCGCGGAGGTGCTACGAGAATGGAAGGGGTTAGGCTATAACTCGCGCGCCGTACGTTTACACGGCTTGGCTCGAGTGGTCGTTGCGCGCCATCGCGGGGCGCTGCCCTCGGATCCGCGTTCCTTGCGATCCTTGCCCGGCATCGGGCCGTATACCGTTGCGGCGATCCGGGCCTTTGCATTCAATGAAGACGACGCGCCGGTGGATACCAACGTCCGCCGAATCGTGCACCGCCTCTTTTGCGGCATCGAGCACCCAAACGCGGCGAGCGCGCGGACGCTGGACGAACACGCTCGAGCGCTCGTGCCGCGGGGACGCGCGCACGACTGGAGCTCGGCAATGATGGATCTCGGGGACGCCGTCTGTACCGCGCGTGCC
>PKWF01000263.1:515-9747 GCA_003133185.1 Vulcanimicrobiota bacterium | reverse complement strand
GCATCACATCGAGGAGGAAGAGGGCAAAGCGTTTCCACATCTCCAAGAAAACTCGGACGCCGAGCACTCCAAAGAACTCGCCGATGCGGTACGAGAATTCCGCAAATCGCTTCACTTCGAAGCGGCCTCGGCCTAAGGCGCGCTCTTTCGCTCCCAGCCTTCGACGAAGCGCAGAGCGAAGCGTTCCTGGTACGAGAGCGTACCGGCGCGAAGCTTCGCTCCCGCCCGTTCGCGACGCGAGGGCAGCCGGTGATTCGCCGTATACGTTTCAAGCACGGCGGGGTGCACGTATGCTTTGCGGCAGANNCCCAGGCGCGCGGCGACGCGCTCGAGGGCCACGGTGATATTGCTTTTTGCCTCGGTTAGATGTGCGGCCGGCTCCGCGAGGGCTGCGATGCATTCGACCGTGCCGATCCACGTGCGAAAATCCTTAGCCGAAAAGTCGTCTCCCGCAATCTCGTGAATATAGCCGTTGACGTCGTCGGAGCTGACGATGCTTACGGAGCCCGTATTCTCGACGTAGCTGAAGAGTTCTTCACCGGGGAGATCGCGGCAGCGCTTGATGATGCGCGCGAGGCGCTTATCGTCGAGCAGGATGCGGTGCTCTTTCCCGGTTTTGCCGCGAAATTGCAGACGTACCTGCGAGCCTTGCAGGCGCACGTGGCGCGAACGCAGCGTCGTGAGGCCGAACGAACCGTTGGCTTGCGCGTACTCTTCGTTTCCGACACGGATACCGGTCATGTCGAGCAACGCAACCACGGCGGCGAGCACCTTGCGACGTGAGAGATCGGGCGCGGTCAGATCTTTGGCGACGGCTTTGCGGATCGCCGGCAGAGCGCGGCCGAAGGCGACCAGGCGATGGTATTTCGCTTCGTCGCGGACTTCGCGCCAACGNNTACGCCGGCGGCACCGCGAGGGCTTTGATGCGGCGCAGCTCGGCTTGGTCGCGAATCAGTTTGCCGTCGGCGTGAACGTAGACGAAGTGGCGCCCGCGTTTGTGCCGGCTTATTCCCGGGCGGCGATCGTCAACATAGCGCAGACCGGCTTCGCGCGCGAGCGCCGGGAGCTCTGGGACTTCCATAACCTACGATTCCCGCATCGGCCGGCGTTCTATCGGTTTCCGGAGCTCGTCTCCTCGGGGACGATCGCGGCGACGTTGCGCGGGAACATGTAAAGGGCGCCCAACGCGCCCGTCGCAATGATGCCGGCGCGGGGTGCGAAATAGGCGATGAACGTGGCGATGGGATAGGGGATAGTTCGACGAAGCGCAAGATGGACGGCGCGAGAATCCATGCATGTTATACTCCTTGCATGAGCGAGATCGCGAAGAAGACGGCTGTAGACACGTCTCCGTTCGAACAGGTAGTGGCGGCCCTCATGATTGTCGGGAAGGCCGAACTCGCTGAAATCATGGAAGCCGCGAAGAAGCCGCGCGTGGGCACGAAGCGGAGCCATAAGCTGGGCGCCTAGCCCTTACGATCAATACCGCGAGGGCCACGAGCGCGAAAACTCTTCACCTATCTTCGGCGGCGTGAGTGGGTACTCGTCAGCTTCAATAAAGTCAATCTTAAACCCCGCCATTGTCATTGTCGTCCTTGTCTGGTTGCTCAAGGTGTTTGGACTTTGGAGCTACATTACGTATATTCATGTTGGCCGGTAGTGTAAGGCGCCTTGTATATTTGGGGGGAATTCCTGGCAGCGTTATTCAAGGGAGGCAATGACGCAGGCTTATCCCCGTCCGGCCCGTCAACCGCTACAGCCAAAACGACGCCGGCGGCATCACCCTGCGCGTATAGTCAAGTAGGGGAGGTAAGGAAAACATGGCAGGTCTCTTGTGGACAATCATCGTGGTGCTGTTTGTTTTATGGTTGCTCGGATTCGCGTTACATTTCGGCGGCGGACTCATCCATCTCTTGTTGGTCATCGCCGTAGTCCTCATTATCGTCAACATTATTACGGGTAGAGGAGCGCGCGTCTAGCAATTAGCATGAAGAGAATAAGCTAGACGGGCTTCCCTTTGACAATGCGAGCGGCCTGATTCCGACGTAACGAAGGCGCCGACGGCCTGCCGGTCTTAGTGGAACGACCGCGATGGTCGTCAGAGACTAGTCTCTCCTGGACTGCTTCGCTTTTGCGGAGTGTCCCGATCGCCAAAGCCTCACGGAGCCGTAGCCACTCGGCGGGATGCTTCTCGTCGACGCATCGGAGTGAGTTGACTCGATATTTTAGCGGCNNTCGGAATAGCCCGCGCGACTAAGGCCCTTGCGGCATTACTCGGGACGCTTCTCGTCGACGCATCGGAGCGAGTCCCGATATTTTAGCGGCCGGGCTTCACTACGGTATTCCTTTGCATCGACACCGCCCCCACTCGGGCAAGCGCCCTGCCGGTTATGACGGTGCCGGTCGCCATACTTATCGATTGGTGGGCGAGGATATTGCCATAAAAGGAACAGCCCGTTCCGAACGTCACCGAGCTGCCAACCGCCCAAAACACGTTCCGCGCCTTCAAGCCGTTGGTCAAGATGACGCGGCGACCCGTTGTCATGGTAAGCGTGGACGCTATCTAGAACAGGAATACCGCCTCGGAGTGCCCACGGGCATCGAGCGTCAGATCGCGCGACGATATGGCAAGCGAAGAAGTCGAATAGTAGAGACCCGGGTAAAGCGTCTGGCCGCCGATATTGCCGGACAGCGTAATACGGCTGTGATTCCGGCCCATGGCGTCGTTATACGCCGTCGTCAAATCCAGCTTGGCTTGCCGCGCGACGCGATCATTGATGTACAAGCGTCCGTGAATCACTCCGGGCGGAAACCCATCTATTGCAGTTCCCGGAGAGATTCCAACATTGCCGACGACCTTAGTATGTCCGGTGTTCGTAACGGTAGAGCCCGCGAGGATAGCGAATGGAGCTGCAACTCCGGAGATCTACGAATGCGGTTTCAGGCCCGATTGGGGACGCTGAGCGCCCCAGAGACGCAGAACTGCCAAACGCGGCTGAACCTGCGCCGGGCGCCGCGGGGGTCGCGTTGCTGCCCGCACTGCACGCGGCCACCAAAGCAGTCACGAGACCGGCAAGAAGCATCGGCTTCAGTTGTTGTTTTTCCATTAAAGCACTCCAATTAAAGCACTCCAATAGTTTCCGCGCCCTAGGTTATACCACAGGCGAGCGCTAGTCAACCGAGAATGCCGGTACGGTTTTCGCACTCAACTTCTGGTCAGGTCAAGAAAGCGTCCTCTAATAGTACGGGCGCCAACGCAGCGCGGCGAAGGGATCATCTGCCTTGATGCGTACCGATGTCTTCCGGCGCAAAGGAGCGATCTAAGAAATGGCAACGGCAAGTATTACGGTCGGCGCGAACACCGGAGGAGGTGTCCGTGAGTACGTCGCGGCCGCGCTCGACGTTCTCGATCAGATGGGGATTCACTACGAGCTTACGGCAATGGCGACGAACGTAGAAAGTGACGTCCAAACCATTTGCGACGCACTCGCCGCGATCCATAAACGTTGCCATGAGCTCGGGGCACCGCGGGTGGAGAGCTTACTGAAGATCGACGATCGCATCGACGTCGTGCAAACGCTCGAATCGAAGTTGAGCCACGTGATCGAAGCCCGAAAGACTCCCTGAGCAAATGATCGACCTGAATCTGCGTGCTATCCCGAGCTGGCAGCGACCTACGGCGCGGCGGCGGTGGACGCGATGGTCGAGCTCAGCATCGCGCTCCAGGATCGCACCTTACAACGGGCGGCAGATCGGTATGCTGATGCCGACCGCGAGCGGTTGCACGAGATGTGGATGAGCGGTGAGTTAATGGAGATTTACGATCAGGAAGCGATTGGGGGGCGGCGGCGGGACGGAAAACACGACTTGGCGGACCGCATCGAACACACACTTCGCAATGCGCCCCGACGCCCGCCGGTCGNNGCTGGCTTCAACTGGTGATCGACGAAAGACCCGCCTAGGTCGGAAGCGATTGGCAGATCATCGACGGGATGTCTATGCCGCAGCCTGCAACGCCGCAAAAATAGCGGCGCACAGGCCGCCGTCGCACCCCTCTTTCATCGAAGGAAAGGAAGCGGTCGCCCTGACGTCCTACCAAGCGGAAGGAGCTTCGTGCCATCGTTCCGTGAAAGGATTTATATGAAGCATTTCGTTTTATCGGCCCTAGTCTGTGCGCTTTTGGCTATTGGACTTTCCAGCGCTCCGGTCGTTTCGGTCGCCCAGATGACGCCGGCGGCAGCGCCCACGCCGGTTCCGGTGCCGCNNACGTCTACACGATGAGCAATGACGGTATGTGGATGGTCGATGCGGCCACTTCTCCGCCATTCGACCAGTATCGCACCGTTGCACAGAACAGTATGACGAACACGACGTACGACCCGACGATCAAGCAGTGGGTATCGGTTTATTACGACAACCTCGGCGGATATGCAATCGAATCCACGTCGGGTTGGCAAGGCAACACCGCGTCATGGAGCGGCAAAGGACTGGACGGAGGGACATTCGCCGACGTCATCACCAAGGTGAGCGACACCGAAACGAGTGACGCCAATACCACGACCGATCCGAAAGGGCAGGTTACGAACGTAACCATCACGTGTAAGAAGAACGCGAGTTAGCGATTAGCGCGAGCAAATAGCGTGTAGATGCGCGGTGTCCCCGCGCATCTGCACCCGAGAACACTAACCATGATCCTTTCAGACGTAGCGGTAGCTGTCGGCAGAACGCCGCGGCCCTGCGGTATTTGCCGCACAGCGGACGGCGTCTATCGCTACGGCAGATCCCTTCCCGGAGAAGCGGTCGACGCGATGGTTGAGCTCACGGCCGTCGAATGCGCGCAAACTGAACTAATTTGCATTGAGCCGATCCTCACGCCGCGGCCACCGCCGGAGTCGCCGATTCGGGACTGCTCCAATCGTAGCGCTCGCATTTGCCAACCATGAAGATCCAGGCAGCACCGCCGCAGAGAGCGACGCCCGCAACGATCAGAAGCGGCAGAATGAAATTGCCGGTGCGATCGACCAATATGCCGGTCAGCGCTGGAGCGATGAGGCCGGAGATATTTCCGAGCATGTTCTGAACGCCGACCCATCTCCCGGTGGCTGCTGGGCCCGCGATGGTCTGTGAGATCGTGTAAACGTTGACGCCCTGAAACGAGCCAAGGGCTCCCGCAAGCATGAGCCACAGCGCCGATGCGGCGTCGCTTGAATAGGCGCACCCGATCATGCAGCCGGCGAAGCCGACCGCGCCGATGCCGCAGCTCGTCTTACGAACGAGCGTCGCCGAAAACCCTCGCGCGATAAAGACGTCGGCCAACGAACCGCATACGATCTGCCCGGTGCCGCCGAGGAGATACGTGATTCCCGCGATGACCGCCATTTGGGAAAGCGACCAATGACGTTCGTGTACGAGATAGTACGGGATCCACGTGAGCATGAAATAGTTTGAGAAATTCCCGCAGAAATGCGCGGTCGATGTGCCCCAGAGCGAGCGGTGTTGCAGAATCTGCTTCATTGTCGGACCTTCGCCGCGAGGCTCCACCTGGCGCAAAGGTTCACTGCGGCGCGATACGTACAGCCACGCCGGTATCCAGAGCAGCCCACAGAGGCCGAACACGATGAACACCCAACGCCAGCCCAAGCAGCTTGCGTCATGACGCTCCTTCTCGCTGGCGTCGCGTTTAAAGGGGTGTCGCAGATTTCGGTGGCCGAGTACGAAAGGGCGAAGAAGACGGTAGATGTCGTTTCGATCCAAAATCTCTACAACGTAGAGGATCGCTCGGCCGAGGACGTGCTGCTGAAATGCGAACGAGACGGCATTGCGTTTCTTCCGTGGTTTCCTCTTGCGGGGTTCCGTCTCACCAAAGCATGCGGCTCTGAAGCGAATAGCTTCGGCACACGGAGCGACGCCGACTCAAGTTGCGATGGCGTGGCTGCTCGCCCGCGCCGTCGACTTTGCGAATTCGCGGCACGTCGTCGATCCCTCACTTTGACGAGAACCTCGCCGCCGCGGGCGTTGCTCTTACCGCGAGCGAGATGGGAGAACTGAGTTGAGCGCAATCAACGTGTCAACCGGCTGCAGAATGAGACCACGGCAGCGCCACATGGTCTCCTGGACGATGCGGCCGAGCGGCGCGAACTAACTGACTGGAGGTACCTTTCGTGAAGAACTCTTCTATGGATGTGACGCGCAGAGGCGCACTCGTGCAACTGCTCGTTCTGCCCGCTCTTGCCGGTATGCTTGCCGTCGGGGCTACGGCCGTAGCCCGCGCGGACGCCCGCGTCGATCTCAAGTACCAATCGACGCCGAAGGGAGATCAGAAGTGCTCAGGCTGCGTGCTGTTCGCTCCTGGGAAAACGCCAAAGGACGACGGGACGTGCAAGATCATTGCCGGAGACATCAGCCCGAACGGCTGGTGCACGGCATTCGCAAAGGCCCCCAACTAGCAGCCTATTCCACGGCGACTGGTCGTTTCGGTCAAGAAGGCGATCCTGTTGGCATCAAGCGGAGTTTTCGGCGGAGGCCTTGGGCATCTCGGGGTTCTGCGAAGCCGCATCTGCGCCGGATCCTGGGTTTCACTTGAATTGCAGGCGTCCAGACCGTTCGGGCGGAGCGCACGAATGGCCGCTTGCGATTCATGCCTTAGCCAGCGGCTAAAGGCCATTGAAGCGCTCGTGATTTGAGAGAGAGGACGATGCTCGACCACATTATTCTGACTGTCAGCGACACCGAACGTTCGCTCTCCTTCTATGAGGCGGCGCTGAAGCCACTTAACATCAAATTCTTCATGCCATACAAGGGCGAGGACGGTCATCCCGATCTGTGGGGATTTGGCGATGGCGAAAGGGCGTTTTTCTGGATAAAGCAAGGGAAGCCTAATCCGGCGGCCATTCACTGGGGCTTCATGGCCGAAGATAACAATGAGGTGGATGAATTCTACAAGGCCGCAATTTCAGCTGGCGCCCGAGACAACATTTCACCCCGCGCACGACTGGAATACTATCCGGGATACTATGCCGCCGACGTCTTCGACCCCGACGGATATTCGTTCGAAGTTGTCCATAAGAACTAACATTCAAGCGCGATGCCGCTCGTCTTCCTCGAGGCTTGTCGGCTAAGCGCTTCACACCGTCAATCAGTGGCGGAGTCGGATGATGGACGAAAAACGAGCGCTCGCGACCTTACGAAGGACATGCCCCCGCTCTTTACCGACCTCGACGTGGCGCACATGAAGCCGGTAGGCATCGATCTGAGCAGCCGGGAGGACGTGTCCGCGCACGCTGACGCGATCCATCGAACGCTTAGGGTATCACGTCGAGTGTTCGTCGAAGCGGCGGCGGTCGCGGGCGCCAGCGCGGCCACGGGCTCACAGCGGCGCGGACTTGGTCGGGTCGTCTCGGCAGCGGCGGGGCAGCATTGAACTCTAGCCTTACGGAGGGTAAGACGGTGGATGGAAACGGAGTGGCGGATCAGATAATGAAAGCAAAGATTCGACGGGCGCTCTTGTCCGGCCCTGACAACGTGACGAGAGAGGCGACTGTCGCGGAAATGGATGCACAAGGCAAGTTGACGGTCCTGCGCCCAGGTACGAACCGTTGGGTGTGCGTCCCGGGCAACGAAAACATCATCGGGCAGGCAGATATGTGCGCGGATCCCGCGGGCATGCAGTGGATGATGGACGTACTTGCAAGGAAGCCAAAACCGACGAACCCCGAGCCAGGATTGATATACATGCTCAATGGAGCCACGCAGCACAGTTACACCGATCCATTCGATCGGACGAGTCCGGCGATACCAATTGGCCCGCATTGGATGATCCTCTGGCCTTTCGACGCGAAAGCGGCCGGGCTGCCAACCGTCATGCGGGATGCCGGAACCTTGGTGATGTTTGCCGGCACGCCCTATGCACATCTGCATGTATGTGGTTCGCCGTGGGACGGCAATGAGTATCGACCGGGCGACAGAGGCGTGTGGACGATGACTTACGTTCGGCCATGACGGAAACGCCTCATCGACGCCCGCTCGATGGTCCGTGTACGGCGTCGGCCTTTGCCATCGCGCCTGGATCGGCGGGTCGGCATAGCACTGGAGCCGCCACGATATGGCATGCGAATGGCGGTTGCTGATCGGGCTGTACGACGCTCCTCGCGCCGGTCGCGGCACAAAATGCGAAAGGCGGCGACGATCTAACGGTTAGCAAGCCGAGGGTGCGCCTAGCTATCGATAATCATCATTCTCGCTAGCATGTCTAAGATGTGACCGACAGCTGGATCGCGTCGCTGAGCTTGAGTCAGTTGCCACAGTGGAGCGTCGACCTCCTTCGCAATCTCGACCTGCGTCTTGTTTCCGTAGTACGCGAGCACGAGCGCAGTCCGCTGCTCCTCGGGAAGGCGCGCCAACGCATCCTGCAATCGTTGCGATTCGACGGGGTCCACGACCGGCGGATCGATCGTTGACACGGGAGC
The DNA here is from genome assembly GCA_003133185.1 of Vulcanimicrobiota bacterium. Lineage (GTDB taxonomy): Bacteria > Vulcanimicrobiota > Vulcanimicrobiia > Vulcanimicrobiales > Vulcanimicrobiaceae > Cybelea > Cybelea tyrphae. The sequence continues at coordinate 1,282 of PKWF01000263.1, read as the reverse complement.
GAGGCGGACCGATTTCAGCGCGCGCGCATCGTGCCGGCCTTCACGTCGAAGCGTTGTGAGCGCTTCGTTGCGTGCGCACATAACCAAGTACCCCTTTAACATCTCTCGGTTCCCAGTAAAACGGTTGGGCGAACGCCATACGCGCACGAGTGCATCGTGCACGCAGTCTTCAGCCTGACCGCTATCGGCGATGGCATGGCGAGCAACGCTGAAGAGTAGACGCGACCATAGCGCATACGCCTGCTCGAGGCCCGAGGGCTTGCGCGCCACAAAAGCCTCGACGAGCTCGTCCATCTAACGGCTGACATACGGCCCCGTGGGTTTCACAACCTTGGTATGCCGCCGAGGCCGGTTTCGGATGACCCGACCCATCCGCACATACCCGCGGCGGCATATGCACCACATGAATAGATTATTTACGGGCCTGCAAGTTGCACTGCTGGCCGTCACCCTCACCGCCGGTGCCAGCGCCGCCGTTTCGCCGCTGCTTCCGGCCGTCGCGACGGTTCACATCAAAGATTTCAAGTACAATCCGCCGGCCCTGACCGTCCACGTGGGCGATCGCGTCACGTTCGTCAACGACGACGACGAGGCGCACACGGTGACGGCGACCGACAAATCGTTCGATTCCGAAGGCCTCGACACCGCCGGCTCGTGGCAGCACGTGTTCGCCAAACCCGGCACCTACCACTATTTTTGCGAGCTGCATCCATACATGAAGGCGACGATCGTCGTCCTACCGGCTGCGCCTGCAAAGTAAAGGAGCT
>PKWF01000263.1:310-442 GCA_003133185.1 Vulcanimicrobiota bacterium | reverse complement strand
ACCATCGACGCGATCAACGCGATGCCCGTGCAACCGACCTTCGTCGTCCATACCGGCGACGTCACCCATCTTTCTAAGCCCGCACAGTTCGATACCGCGAAACAAATACTGGGGACGCTCAAGGCGCCGCTC
>PKWF01000263.1:0-269 GCA_003133185.1 Vulcanimicrobiota bacterium | reverse complement strand
CAAGGCGGCGTGCACTTTCTCTCGCTCGTCAACGTCTTCAACTTCGAGATCGACGGAAAGCTTGGCACCGAGCAGCTCGATTTCGTCGAGAAGGATCTCGCGGCGCAGAAAAGCTCTACGCCGATCGTCGTCTTCGCACACGTTCCGCTCTACGCGCTCTTTCCGCCGTGGGGTTGGACGACGGAGGACGGGTCGCGCGTCTTGGCGGCGCTACGCCGCTTCAACGCGGTAACGGTGCTCAACGGACACATCCATCAGATCGTCCAGCA
>PKWF01000250.1:1193-9040 GCA_003133185.1 Vulcanimicrobiota bacterium | reverse complement strand
CGGAAACGTCATTGGAGCCATGGTTAGGTACGTAGGCGAACTTGCCCTTAGGGTCGATTACCAAACCAGTGGGGCCAGTGCCGCCGCAAATGGGGATCCCTTGACGGGCTTCAACGCGCCGCTTGTTGCATCGATGGCGTATGCCGAAACGTTATTGGAACCAAAGTTGGCGACATAGGCGAACTCAACCGGCGCGGCGTCGAAAGTAATCGCACCGTGCGCCGGGCGCGCTTGTGAACCGGACGTCATAGCGAGCGGTGTGATCTTTCCTAAAGACCCATATGCCGAGCAACCGGCAAAGAGTGCCGCGACTCCTAGCGCGCAAAGCGTTCGAACGGAACGCTGACGAGAGTGCATGAGAATCTGCCTTTATTGGAGCCGGGACACAGCAACTTCAATTAGTAACGCATGGCGTCGATTACGTCCCGGCCCAGAACGCACTCGAAGCGAGCCTATTCGCCGGACCGTCGTTAGCCGGCGAATGCAGGTACACCTTTTAGTCCCTTGCTTGTGGAAGTCTGGCGAGGGAGCGACCTGACGGTGACCGCGTAGGTTTCAAAATCGGTGAAGTGGGGAGAATTCCACGAACCGTTAGGAACGATTAGAGGTCAATAATATGTTCATTCTTATTTGGCTCGTTGTCGGATTGATCGCGGGCTTTCTGGCAAAATACGTCGTCCCCGGAGAGGGACCCGGCGGTGTGCTTGGAGATCTCGTCGTCGGGGTCGTCGGCGCGCTTCTCGGTGGTTGGATCTTCGGCTTGTTCGGCCATGCGGGCGTAACCGGGATCAACATCTACAGCATCGTGGTCGCATTAGTCGGCGCCGTGGTCCTTCTCTTCATCGCGCGGATGGTGAGCGGCCGCCGATCGGGCGCCTAACCCCAAAGAAGTAGGAACAGGAATTATTAATGGAGCCGCTTGAAACAGCCGGCGGCTCCTCGGGTACTAACGCCTGATGAGACTAGCGCGCTTACTCCTGGCCGCGAAAACGGCGATCTTTCGAACCGTGCCGCTCGTGCGTGATGCGCGGGTTCCCACGTCGCTCAAGCTGATCGCGGCAGCGATCGCGTTGCTGGTGATCTCACCGATCGACGTGTTTAGCGACATCCCCGTGCTGGGCGCTCTCGACGACGCAGCGCTGCTGACGCTGCTGTGCATGTGGTTCGTCGCTCAGGCATCGAAGCACGTGGAGCCGGTTCCGGTTCGCCGCCGTTCCGGCAGCGCGCTCGCGACGCGGTAACGCCTCCTACACTCGCGGCCTAATCGTCAACGTTGGGTCCCGGGCGGATTCGCGTCGGGGCGGCTAAAATCGAGCTTCGCGGTGATCCGGGCGTCGTAGGCGGTTCTAAGGTTTCGGCTGGAGAGACTGATCTTCGGCGCAATAACCGTGTACGGCGCCAACCGCGCAACCGGCGAGAAGGCGGCGCGCAGCGAAACCGCCATACCGTCGTAGGTCGAGAGCGGCGGCAGCCCCAGCATCAGCTCCATCGTGTGCAGCACGCTCACCGTCGAGTAGTGCGCGTGCTGCAGTCCGCCGTGCGCGTAGGGCGAGACGAGGAAGAAGCTCGTGCGCTGGCCGCTTACGTGATCGGGGCCGTCTTGCGCGTCGTCTTCGATCACGAAGATCGCCGACGACCTCCACACCCTCGAATGCGAAATCGTGTCGACGATCTCACCCAGCGCGTAATCGTTCTGCGCCACCATCGACGACGGCGTCAGCTTGCCGGGGCGGCGCCCGTAGGTGTGGTCGTTGGGCAGCCAGATGTACTCCAGCTGCGGCACGTTGCCGTTGTGAATGAAATCGGCGAACTCGCGGCGCCACTCTTTGACGCGATTGAGGTCGCTGTAGTCGAGGTTCCAACCGACGTAACGCGGGTCGTGGAGTCCGGCCAAACTCGGCACGGGCGGGTCGACCATCTCGCCGTAATCGCGAAACGAGATGCGCGCGGTTCGGGCGTCCTGCCAGATGTAACCGTTGAAGGGAACCATTGCCGGCGAGAGTGAGTCGTCGCCGCGGCGGCCGGCGTAGGTCGCCGGCCACATGCGTTCGACGAAATCGGTGTCGAAGGCCGCGTCGGCCCAGTTGTGTCCGGGTTCGCTGACCTCGCCGCTCGTGTAGGTGTTGTCGAAGAGACCGAAGCGCGTTGCCAGCGCGTGCTCGTTGGGCGTCACGCGCGCGCCGAACGATGTTAGCTTCGGGTCACCGTTGCCCTGGGGCATGTCGCCGAGCACCTGATCGTACGACCGATTTTCTTTGAGAATGAAGAAGACGTGCGCAATGGGGCCGCCGGTGCGAACGACCGCGCTCCTCTGCGCATCGGTCCAGCCCGCGGCGCCTTGTGGATTGCCCAAGTCCCCAACGTGCGTTAGGTCGTACGCGCGAATCGAGCCGTACTGGATCGCCGCGACGTAGTCGACATCGCTGTGGGAGCCGCTGAAGTAGCGCGGATTCGGGCGTGTGCCTTCGCCCTTGCCGTCGATGATGTAGAGCCGCTGCCCGAGCACTGCGACGTCGGTCGGATACCAACCGGCGGGGATGCGCGCGACGACGCTCCGATCGCGGATGACGGCGATGTCGTTCGCGGCGCCGAGCGAAACGTAGATCCCATCGCCCTCGCGAACGAGTGCGTTCGGCGACACTCCGACGATCGCCGACCCGTGCGCAGCCCGGTCGCCCACGAAAATGTTCGCGATGCGCGTTCCTTTCGATGCGTCGTAGACGCCGACGGTATCGTTGTCGGTCTCGGCAACGTAAATCGTGCCGTCGACCGGAAGAATCGCCGTCGGGTGCAGCCCGGTCTCGATCCGGCGCTCGTCAAACGTCTGCGTGTCGATCGCCTCGACGTAGCGCGCGGCGCAGTTCGAAGCGAAGAGCGCCTTGCCGTCGGCAGAGAATGCCAACCCGCCGATAAACCCGCCGACGCCGATCGCCTTGGCGCTCGACAATCCGTCCACGGTTCCGATGCGAACCGACGAATCGCCATCGGTTGCCGCGGCGAATGTTTCGCCGGATCTCGCGACGGCCACCGGGTACGAGCCTTTGCCTAACGCAATCGCGCGGGCGCTCTTGGCGACCACGTCGACATCGAAAAGCGCGTCGGCGTTCGCGCCGGCGACCAGGACGTGGCTGCCGTCGATCCACAGCGGACGGCCATAGGCGCCTTTGAGCGGAATCTCTGCGATTCGGGTGAGATCTTGCGTGCGATACAGGCCCAAGGCCGGCGAATTGTAGCCCGACTCCACGACGGCCAGCATCGTGCCGCCGGGCGAAACGGCGGCGCCTTGCGGCAACGTACCGGTTTGGATCACGAGCCCTTGCGGCCGCTCGAGGATCCAACCGTTGGGGAGCACCGAGCCGTATAATCTCTCCGCGGCGGTCGCCGCAGCCGCACAGATGGCAGCGCAGAAGATTATCAAGAGGATATTTGCGGACTTGTGCATTACGACTGCCAGCCGCCGCCCAGCGCGAGATAGAGTTGTACCAATGCAAGCCTTTCATTGAGTCGCGCTTGGGCAAAGTCCGTTTGCGCCTGATACGACCGCGTGAGCGCATTGAGCACTTCCAAGTAGGAAGTGTATCCGGCCTCATAGCGCTCCTTCGCGAGGCGCACCGAGTCGAGCGAGGCGGCCAGATAGAGGCCCAACTGCACGGTCCGAGCACGCGACTGATTATATGAAACGATATCGTTTGAGACTTCCTCGAAGGCGTCGTCCACCGTTTGCAGATACGAGATCACCGCCTGCTGTTGATCGGCTTGCGCGAGATGTATTTGCGAGCGAATCTCTCCTCCGTTGAAGATCGGCTGCAGCAGCTGCGGAAGAACTTCGAATACTCCGAGCGGGCCGAAAAAGACGCCGTTGAGCTTGGTGAAAGCCGCCAGCACCGGCGGCAGGTTCGGATACAGGCCGCTACTCTGTTGCCCCGCCACGACGGCCGATGCACCCAACGTGATCTGGGGGTAGAGCAGTTTTCGCGCGACGTCAACGTCGCCGGCAGCGGTCGCAATGGTGTACTCGGCTTGGCGAATATCGGGACGACGCTCAAGCAGCTCGCCGGAAACACCCGCCGGCGGAATCACTGGCATCGCGACCTGCGCATTGAGTGGACGGCCGCGCGCGATCGCGTGAGGATAGTCGCCGATCAAGACCGAGAGGGCGTTCTCCGTCTGCGCGAGGTCTTGCCGCAGTGTTGGCACGTTCTGCGTTACCTCGAGAAGCGCTTGCTGCGCCTGGCGCAGGTCTTGCATCGAGGAGACGCCGCCCTCCACGCGCAGTCGCATGAGTCGCACGCCCTCTGCGCGCGAGGCGACGGCATCCTTCGTGAAGGCCATCACCTCATCGAGTTCGAGCAACTGAAAATAGGCGGTCGCCACCTGCGAAACGACCGTGGCGAGAACCGTATCCTTCGCCGCATCCGTGGCGAGCAGTTGATCGCGCGCCGCGCCCGTTGCCGACGCCAACTTACCGAAGAGGTCGACCTGGTAGCTGGCCTCGATGCCGGCCTCCGGCGAGAACTGCGTCTTCGGTACCGAGCCCGGCTTGTTTCCCCCGGTGATAACTTCGTACGGCGCCGATATCGCACCGTTGACAAAGACCGATTGATTAGCGGCGGTAATGCCGAGGTTCGCGGCGGCTTCGAGGATGGCCGCATATGCCAGCTCGACGTTAAAGTTCCGGTGCAGCGCGCGCACGATGAGATCTTGCAGCACCGGGTCGTCGTAGAGTTTGCGCCACGGAACGCTGCCCAACGACGTCGTGGTGGCGGCGAGGCCGCGATAATTGGACGGCATCTGCGCGTTTGGCGGACCTGAGGGCGTGGGCGGAACGCACGACGCCAGCAATTGTACGATGACGGCAAGCAGGGCGGCAAGTTTCACGCCGGTCCCCGATCCGCATGGGGTGCGGCGCTCTTACGCGCGCGTTCCTCGCGGCGCTGTAAGACTTCGTAGAGTGTCGGGATGAAGAAGATCCCTAGGCACGTGGCTGCGAGCATTCCCGCGAAGACGGTCGAACCCAGCGAATGGCGCGAAGCGGCGCCGGCGCCGCGCGCCAGCATCAGCGGAATCACGCCGATAATGAAGGCAAACGACGTCATCAAAATCGGCCGGAAGCGCAATCGCGCCGCCGCGAGCGCCGCCTGTTCGATCGAATCGCCGGCAGCCCGCCGCTCGCGCGCAAACTCAACGATCAGCACCGCATTCTTTGCCGCCAGCCCAATGAGCATGATCAGGCCAATCTGCACGTAGATGTTGTCGTCGAGCCGCCAAAGAAGGACGGAGGTGAACGCGCCGAAGACGCCGATTGGCACGCTCAAGATCACCGCAGCCGGCATTCGCCAGCTTTCGTACAGCGCGGCGAGCGCGAGAAAGACGAGCAGCACCGAAAGCGCGAAGACCATCGTCTGCGTGTTGCCTACGGCGGCCTCTTGATAGGCGACACCCGACCAGCCGTACCCGTAACCCTTGGGCAGCGTCTTCTGCGCTACATCCTGCATCGCCGCCAGGGCCTGGCCGCTGCTATACCCTGAAGCGTTGGAGCCGACGATTTCGACCTCGCGATTCGTATTAAAGTGCTGGATGAAATCCGTTCCAACGCTGCGCCGCACCGTCGTCAGTGCGCTCAGCGGAACCATCTGTCCGCTGCTGTTGCGAACGAACATCGACCCAATGTTGGCGGCAGTTGCCCGGAACTGCGGTTCGGCCTGGATCATGACGTTCCACGTTCGGTTGAAGAGCGTGAAATTGTTCACGACTAGACCGCCCAACATTGCCTGCAACTCGCGTAAGACGGTACTCACGTCGACGCCGAGCCCTTCGGTCTTGTCGCGATCCACGTCCAGCTGCAACTGCGGCACGGACGTGCGCATCGTGTTGTTGAGCGCGGTAATCTCGGGGCGCCGGCGTGCCGCCGCGACGACCCTGTCGGCCGTTGCCGCGAGGTCGGCGAGCGAGTGGCCCGACTGATCCTGCAGCTCGAACGTGAAGCCCGAGGTATTGCCGAGGCCCGGTACCGTCGGCGGCACGAACGGGAATGAAGCCGCCTCCGGATACGCGTTCATCTTCTGGTATATCTCGGTCGCAATGCCGCGCAGCGAGAGATGTTCGCGGATACGCTGGTCCCACGGTTGCAGGGTGATCACGAAGCTCGATAGGTCGGAGGATTGCAGCGACGAGAGCAAGCTAAAACCGATCAGCGAGATGACGTTTTGTACGCCCGGAACCGAGCTGATGTCCTTCTGCATCCGGTCTATTAGGTTGGCATTGCGTTGGAGCGCCGACGAGTACGGAAGCTGAACCTGCGCGAAGACGACGCCTTGGTCCTCGGTCGGGACGAAGCCGCTGGGCAAACGCATGCCGATCGTCACATCTGCAATATAAAACAGCGCCAGCACTCCGATGACCAGAACCGAGCGGCGTAAGAGCCACTGCAGCGCGCTGCCGTATGCCGATGATACGCGTGTAAAAGCGCCGTTGAACCGGCCAACGAGCCACCCCAACGGGCCGCGCATCGGTCGCCGCTCGCGAAGGATGAGCCCGCACAGCGCCGGCGTGAGCGATAAGGCCACGATCGCGGAGAGGTTGACCGCAACCGTGATCGTGAGGGCAAACTGCCGATAGAGTTGTCCGGTAATGCCGCTAATGAATGCCGACGGCAAAAAGACCGACGTTAAGACCAGCGATATCGCGATGATCGGGCCGCTCAGTTCCTTCATCGCGCGTTCGCAGGCGGCCACCGGCGTGAGGCCTTGCTCGATGTAGTGCTCCACCGCCTCCACCACGACGATAGCGTCGTCCACGACCAGCCCGATGGCAAGCACCAACCCAAAGAGCGTCAACGTGTTGATGCTAAACGAGAACGGAAGGAAGAAGATGAACGTTCCGACCAGCGATACCGGAACCGCGAGCATTGGAATCGCCGACGAACGAAAACTTCCCAGGAAGAGGAAGACGACGACGATCACGAGGCCGATCGCCTCAAAAAGCGTTTTGAGCACGTCTCGGATCGATGTCGTTACGAAGAGCGTGCTGTCGTAGGCGATCGAGTATTGAAGGCTCGGCGGGAAGGATTTCGCGAGCGCGGCCATCGTCGTGCGAACGCCGGCCGCGGTCTGCAGCGCGTTGGCTTCCGGCGTCTGATAGAGGATGATGAGGGTTGCCGGCCGGCCGTTGTACGATCCCAGCGTCAGATAGAGCTGCGCGCCGAGCTCGACCCGGGAGACGTCGCTCAAGCGTACGATCGACCCGTCAGGATTCGTTCGCACGATGATATTGCCGAACTCTTTGGGATCGGTCAGTTGTCCTTGCGTGTTGACGGAGAGCTGTGAGGGCGTATTCGGTGGCGCCGGCATCGCGCCGACGGCCCCGGTTGGAATCAGAACGTTTTGCGAGTCGATCGCCTTTTCGAGGTCACCCGTCGTCAGGCCGAGCCTCGCCAACCGGTCCGGTTGGACCCACGCGCGCATGGCGTAGTTCTGCTGGCCGATCGTGCCCTGGGCACCGATGCCGGGTACCGAGAGCAACGGATTGATCAGATTGAGCGTTGCGTAGTTGCTCAAGTAGAGTCGGTCGTAAGAGTTGGTCGGCGAGTACAGCGCCACGAGCATCAGGATCTGCGGTGACTTCTTTTGGACGGTGATGCCGAACTTGTTCACGGAATCGGGCAGTTTCCCGGTGGCCTGCTGCACGCGGTTCTGCACGTCGATGAGCGCCTGTCGGATGTCCGAACCCACCCGAAACGTGCAGTTGAGCGTGTACTGACCGCTCGACGAGCTCGTCGACTGCATGTAGATGAGGTTGTCGACGCCGACGACCGAGTTTTCGATCTGCGAGGCAACCGATTGTTCGAC
>PKWF01000250.1:0-1145 GCA_003133185.1 Vulcanimicrobiota bacterium | reverse complement strand
GGAACCACTTTTTGCGTGCCCTGTACGACGACGCGGTCGCCGGCCTGCAGTCCGGAGTCGACGACGAAGCCGGACCCGTACTGCGGGCCGAGCGAAATCGTTCGAAGCGACGCTTCCCCGCTCGAATCTACAACGTACACCGCGTCGAGGCCCTGCGATTTAACGATTGCAGTCTCGGGAACCACTAGCGCATCGGGACGCCGCTCGATCATCAAGCGCACCCGTGCAAATCCCCCGGGCCGCAGCAAGCCTTCAGGGTTGGGGAATCGCGACTCGACGGTGAGTGTTCCGGTTCGCGAGTCGACCGTCGAGTTGATCGTGTAAAGGCGCCCCGTATACTGGTACGTCGCGTCGTTGGCGAGGATCAGTTGCAAGGGCTGGTAGCGCAGGGAGCTCACGTTAGGGTTTTTCCGCTGGCCGAAAAGGTCGAGATACGCTGGTTCGTCCAGTGCAAACGTGATCTTTATCGGGTCGATCGCGTCGATCGTATCGAGAACCTGCGTGCTCGGTCCTCCGACAACATTACCGACGTCGTAATTGAGGAAGCCGATCAATCCGGTGACGGGCGCGTAGATTGTCGTATAGCTGAGATTGAGTTTCGCGTTCGTTACCCCAGCCTGCGCGTTCAATACGCCGGCGCTCGCCTCTCCAACTTGCGCGCGTGCGACGATCACGTCTCCTTTCGCCATCTCCGCCGTTGCAATAGCGTTGTCGAGATCTTTTTGCGGAATCGCTTTGTCGGCGGCCAGCGGGCGATCGCGCGCGACGGTGATTTCGTCGCGAGCAAGCGACGCGACCTTGGCAAAGAGGTTGCCATAGGCTTGGACGACCTGCGCTCGCGCTGTCGCGAGCTGAGCTTGCGCCGATTGAAGCGCCGCTGCGTAGGCGTCGTGCTGAAGCTCGAAGATGAGGTCGCCCTTGTGCACGAGGCGGCCCTCTTTGAAAGCTACCCGGTCCAGCGTGCCCTCGACGCGAGCTCGAATCTGCACGCTCTCGATCGATCCGAGCGTTCCTTGATAATCCGCAGTAATGGGGACTGTCGCGCGCCGAAGCGTCGTAACTCGCACGATCGCGGGCGGGGCCGCGACGTTGGCCGCGTTCCCGCTTTCCGAGTGCCCGCACCCGATTGGCAGCGCGCACACGGC
>PKWF01000217.1 GCA_003133185.1 Vulcanimicrobiota bacterium | reverse complement strand
GAATATCGCCGGCGTCACAATCGAGAATCGCCGATAGTGCGTTGATGGATGCGTTGACGACGAGCTTTCCCCAGAGGTGCGGGCGGATGTCGTAGACGGCGGCCGCACGCAGACCGCTCCCGGTGAGAAGCTCGGTAACGGTGCGCGCGATGGTGGACGACGCGCTCGTCGATCCGATGATCGTATTGCCCGCTTGAGAACTGCGCACGTGCCCGGGCTCGATCGTCTGTGAAGACTCCGTCGTGATGCCCAAGATCACGGGCACCGCGCCCCCCAAAGCGGTTTTGATGGCATCTTCGTTACCGACGCCGTTCTGTAGCGAGATCACCGGCGCCGTGGGGTCGAGTTCGCCGGCGAAGGCCCGCAGCGCCCGTAGCGTGTCCACCGCCTTGACGAAGAGAAAGAGCATGTGCGAGCCATACAAATCGCGAGGCCGGTCCGCGATCGCTACGAAACGAGCGGGCTCGTCGTTGACCCTAAGGCCGTTGCGCTCGACCGCTCGCACGACCTCCGCGTTGTCGTCGAGGATCGTCACGCTGCAACGGGCGGCGAGATGGAATCCGAAGAGGGTGCCCATCGCGCCCGCACCGATGATGCCGATATTCATGAGTGACCTAAAACTGATACTGCAGCCCGAAGGTGTTCCGGCGAGACGCATGCGTGATGTCTCGCTGCCCGAAGAAAAGCTGCGCGCCCGGAGCGATCTTGAAGTTTCCGTACACGTCGATCATGGGATACGTAAGATCGTAGATACGTGTTTCAAGGCCGAAACCGTGCATCGGCTGGTACTGCCCGAGCAGGCCCATTTGCGAATAGAGAACGCCTCCGGCGACGTGAAAGTCGCCCTTGTTTGCCTCGAGCAGCGCGTTCCACGTGGTATTGTTCCCGATCGCATTGGCGCCCACGACAACACTCGTGTTACCGTGCGGTAACAGCACCAGATTGAGGTCTCCGAGCGGACCTTGGCTGCTCGTCAGCACGGGATTCAATCCTGGGTTGTGCTGGGGCGAGAGCCCGCTAAGTCGCACTTGAATGGCAATGAGATTGCTGGCCAGCTTGTTGAGNNAGGACGGCCGGCGCCGGCGTCGCCCCGGCGTCAACTCCATAGACGCTGCTCGTCCCTCCAAGCTGACCCAGGAGCGAGTTCGCTCGCTGCATGACTGCATCGAGATTGGCGACCGTGCTGCGGACCTGCGCTTGAGTTTGCGGATTACCCGTCACCGTGCGCAGGTCTTTGGTGAGTGCGGCGATCGTTGCCGTCGTATCCGCGATGCTCTGCGTGGTCGCAAGGATATTTGCTTTTAGCCGAGGATCGGTCGCGAGATTCTCGAGCGCCCCCATCGAGCGGTTGAGCGAGACGGCCGTCGACGAAAACTGGTCGAGCAGGAACCCGACCTTCTTGGAATCGGTCGTAGCGGCGCTATTGAGCGTGGCGGAGAGCTGCTCCACGTTGGTGCTGGCGGTAATGAGACTGCTCTGCAAGTTTGCACCGAAGGCCAGCAGCTCGCTCGAAAGCTGCCGCATAGAGCTCTTCGTCGTGATCGTCAGCTCGTTCGCGTTGTCGAGCGTCGATTGAAGTGTGTCCAGCAGGCGCGGCGTGCGCTTCTCGAGCAGGGCCATCAGCGAGTCGAGGCGCCTGATCTCTCCCTGCCCTTCTTCCAGCAGATCGCCGATGCTTGTGGCATTCGCGCCACGCGGCTGCTCGTCAACGGGCAGGACTTCGCGCGGGAGCAGCGCGATCGGCGGCTTCTCCCTCGGCGGCACGATCACCACGGCCGGCGAGCCGGTTAATGGAGCTTGGATGAGAAAGCGCGAGGCGACCGGTATGTTGATATCGTGGTTCACGGCCAAGATCACGTCGACCGTGTTATCCGGCAGGAGCTGCACCGACTCGACCGCCCCCGCGTCGACGCCGCTAAAGTAGACTTGCGCCCCCGGCATCAAGCCGGACGCAGACTCAAAGCGAACTCCCACGCGATATCCGGTGTGCCGAGTGCCGAAATCGGTCACCAGATAAAAGATTCCGAAGAGCAGGAGCAGCGCGACAATCGTAAACGCACCGACCTGGGCCTGCTTCGTCATACTTCTCCTTATTTAGTCTCGCGGCGCAAAGAGCCTAGGGAGCCCGTAGGCTCTTATATTTGAATCGGCCCCGCCTCGGAGCCTTGGAGGAACTGCTGAACGATCGGGTTGGGGGAGTTGCGGATGCGATCTGCGGTGTCGTAGGCAATGATCGCTCCCTCGAAGAGCATGGCGATATAATCGGCCATCGTGAAAATTGAAGGCAGGTCGTGTGAGATCACGACCGCCGTTCCCTTGAGCTTCGAACGCAGTTTCAGAATCGTCTCGGTGATCAGCTTGCTGACGATGGGATCGAGGCCGGTCGTCGGCTCGTCATAGAGGACCAGCGCCGGCCGCGTAACGATGGCGCGCGCGAAGCCCGCGCGTTTGAGCATGCCGCCCGAAAGCTCCCCCGGAAGATCGTCGTACGCGTGTGCGAGTCCGACGCTATCGAGCGCGTCGAAGACCGTCTGCCGAATCTCCGCGCGCGAGAGCTTCGTGTGCTCGCGCAGCGGAAGGGCTACGTTATCGCCCACGCTGAGGCTGTCGAGCAGCGCGGCGAACTGAAACGACAGGCCGATTTTTTGCCGCATGACGTTGACCTGCTCTTCGGACAGGTGGCACAGGTCGCTGCCCAGCACGTAGATGTGCCCTTCGCTGGGGAGCAGCAGGCCGTCGAGCAGCCGCAGGATCGTCGACTTGCCGGCTCCCGAAAGCCCGATGATGCAGGTGATGGCACCCTCGACGACGTCGAGGCTGCAGTTCTTCAATACGATACGATCGCCGAACGCCAGCGTAACACCATCGACTCGCGCGATGAGACTGCGGCCGTTTGAGTTCATCGGCCGCCGAAGAGCAGCAACGAGAGCACGAAATTCGAGATCCATATCAGAATGATCGACAGCACGACGGAGAACGTCGTGGACTGCCCGACTCCCGCGGCGCCGCCGCGGGTGGAAAGGCCTTGGTATGCGCCGACCATCGCGATGATCGTCGCAAAAACGAAGGTCTTGAGCAAGCCTTTGACCACATCGCTAAAATCGATCGCCTGACGCACGGACTGGATGAACTCGTGGTACGGGATATGTGCGTACTCGCGAGCGATCCACATGCCGCCGAGAATCGAGACCACGTCGGCGAAGATCGTGAGCAACGGGAGCATCAAGAGCAACGCGAGCAGGCGCGGCACGACGAGGAAGCGCGCTGGTTCCACGCCCATCGAGCGCAATGCTTCAACCTGTTCGGTGACGACCATCGAGCCGATTTCGGCAGCGATCGCCGCGCCCACGCGCCCAGCGACAACGACGGCCGTGAGCATCGGCCCTAGCTCGCGCACGGCGGCGTACGCCACGGCTCCCCCTACGAAGCTGGAAAAGCCGTAGGCGACCGCCTGTTGTGCCGACTCGAGCGAAATGACCATGCCGGTGAAGAGGGACGTCAACAGCACGATGACCAGCGACTGCACTCCGAGCAACGCGCATTGCGACAGCGTCTCCGTGAGGCGTACGCGAAGCCGAACCAAAAAACCGAGCGACTCCGTAGTGAGCAGCGTCACGCCGCCGGCATATTCGAAAAAGTCGTTCGTCACGCGCCCGACCTGAGCGAGAATTCTCACCGCGAATCTTCCGCGCCGTCGAGCGCGCTCAGCACGGCCTGCGTCGCTTCGATGCGCTTGACTGCAACGCCACGCTCTGCGGACAAATTGAACTGCACCTGGTTGAGGTGCTCGAGGCGGCGGTCAACGTCGCGAAGATGGCCCCGCGCCTCGTGCTCGAAGCCGGTGAAGTAGCGTCGCACCGCCGTGAGATAGTCGTCGAGCGCACGGGCCTCGAGCCGGCCGGCGGCGAGAGCCTGCTGCGCCGCTTCCTGCGCCTTGCGCATTGCGCGGTCAGTAATGTGGAACGCTCCTACGTGCGCGACCAATGCGCTCACGCGTTCGTCGCTCACGGGCGGTTCACGCCAATCGCTTCGCGCTGGCGCTCGAACAGCTCGTGAATACCGGTCTGCGCTAGCGCCAGAAGCCGGTCGAGCTCGGCGCGATCGAAGGGCGCGGCTTCTGCCGTTCCTTGCAGTTCGACGTACTTGCCTGAGTCGGTCATGAAGACGTTCATATCGGTATGCGCGCTGGAATCCTCGTCATACGCAAGATCGAGCATGGGGATTCCGTGGACGATGCCGACGCTGGTTGCCGCGACCATTCCGGTGAGCGGCCACTTCATACCCTGCAGTTCGGGAATGGCCCCAAGTGCAAGCGCGAGCGCGACGTAGGCGCCGGTTACCGAGGCGGTGCGCGTGCCGCCATCG
>PKWF01000240.1:222-10409 GCA_003133185.1 Vulcanimicrobiota bacterium | reverse complement strand
GCGCCATGAATACCAGCGGCGACCTTGCAGTTGGGATCTACGGTGCGCCGGGTGGCGGCGATGTCGTGATCTATAAGAACGCGAGCGGTTCCGGTACCGTTTACACCACGCCGTTGGACCACGAGTTCTTCGACGGCTACGACAACCAGGGAAATCTCTTCGCCGACGGCGTTAACAGCCGCGGTTACTTCGCACTGGTCGAGCTTCCGAAGGGCAGCGCTGAGTTCAAAACGATCACGACGAGCAACGCTGTTGGGTTCCCGGGCTCCGTCCAGTGGGATGGCAAGTACGTGGTCGTAACTGATCAGACGGCGAATGCGATGTATCAATACGCTGTCACCGGAACGAAGGCGACATTGAAGNNACGGCGGCGAGGTTTTTCAGTACCCCGCTGGAGGCTCACCAATTGCAGTCCTTACGGGCAACTACGACCTCCCGCTCGGCACGGTAGCAGCAAACAAATAACCTTCGTTTTCTTGTTTACGTAGAGATTCGCATGGAGGAACGCGCTACGGACATCTCGCCTTCCTTTTTGTCAGCGGCAAGGTCGAGGCAATCAACGTGGGAGGCGGACACTAAACCTTAGTGCGGCGAGGGAACGTCTACTTGCTCTCGAACGCTCTTTCCCATGAGCGCTGCTTCAAGAGTTGCCATCTACGCAAGTTTCGTAATCGCTCTGTGTCTGTCGGCGGAGGTACGCGCCGGTACCCTGCCCGATATCAGCGGCCGGTGGTACGCGAACGGTAACTCGGGCGCTGTCTGCCACATCACGCAAAGCGGCACGTCGGTCTCGCTCGTCAACCAAAACGGCGTCAGGGCAACGGGAAACTTTGATAGCCCCAGCACGCTGAGCACCGACTGGGGCGTCTTCAACGGCGGGCGTATCACCGGCACCATCTCGGGCAACCTCCGAAAGATCAACTGGAGCAACGGCAGCTACTGGACGCGCGCAAATCCTGCGCCCATCGGCCCGGCTCCGGCCCCGACGCCAACGCCAAAGCCAACACCGACACCGGTGCCGCTACGGGTCAACACGCGGATAGCGGACAATCATTCCAACCCGGTCTATATCTTCGCAGCCTCGCTTACGAACGGAAGCCAACCATTTACCTACCAGCAGTGCGTCTCGTTCCGAAATATCACGACGAAGGTCGTGACGGAGGTAGAGTTTCAGTTCGTCGTAACGGACTACCGAGGCGACGTTGAAGCTAACTTCGACTGGCTGGATAAGGGCACGTTCACCCCGCCGGTGAACATCGACAACCACTGTTCTCGCGGCTGGCTGTGGCCGGCCCACGTTGTGCGGAGAATGACGAACGAAACCGTGCACGTGCGCCAGGTAACGTTTGCCGACGATACCGTCTGGAAGCCGGGCGACCAGTTCCTCCGCGGTCACAGTTCGAGCGGAACACCCCTTCCGCAGCCGACGATGCAAACACACACGTCCGCACCGGCGGAGACACCAACCCCAAATCCGGAACAAACTCCCAAATGAAATACTGGCACGTAATAGCCCTCTGTGCGCTTGGGCTTTGCGGCTCGGCTCGCGCGGGCGAACCGGCGCACTACACGTTCGCACCCCAACCGCCCGGAACGATCGTCCAAAGCCAACTCGTCTATTTAGCGGGCGAAGCGATGCACAGTCAGTGGCGCGCGGTGCTGAGCAAGAAGCTCCTCGGCACGGGAAACGGCACGCCGTTCTACCAGTGGTTTCTGTCGTTCTACGCCATCGATGACAGCGTCTATCGGCTGAAGTATCGCTCGCCCAATTCCTCCGTACCATTCGCCCGCGTGACGAAGGCACAGGGTGCGCCGCTCTGGTTCCCACTGCAGACGGCGAAGATCACCGGAACCGGCGACCTGATGGGGCCCGGCGCGCAACAACTCGTCGTGCAGTCGCACGAGACGGGCGCCGACTGCGGCATGGCGCGTGTGGATGTGTTCTACTACGGCTCGGCAATGCAATCGGTTATGACGACCCTTTCCGTCGAGAACTCGTGCGATCTTACGGCAAGCGTCGTGCATAGCTCGCATGGAGACGTGCTTCGGCTTACGGGGCCATACTATGCCGCAAATGCGCCGCTGTGCTGCCCGACCAAAACGCGCGTAACGAGCACCCTGCGCTTTAACAACGGCACCTGGACCGAACAACCGCATTACTTCAAGATCCTGAAGTAGCCTGGGTCTACATGCGCTCGCATCTACTAGCTTTCGCTGCAGCGGCCGGTGTGCTCGTGGCGCCCGCTTGCGGACCCGCATCGGTTGCCCCGCAGCTACCGCCCAGTCAACGCATCGCCTGGAGCTCTTGCTACGAGCTTGCTAAAGGCCTGGAGTGCGCCCGAGTCGCGGTTCCGGTGGATTGGCAGCGCCCGGACGACGGCGACATCGAGCTCGCCGTGATCCGCCACCGTGCCAGCCGTCCTTACGAGCGCATTGGCTCGTTGTTCTTCAATTGGGGCGGTCCGGGTGTTGCCGGCGTCCCGAAAGTGAGGGACGCGGCTCCGGAGCTGGATGCAATCGGTAGAGGTCGTTTTGACGTCGTTAGCTGGGATCCGCGTGGTACCGGCCAGAGCGATCACGTCGTTTGCTTTAGCAACGCGCAAAGTCGAAAGACGTTCTGGGGGCGCGACTGGTCGATACCGACGACGAAGGCCGAGTCCATACAGTATCTGCCCGAGACCGTGGAGTTCGTAAAACGGTGTACGTCGCTCAGCGGCGAGCTGCTCGCGCATATCTCCACGGTCGACACGGTCCGCGACNNCCGCTCCGAGTCCGCACGATGGTACTCGACGGCGTGGTCGACCCGGTCGCGTTTACCGCCGGAACTGCAGAGAGCATTGCGAAGAGTATCGGCGACGCAGATCTGGTCCTGCGCAAATTCGAGTCGCTCTGCCAAAGTGCCGGACGGGCACGCTGCGATCTGGCCGGCGATGGCCCGGTTGCACCGCGTGTGCGGCGGCTGTTGGCGGGTTTGCGACGCGCGCCGATCGGCAAGTTGACCTACGGGGATGCTTTGATCGTTCTGTGGGTGCGGCTTGGCGCTCCAGCACAGTGGCCGGAGCTGGCAGCCGATCTCGACAAAGCCGCTCGCGGCGATGGCTCCGCGTTGGAGAGCACAGCTCGAGACGTGAAGGCGTTCTTAGAGCCCGCACTCGACTCGGCTGTCGGACTTCAATGCGCGGACAAACCGTTTCCACCTCGGCCCGGGCGGCAGAACTGGGCCGAGGTCATCGGTGGGCTGAGCGACCTGAGCTTCATTAGCGGGCCCGTGAACGGCTGGCTGCTCTGGGCTCCGTGCGCTTCTTGGCTCGTGCGCAGCGCCGACCGCTACACTGGCCCGTGGAATGCGTTCACGAAAAACCGCATCCTCGTAATTGGTACGCGGTTCGATCCGAACACGGCATACGATAACGCCGTCCGCGCCGCATCGCGGCTTGGCAACGCGGTTCTTCTAACCCACGACGGTTACGGTCATACCAGCGACGCGGATCCGAGCACGTGCGTGGAACGCGCGATCAGCGCGTACTTCGTCGCTCTCATCACACCGCCAAAGGGGACGAAGTGTCCCTCGAACCGGCATCCCTTTGACCGGAACTTCAATTAGCTTTCAAACATCCCCGGGAAAGCGGACGCCGGCGCAGAACGAAGCGCTCGATGTCTATCTCACGATACAGAGCGCCCCAAATACTGCGCGCATTACCGGTCGCATTCGCGATCTTCCTAATCGCACGGGCCTGCTGTCTTGCCGACGATGCTGCGACGCTCGACTCGTGGAAAGATTCGTTCCGTGCGGTTTGGCAGGCAGACCATTGTGAGGGGGAATGGCAGAGTTGGAACAAGTATTGGGGGCAGGTGCACGCGTTTTATTTTGGCGCGCGCGAGTACGCCGGCTGGTTCTCCGATAGTCAAAAGATCCTCGTGCACGTCACCGACCCAAGCACAAACGCTGCGGTGGCCGCCCAGCTGACGTCGCTCGGGCGTCGGATCGGTGGGGAATGGGCCAAGGAGGAGGATTGCCGCAAGGTGAGGACCAGCGACACGTGGATGGAGCGAGCCACGGAAGGTGGCAAGCCCGCGCTCCTCGATTGGCAAGACCAACTCAACAAAGCCGCTGCCGCTGACTCCGGCAACGGAGCGTCCATTGAGGCGGCCGTGAAATCGATTAATTCTCAGCTGGACACAACCGGGGTCGCGCCGCTGACCGAATAGCCCCGCAGCTTCCCAAGCCTCTTTGAAGGGAGCGTTTTCGAGGTTACGCTGTGACCTCGCGTGCCGAACTCGACACCGGGGAAGAATCCCTTTGCGAGCGAGCTGAGCATCAACGGGCAGCTACGTTTTCGCTTTAAGAGGACGCGCGAGCAGCGTTTAATGCAGCTCAAAGGCTGGTAATGCGATCGCCGGCTTTACCTGTGGGTGCGGATTCGGACCGACGGAGACTGTGAGTTTTGGCGTACAGCCCGGCTAGGAGCCTCGCATGTTCTTCCTTGAAAGCGCGCTCTCGCCGAAATCGTATGAGAAATGCGCCCGATCACCCTTCACCTCGAGCGGGATTGCCACCGAGGAGTCAGGATCCCGGCGAGAAATATAGCCTTCAATTGTTGTTTTTCCATTAAACCAATATCTCCCCGATGGTCGCGCTAGCCATTCACGTAGCTACGCTACCTGCCAACATGAAAATTCGTGATGGAGCTCCAAAATCCAAGAAGCTTGAGCAACCAGACAACGACGGCAATAACAACGACGGCGTTAAAAATTGACTTTATTGAAGCAGCCATTGGCAAACTGTTGATCAACCAGAGCAGAACTCCGACTGCGATCAGGATGATTTCGACTTGAATTAAAGGCGAATGGATTGCGGGCAAAGCCACTTTCAATCTCCTACTAACGTCATTACCGAACTGTAGCGCAAATGAGGCCTGCAAAAATCAGCCCGGGGCGTGATTGGCCGCGCCCCAACGGCTTCTATTAACCTCGAATCTGCGCGCGCCAGCGCCGCACGCCCGTATCGATGAACGCGCGATCCGCGGTATCAGTTTGCCCAGCTTCGGAGTGGTGCGCCCCTTCGGTATGAGGCCGGCGTAGCTTGGGCAAATCGTCGAACCGAATGCGCATCGGAACTCTGACGGCTTCGCCGAAGACGATCGCTTGGGCCGTCGGCAGGCTCGGCAGACCCCGCAACATCTCGCCTGCCACATCTGGTAACGTGCGAGCAATGAACCGCTGATCGGCATCGCTTCCTAGACGCAGCGCAAACACTGTGCCGCATTGCGACAGTGCGGACAACGCGAGTTCGGATGGGCGTTGCGTTATCAACGCTAGCGAGATGCCGTATTTGCGTCCTTCTTTTGCGATCTGGGTGATGCTCGCAACCGTCTGAGCAAAGCCTAAGCGCTCGTCGGCCGGGACATAACGATGCGCCTCTTCGCATACGACCAGAAGGGGCGGCTTCTTTTCACGCTCGCACCACACGCTAAAGTCGAAGAGAACGCGGCAGAGCGTCGATACGATAACGTCCGCGATCTCCGACGGAACTCCCGAGAGGTCGACGATCGTCAGCGGTCGGCCTTCGGCCGGAACCCGCAAGAGTCGACCGACGATCTTGGCCAATACGTCCTCTTCCGACGAAAATAGAAACTTGAAGCGACGGTCGTTGCGTAGTGATTCGATTCGAGTTTTTAACCGCAAGTAGGGTATGGCCGTATCGGGCTTTCCGAGCCGCCCCATTTGTTCGTTGATAAAACCCAAGATTTCGTGGATACGGAAGGGCACCGGCGTGTCGACAGTGATCGCCGTGCCGGACTGATGTGGACCTCGGTAGTGTCGCCTGGCCCACACAATCGCGTCGTTGAGTATGAGTTCCTGAGACTCTTGCTCGCCCGCGGAACCTCCGCGAACGAGCACCCTAGCCGCTTCCTGAAAATTGAACAGCCAAAACGGCAGCCGGAGATTTTCGACATTGATGACTTCGGCGCGATCTCCGAATGCTTCGGCGTATTCGTTATGTGGGTCCAGCAGCACGGCGCGCACCTTCCGATCCCCTTCCAGAATTGCCGAGAGAATCAATTTAAGGGCGCACGATTTTCCGGAGCCGGTCGCGCCGAGTATGGCAAAATGCCTGCTAAGCAGCTCGTCGGTCACCAGGAGCGCCGGCCTCGTTGCATCCTGATAGAGCGTACCGACTTTGATGCTCGCATCAGACGGTTGGCCGTAGATGGTCGACAGATCGTCGTCGGTTACCACGAATGCGCCGTCGCCGGGAGCGGGATAGACCGATACGCCGCGGCTAAATCGCGATTCGCCGCACATCGAAGTGAGCTCTCCCAAAAGACTAGCGATCAAAAGGTTCCGCGCCGGCGAGTCGCCGTTCGGCCGGACCTCGCTCACCTCTGCGAGCAGCCGGCTTTCACCGCTGAGCAATTTGACCATCGTGCCGACTCGGACCAGCTCGCGACCGGGTCGGCCGACCTGGAGCTCCACCGTCACGGCAGAGCTCGCTACTGCAATAACGCGTCCAATCGCCTCATCCATCCTAGGCGGCTATGGCGCTCTCAAGGCTTTGTATTGGGCGCGAATCGCCACTCTGCTAGTAGATTTACCAGCGGGCACGGGCAAGGTATCAAACGCGGCCGAAACGCTTTTGGCAAAGTGTCTCTGCGCTTTTCCGTTGTTAAATGGAGCCCGCCACGGTGCTGAACAACGAGTTGAGGTTCGTGCCGAGCACGGTGACGCCCGCGATGGCGACGAGTGCGATCAAGGCGATGAGCAGACCGTACTCGACCATCGTCGCGCCCTCTTCGTCCCGGATCATTGCAATGAGGTTGGTAATCATTCCATCTCCTTTGCGTTTAGTTACGGGCAGCCGAGCGGTCATCTTACCATTAGTCGCCCGGCAACCGCCATAGTACAAACGTACCGCATGGGTTAGCGCTTAGCTATCGACCCGAGCCTCGGACTAGCACTTGAGAACGAGGCATCTGGCGTTTTCGTGAAGTTTGTCGCTTAAGGTGGTCCCGTTAGAAGGCCTGTGAAAAACGTTATTTTTTATACTCGTTGGACTTAGGAACTGCGAGGAGCAGTGGCCCACAATTGGGCCGCGTACCGCTGGCTACCGACGACAACTAGCGACAACACGAACAAGAGCATCACCCTTAGAAGCGCCCGTTTTAGTCGTCGTCAGTTGTCTCTGGTTTAGCTGTCGTACCGGATCAGATTCCCGCTGGCGCTACCAAAGAAACCCAGTCCCTCTCGCGCGTAACTCCGCCACGATCGAGGCCTTCATCGTTTCCACCGCATCGTCCGACGCTTCGCGCAACGGCTCGACGGACGTCGTGGCCGCGCACATCAGCGCGAAGTTCAAACTCATGGTAACGTATGAATGACACGGCGCAAGAGTTCCCTCCCGAATCGCCACCGATCGCGGGTTAAGCGGATTTGCCTCTGTGTAACGCCCTTGCTCTTGGTATCTGTCCGCGACGTTCGTTCCAGCGTATGCAATTTGAACGTCGTCCGGGCCGAGTGCCGCCCCGTCGCCCGGGAAGCTAGACGCGACGCTACGGTGAATACTCGAAAGCACGAGAAGGAGCGTCGCTGTGAAGACTTACTCGATTCGATGCGTCTTAGGGGTTTCTGCAGTTCTTGCTATGGTTGCGGGCTGCGGGGGATCGCAGTCACAGCCAAATTTGCTGGCTTCGGCCCAATCCGACACGAAGAGCGCCTCGCCGGAGCAACCGGGTGGTGAACCCTCGCGGATCGGGTCCGGAGCCGGGACGCACGACCTCCTCTACGTGTCACACAAGGACGGTAGCGTAGACCTTTACTCTTATCCCGACGTTGAGTTCGAGCGCCGGCTTTCGGAACGAGCCAATGGTTTGTGCGCGGACGAGAGCGGCGACGTTTTTATCCCCGAAGGCAACGAAATATTAGAATACGCGCACGGTTCTACGCGTCCGATTGCCGTATTGCGTAACGGGCCGGGAGGTTTCACCCAATCTTGCGCCGTCGACGCCGTGACCGGCAACTTCGCCGTTTCGGGAGACGCCGGCGCTCGACGAGGAGTCGCAATCTACGCTAACGCCAAGGGCACACCCAGCTCATACGCCATCGGGGAAAGCAACGCTGCTTCTTGGTCGTGTGCGTACGACAACGACGGGAATCTGTTCGTTGCGGATGCTACGCGTCTGCTCGAGCTTCCCAAGGGTGCCACGCGATTCAAAAACATCGCATGGAACGGGATGCGCCCCGCCTTCCTCGGGCCCATTCGCTGGGACGGCAAATATCTCGCAGCATCAAGCCGTGCAAGCGGTTTGAGGCCCGCGACGATCTCCCGTTACCGCGTGAGCGACGGGCGAGCTACGCTCGTCGGCGAGACCGCGCTCAAGGGTGCAGATAACCCCGTCCAGTTCTGGATCGATGGCGGGGCAATCGTCGTGCCTGCGTTAGGCGGCCTTGCGCTCTACGACTACCCGGAGGGCGGCATCCCAACGCAGGTCGTCAAAGATGCTCGCGACGCGGTGGCGGCGGCGATCAGCCGAGCTTTGGAGCCGCGGGGAGTTTCGGTCGTCACCTATCACTACGACAACCTGCGAACGGGCTGGGACGATAGCGAATCCTCGTTGTCCTACCAGAACGTCAAGAACGGATCGTTTGGCTTGCTTCACGCCGTGACGCTCGACGACCAAGTAAGCACCCAACCCCTCGTCGTCAGCAATGCATCCAGAAAAGGTGTCAGGTCATCGAGCGAGCACGACGTTGCATATGTCGCAACGGAAAGCAATACCGTCTATGCGATCGACGCAGCGACCGGGAAGATTCTCTTTTCACGGAATCTGGGCAACCCGGTTCAGATGCCTTTGGGTTGTAACGCCAATGGGCCAAACGTTGGAATCGACGGAACGCCGGTTATTGACCTAAATGCGAACGCGATGTACGTCATTGCGTACACGCTTAAGAGCCGTACGCCCATCTATAAACTCCACGAACTCAGTTTGACGGATCTCAGCGACGTCATAACGCCCGTCGTGGTCTCTGCTTCACATTCCTTGAGCAATGGCAAAAAGTACGCATTCAACGCATCCGTCGAGCGACAACGGCCGGCTCTGCTCGAAGCGAACGGCAACATCTATGCGGGATTCGGCAGCTTTTGCGATTACAGCGGATCGTTGTCGCGTGGTTGGCTGCTCGGCTGGAAGGCGGGATCGCTTACGCCGCTTGCGGCAAACAGGCTGACCGACAGCCTTGGTAAATCGCCGGATGACTTCTTCCTGTCGGCAATTTGGATGTCGGGATACGGCGTCGCGGCCGACGCGTCGGGTAACCTATATTTCGTGACCGGCAATTCGGATCCATCGAGCTACAACGGCGTCACGAACATTCAAGAGAGTGTCGTTAAGGTCAATCCGGGTTTAACGAAGCTCCTAAGCATTTTCACGCCGTCGGACGTCAAACAACTCGATAAGGGCGACACCGACTTCGGATCGGGCGGCGTGCTGCTGCTGCCCTCGGCCACGCCATACGCCGTCGCGGCCGGCAAGACCGGAACGATGTTTTTGCTCGATCAGACTCACCTCGGAGGATTCGATAAGCATCGTAACAACGATCTGGCCGAGGAGCAGATCGGCGGATGCTGGTGCGGCGAATCGTACTTCGATGCCGCGAAGGATTCCCTGCCTCGCATCGTTGCAAGCGGCGGCAACAGCATGACGATCTGGAAAATCAAGACCTCGCCAAAACCAAAATTGGTGCCTGCGGGAACCTCGCAATACTTACCCGGTGGGCAAGATCCCGGTTTCTTCACGACCATCTCTTCGGCGGGCAGTGAGCCGGGCGCGATTATTTGGGCGGTGGCCCGCCCACAGTACGTCCCCGGAAGCGTCACGCTTATGGCGTTTAAGTCTGAGCCTCAAGGCACAAGCTCGAACCTCGACACACTCTACCAAGCGACGGCGGGCTACTGGGCAGCAACGCAGGCAAACGCAAATATCGTTCCCGTCGTAGCCAACGGCAAAGTGTATGTGGCTAGCTACGAGCAGCTCGACATCTTCGGCCTGGGAGGGTCGGCTCCGGTCGAGATTGCACCGATGGTGGCCAGCCTGATCTACCGCACCACCTTCAGCGCTCGGAATGAGGTTACCGGCACGCTCGTCGAGACTAGAGGTTCGGTCCTCACTTTGCGTACGCGCACTGGGAGA
>PKWF01000240.1:0-138 GCA_003133185.1 Vulcanimicrobiota bacterium | reverse complement strand
GATCGTGCGGGCAAAGCCTTCGCCGGGAACGTGGCCACCCGATCGCTGATTACTTGGTTCAACACTCTTCAGAGTTCTTTCAGATCTTGGGTCAGGAACGAGTATCGCAGAAAACCCTTACAATATCGAACGGCTTAG
>PKWF01000077.1:504-3074 GCA_003133185.1 Vulcanimicrobiota bacterium | reverse complement strand
CGAGGAGGCCGCGCAGAACGTCCGTACCCTCAAGGAGCAAGGCAGATGAAGGGCTTAGGTTTTGGCCGTTGCGCGCTCACAGGCTGCGTAGCCACAGTAATGCTCGTAGGGTGCGGCGTCCTTCCCCTGAGCCTGTCGAAGGGTCAGGACGACATGCCGCCGCCGATGGGCGCGCTGGGAGCGATGCCGCAAAGCTTAGCAAAATCCACGCACGAAAACGCTTCATATCTCTACGTCGGAACCGATGAGATTCCAGGCGGACAGCGCGTCCTCATATTCCTCCGAGACGACCTTTCCAAAGGTGTCGTGGACTCGATCCGAGACGGCGTCTCTGAACCGGCCGGGCTTTTTGTCGATTCGGCCGGAACGCTCTACGTAGCCGATGACGACTCAAGCCTCAACGATCGCGTGACGGTTTACGCGAAAGGCGGCCATAAGCCGATCCGTGTTATCAGGGGAGGAATAGAGTGCGCGGCCGACGTCGTCGCAGGATCCGACGGCATTATTTACGTCGCGGACCCGTGCGGCACTAATGGTCAAGGCCGCGTGCATGTGTTTGGGCCAGCGAGCAGCAAGCAAGTTCGCCTCCTGTATCCCGGAGGCGCCCCGAACTCAGTGACCCTCGATGCCCAGAACCGGCTCTATGTCGGTTACACCGTGTGGCCCCACTTCGAGGGTCAAGTAAAGCGGTATCGCCCCGGCACCACCGAAGGCGAAAAACTTCTCCCCAAAAAGACGGTGTTCGCAATCGGCGGCATTCAAGTAGACAAGCAAGGCGCACTCCTCGTTGCCAGCACGTTGAACGGAACTATCGATGTTTTTACCGGCATACGTAAGCCACCATCGCGCATCATCAAAACGGGGCAGTCGTATCCATCCCGTTTTGTCTTGGATCGGCGTGAGAACCGAATCTACGTGTCATCCCCATTCGTTGGTTCGTTTCGAGCCGACTCAGGGTCAGGGGGGAAAAGGCCAAACACGGTCGTCGAACTTGACTATCCGAGCGGCAAGAGGTTGTTTACGCTTCGAGACTCGGGTTGGTTCCCGACGGGCGTGGCTGTTTCACCAAGCGCGCCGTTTTGATTGGGTAACCCGCGCCTCTGCCCCTCTGCACCAAGTTCGCGGTCGCGAAGCCGTGCAGAGGGGTAATGGAGAGCGGTGTTGTTGCGTTAAATCGGTGTTATCGGAACTCTGATGCTAGCAGGTACATCAGCTTTTCTCTTGGACCGCTGGTGGTTTCCAAGTGCCGTCCAAGAGTGTCGGCGGCGTTGGGTCCGGCCAGTAGTTGCGGCCGAGGCCGTAAGCAAGAGCGTTAGGCTATCCGACAACTGATTGCAGAGCGTCACGCGAGACAGTCGGTTGAACGCTTTTGAGTTCTGCTCCATTTCCGGCGTCTCCATAGGGTGTATCGTCGAGTAGGAACAGTTGCCCCTGAAACACCGTGGCTAGCACGCGCACATCTTTAAGCTGCTCGGAAGGCACCGCGAGTGGGTCCCGGTCCAGAACGGTCAGATCGGCCTTCTTCCCAACTTTGATACTGCCGATCTCTTGCTCGAGTTCGATTGAGTACGCGGCTTCGATCGTCACCGCACGCAGCCCCTTTTCGGCGATGATGCGTTGATCCGGACCTGCCGTGCGTCCGGAAGCCGTTGTTCGATTTACCGCACACCACATGAGAAACAGCGGATCGGCGGGAGCCATCGGCATATCCGAATGCAGGGAGATGCTTATTCCGTTACGCACGGCCGAGCCGAGCCGCACCATACTGTTGGCGCGTTCCGGGCCGAGCCCGAATTCGGAATATTTGTCTGCGAGCGCACTTGCGTAATACGGATTCGCGCTGATGATCGCGCCAAGGTCGGCAAGTTGTTTGACTTGTTCGTCCGTCGAGCACGCAAAATGCACAACGGTAAAGCGATGGTCTGCGCGTGGCGTCGCCTTCAGGTTGCGCGCTAGCGTGTCGGTAACGACCTGCAGGCCGCCGTCGCCGTTCACATGCGTATGGACGTGATAGCCTGCGACCCAGTAGGTGTTAAACGCTTTCTCGTAATCTGACGGCTCGGCGATCCACTCCCCGTGATGCCCGTCGAGATAAGGGGACTGCATCTGCATGAGCTGCGAAAAGATCGCACCGTCCGCGAAAAGCTTAACTTGTTTGGGGAGCCACGCCACGTTGCCTTTTCCCCAGGTCGCAAATGTCTCCGTAGCAGCAACGAGGCCGCTGAGATCGCCTTTATGCATGTCGTAGAGCGCGCGGCCGTCGGGGATGAAGTACGTCCGGAATCCCACGTCATTTCCTCCGAGACTCTCCTCCCAGAAGGACTGTATCCGCCGCGAAAGCTGCGTACCGGGTTCGCAAATCGNNTCACTCCCTTTGCCCGGAGGAACGCCTTAACACGTTCAACCCCGGTTTGAAGGCGAGCGGGCGTTGCGACATCTTTGCCAACGGGCTCCAGGACCAGCGTCAGCCCTTTCTCATAGAAGTGACCTTTGGCAAAGCTAGCTTGCGAACTCGCCATGCCGTGCCCAATAAGCGACTCCTCGGTTATGCCATATTTCTTGAGCGCGGC
>PKWF01000077.1:0-457 GCA_003133185.1 Vulcanimicrobiota bacterium | reverse complement strand
ATGGAGAGGGCACCCAGCAGTGGATGGAGATGCTGCTCAATAAAGCCCGGTGTGATTACGCGATCAGCGAACCGGTGATCGATCTTGAAGGACCCCGGTTGGAGCGACCCAATCACCCCATCCAGCGTTCCGACAGCGGTGATACGCGTGCCCGTAACGGCAACAGCAGACGCGGCGTTGTCACTTTCCATAGTTATTATGCGTTTTGCGACGTACACGGTCGTCGCTGGCGATGAGTCCTGAGACTTCGCTAAGGTTGGGCCAGTTACAGCGATGGCTGCCGTTGTCGCTGCGCCGATGAACAAAGATCGCGAAATACCGGCACTCCAGAGCGCAGCGGTGTCCGCGCATCCAGAGCACTGATGCGAGTTGTGGCAGATTTCCATACGGTCCCCGATCTCAAGGTTTGTGTCGTCTGGCCCGTTCTGCACACTATGCCGAGATTCCACCACGCACG
>PKWF01000004.1:2020-2527 GCA_003133185.1 Vulcanimicrobiota bacterium | reverse complement strand
GTGGCTGACCTTACGTTTGGGCAGTATGCTAGGCTGTTTCAACACCCGAAAATATGGGCGAAGCTCAACCTGAAAATTGATGCTGGAGTGCTGACCACGCTGCTCGAAGCTATTCGTGACATACGCAACGACGTTATGCATTTCGACCCAGATCCCATGACGGCGGATGAGCTCTACACTCTTAAACGAGCCGTGCGTTTCATGCAAGAGCTTGGCGGCCTCCTTCCCAAGGGATAGCTGCTTTGTCATCACTGCGGCTTCGGTTGAGAGCGTATGTGTGGACCCGCAATGTGACTCCAATCACTTCGCGCTGCCGCATATCGTTCCGGCGCGCCCGCCGCTCAAAGCGATGACCACACACGAGCAACCGGCGCTGGAGGCGTGCGTGCCGTAGGCCGCGCGCCATACGCCGCCCGCGCCGGCGGCCGTGCCCCATCCCGGCGCCACCACCGGCCGTGCCGCCGGTCGACGTGGCCCATCGTGAACGCCGCGGCCTCGGACGGGCGC
>PKWF01000004.1:0-1996 GCA_003133185.1 Vulcanimicrobiota bacterium | reverse complement strand
CAGCTCTGTCCGACCGGGCGACCACTCGCCCACGGTGCGGGACCTAAAAACAATGCGGCGTGCAGGAGTATGTGCGGATTCCCGCCTGGTCTACTTCCGAATACGGTTGATCCGGTCCGCCCCGAAGTCTCTTTTCGGAGGAAAAGTACGCGGTCGTGGCCCATGGCTCCCCTGTCCCCAGAACAATCGTGCGAGACTGTTAGAAATGCCCAGGCATGGTCGAGTCCTCACGCTCCAAGACGGCCGTTGCATTCCGTACGTAACAGGCGGCGCCTTTGCTGACGTCTTCATCGACGACCGCGCCGGGAGAGTCTATAAGGTCTTAGTCAGCGAGCCTGAACGGGGGCTGCCCCGATCACTCTCGGCGGCAGCACTCAACGCGATTCGACGAGATAATTTTGTAAGCCAAGTCGATGCCTACCGAATCGCAGGCACTGATCCGATCCTCTTGGCGCATATCCCCCAGTTTTTTGGGACTGTGCAGGCGGCCGCGGTGCACGACGCCGCTGGCAGGATAGTCTCGAATGAATATCTGCTCGATGCTTGCTATGTTGTCCAACGGCTTGAAGGTCNNGCACCTGCGCACATCAAGGCCTTCGCTGAGCGCTGCAAGGGTCTAGGCATCAATTACGTACACGACTCCTCGGCATTCGATTTGGAGGATCCGCAGCGGTTTGTAGTCATAGATTTTGCGACTAGAGAGATCGAACTGCCGTGGTAGTAACCGCTGGCACACGGACACGCGATGCATCGGTCACCATCAAGTATGCCTCAGGAACCGCGAGATGGTTCATCAGACGGATGCCCTCGCGCAGCATTCTACGACCCAGACGCATTTCACCACGTGGCATATAGATCTTGCCGTAACGGCGCGCTCCACACTGCGAAACGCAGTAGTCATTGCCAGAGGCAGAGCCCGTAGAAGACGAGCGTTGAGGGGTTACGTGAAGCGCACGAGGCCGACCGATCAGCCTTGCACGGTCCCTGATGCCGGTGCCCCCGGCACATAAACTTTCTTTGGTGGTTCAGGGGGTGGCGGAATCAATTGCAACCATTTCTTGCTTGGCGGGGTTTGCACATTCACCCCTTCCTCCCGCAACTGCGCGACCTCATCTTCCGTCAGCGAGGTGAAGATGATCGTTTGAAACTGGGCGGCGCGCGCAAGCTGCCTGCTGAGGAACTCCACGAATCGGCTGCGGTGCCCAGGGTCGGGATTCTGCTGCAACGGTTCGTCGAGAATAACTATGCCGGGATGTAGCCCGCCGTCGTTCGTCCCGGTCGCAGCCAGAGCCAAGGCATAGGCCGTCGTCAAGCGCGAGTGATCGCTGGCCGAACCGAGCGAACGCAGCCGCCGGTTGTCGAGATAGGGCACGTATTGCTCGTCGAATATCAACAGGCTCTCCGTACCTTGCCGGACCTCACTATGCCGGAGTTCAACCAGGTATTTCCGAAGGGCGTCAAGAAACGCCTGCCGCCGTCCGCTCAGATCCGCTGAAGCGACCTCTTGGCCAGACACAGCGACCGCATCCGCAACCCAGCGATCAATTTCCCCCTGAAGCTCCTCGATTTCCGCGATACTGTCCCGTGCCCTATCCGTCTCTCGATCTATTGCGGAGAGGTCGCCTACAATCCGGGCAACCTGTTCACGCTCCGCGCCAACAGCTGCCGTCACGCTCATCAACACCCGCTCGGCCTCCCGTAGCTCGGTATCGAGATTCAGCATTGACGCCCGCGCGGTTCTGAGTCCCGCCTCGATCGACCGCGAATTGCTCACCATCATGTCGCGATCCCGCTTCAGAGCGTCGATATGCGCGCTGATCGACTCC
Organism: Vulcanimicrobiota bacterium; assembly: GCA_003133185.1. Classification (GTDB taxonomy): domain Bacteria; phylum Vulcanimicrobiota; class Vulcanimicrobiia; order Vulcanimicrobiales; family Vulcanimicrobiaceae; genus Cybelea; species Cybelea tyrphae. Next base: position 170 of record PKWF01000004.1, on the reverse strand, counting down.
GCCGACTGGTCGGTTAATGCAAACGTCACGGGATCGAGGTCACGATGGCATGTCGGGCACTCGACATGATCCAGCCTCCCGACGCCGGTCACTTTCAGACGCAGGAGATCGCTCGCTGACTGTATCCGGTGGTCGAGGCTGCCAATCAACCGGCGCGTGTCAAGCACTTT
>PKWF01000094.1:8930-13149 GCA_003133185.1 Vulcanimicrobiota bacterium | reverse complement strand
GGGTTGCCAATGTCGATTATCGCCGTGGGGTAGTATGGTGCGACTCTTACTGATAACTGTTTGTGGTTTGCTGGCTTTTCCCGCGGTTGGCTGCACGCAAGCCTCTCCGGTCTCCGGCGATGACGCGACACCGCTTCAAATACCGTTGACGATCTCACGTAATCCGCACTTTGGCACGTATGCGGCCAAAATTGCGATCGCGTTAGGAAACGGCAAACCTTTATCGTTTGGCTTCGACACCGGCTCTTCGGGGCTGCATGTGTTCGCCGATGCCGACCTCGATGCGCNNTGTCGTCTGCTATGCCCAGCTGCACTTCGAGGGATTCACGACGCCCGCGCGGATACCGATCGCCTATCTGACGTCGGCGTCATGTCCGCCGACAAATCCAAACTGCACAATTCCAAACCTGCACAGTCCAAAGGCGATGCACGGATATGGCGTTTTTGGGGCCGGGCTGACCGGGATAATGTACGGCGCGGGCAACGTTCCAAATCCGATTCTCACCCTGGCCGGGCGTCGCGGCACCGTCTATAGCGTAATACTTGCGCGAGATGGTGGAGAGCTGGTCCTTGGCAGCGAGGAGCCCAAAAACTCGGCCGAGTTTCACTTGACACCGGGAACGCTTCCGGGCGAGAAATACTCGCTCTCGCGGACCTGCCTACTTGTCGATGGACACCCAATCGACGCCTGCATGTTCATCTCGTTCGATACTGGAAACGGCGTCCCGTGGATCCACAGCATGGATACCGATTCTATTCCTGCGAAGAATGGATTCGTAACGCCGGGCACGCAGCTCGGCTTTGGTCCGCCTGGTAATTTGCGAGCGGCAACATCCATCACTGCAGGTAAAGCGTTTGCAGACGAGATCAAGGTTGTAAGAATTCCTGGCCGACCGCCGCTCACCAATGCGAGCATTCAGGCGTTCTTCGATCACATCGTAACCTACGACGATATCCGGGGCATCATCGCCGTAGCGCAGTAGAGAGCGCCGTGGATCGCGAAGATTTGCTCGGCGGTGCGCTGAAAGAATGGAGATGCGCAGAATCAACTCAGCTGAGATTGGCTGGCAGCCGCATGGCTCTCCGGCCACGAGATTCTTTCGAGACGAAAAGAAAATCTCCGAAGCGCTCGGACGGAAGCCGAAATCGATGGATCTGCTCGAGCGGCATCCCTTCGATGTCGAAATGGCACGGGTTCCTCNNGAGCCGGGCGACGCATTTCTCTTCAAGCCGAACGAGCCGCACGAAATTATCAACGATCGTGCCAACGACTTGATCCTCTACCTCGTCGCGGACAATCCTATCGGTGAATCCTGCCACTATCCCGACAGCGAGAAGTGGGCCGTCAAAGGGCCAGAGTACCGCATCATGCGCGGCGACCCGCTCGACTACTACGATGGCGAGGAGTAGGGTTCTCCGTTAACGCTCGATAACCGATTGCGTGAGGGCAGCGCGATCGGCGATGATATCGATCGCAGCGATGCGATCGTCCACTACCGTAAATCGGAACGCAACGAGCACCTCGCGTTCATGCATCCACACCGCTCCTGGTTTGCCGTCGATAAATACGGGCTGCGCAGCACGCGCACGTCCGGAGAACGTCCGCGCGACTGCATCCGCGCCTTCGATACCGGCCTGAAGACGATCGTTCTGCCAGTACGTCGCGCCGCCCATCGCCACCACCGCCGTATCCGCGCGAAGCGTTGCTCCCGGAGCGAGCAACGCGAGGAGTGCGGAGAAATTTCCCGACCGCGAGGCTTGAAGAAACGCGCGCACGAGTTCGTCGTGCCGCTGCGTCACGGCATCGTGGTCGGCGGATGCGCCGCGCACGCGGCGGCGCGCGCGGCTTGCGAGCTGCCGCGCCGCCTCTGGTGTCCTTCCGACGATCGCGGCGACGTCATTGAAGGGTACGTCGAACATGTCGTGCAGCACAAATGCAACCCGCTCTGCCGGTGGCAACGCATCGAGCAGGATCAGGAGGGCCACGCCGATCGAATCGGCGAGCATCGCCTCTTCCTCAGGGCGTTCGCCGGGGGCGATTGCTGCAATGTCGCGACGCGGATCATCCGGCGTCAACTGNNCTGCAATGTCAGCACGGCTGATGCGCAGCCAGCTTTCCTGCAGCGCATCGTCGGATTCTGCAGTCGATCCCAGCATTCGTAGCGCAATGCGCTGCAAGCGGGGCCGAGCCCGCTCAAAGCGCTCAGCGAGCCACTCAGCACCCTCCAATGCAACCTCTCCTCCGGGTATCCGTCACGTTTGCGCGCTCTCTATCCGTCTCCCTAATCGTTTACCCCGCACAAATCCGATCAAATCTCCGAGACCCGGTACGGCCTAACCTGCAGGGCGAGGGCCTGGCCTTCGCCTAACGCCGCACGGATGCGCCTTCAAATCATCGCCGACGACGCAATGCAGGTGCACGCGAAGGAACCCCTTGCGTCATTTTATCAGCTAAGTCCATTTGTGTGGCGCGAAGGCGCTGGATTTCACGTCATGATTCGCGCCGTGCCACACTGCGAGGATCCGGCCAAGAAGATCGCGAGGATTTATCACGGAGTCTCCGCCGACGGCCTGATCTTCGACATGGACGAAACGGCGGCCATCGCGCCGGGGCCGGCTTCGGATGATCTTGATGGTTGCGAGGATCCCACGGTGGCGCGCTGGGATGGCGCCCTCTACGTCTACTACACCGGCTGGAACCAAACGCAGCGACGCGGGTGCCTGCTGCTAGCCTCGGGGGCGAATGCCTTGAATCTTCATAAGCGCGGAGTCGCGCTCCAATCCGTTCCCGGTTGCGAAAATCCCAAGGAAGCCGAAATCGCTTTGGCCGACGACGATAGGTGGCGTCTTTTCTTTGAGTATGCACAGGGAGACGCTTCGCGCATTGGCATCGCCGATTCGGATCGCGTTGACGGACCCTGGGCCATCCGCCAGCCGCCGTTTGAGCGGCGCCCCTCGTCTTGGGACTCGTGGCATCTCAGCACCGGGCCGGCCGTCACGCTCGATGGCACCCCCGTGATGTTTTATAACGGCGCGACTCGCGACGCCAAATGGCGTGTTGGTTGGATTCGCTTTGATCCCAATTACCACGTCGTCATAGAACGTTGTGACGATCCGCTGATCGTGCCGCCTACACCCAAAACCGACGAAACCGATATCGCCTTTGCCGCATCTGCGATAACTGAGGGCGAGCTCATTCGCGTGTACTATTCCGTGGCCGATCAACATATGCGACGGGCGACGCTGCGCCTGGTTCATTGATGGGGGACGTCATCCAAATTAGACGAGTGGGAATCCCTCCGGATTCCCACTGCGGTGATCTCTGCGCGTATCTCTAACTTCGGCCTTTCGGCGGCCTTCCGCCACCGCCGCCGGGGCGAGCACCGGACATTCCGCCGTGCGGAGCGCCGCCCGGGGGACCTGCGCCGTGCACGCTACCATGCGCTCCACCGCCCCCGACAGGCCCGCCGTTCATGCCGACGTGCCGGTAAGTGTTACCCTGTTGCAGATGAACGCTGTGCATCGTCCCCGACGATACTTGACCGCGACGTACCGCGGTTACCGGCGCATTGTGATGGGCCGACGCACCGACGGTGCCATGCCTCGCTACCGACACATTGTGATGGGCCGATGCACTGACGCTGCCGTGCATCGTGTGCTGCGCGGCTCTCGAAGTTCGCAGCGGCCTCTGCNNCGGTTTGGGCGACGGCATGCCGGCGCGCGGCGAGTTGGGCCCGTGTCGGGCTTGCGTGGATGCCGTGACGACCACCATTGAAGCTCACGCGCGAACGAGTAACGACGTGCCCGTGAATGACGCCTCTGTTAACGAACGTATTGTGGATGACCGTTCGGTTGACGTTGACGACGGCCGTATTGTAGTTGAAAGCGCCGCCCGACCAGAAGCCGCCGACGAAGCCGGTTCCGAAGTAGCCGAACCCATAGTTAATTCCACCGTAGAATCCGACTGATGGAGCCCAGTAGCCGACGTTCCAAGCGTAAGCGCCGTTGACGTAGTCCCAATAACCGGGCGTCCAGTAGTAGCCAACCGCCGGCGGCGCTGTCCAGTAACCCGGAACCCAATAATAGCCGGAGCCTCCGCACCCCAGTACCCCGGGATCCATTGCCAGTTGGGATACGGCGCGGGCGGCATGGCGTATACGGGCAGCGCCGGCGGCGGATACCCGGCCACGACACCGACGGCCCATCCCGGCCCGCCGAA
>PKWF01000094.1:4752-8871 GCA_003133185.1 Vulcanimicrobiota bacterium | reverse complement strand
AGGCGACTCTCCTACTCGAGTTGGGCGCATCGTACTAGTTCTTCGGGACGCTGACCGTGGCGCCAAAGAGTTCCGCAGCGCCGGCCGGAGCCTGGATGCTCTTTGTGGCTGCCCCGCCGGCAGGATACGGCCAAAAACCTATTTTCTTGACCATCCGCTTCGCTACTCCATACGGAACGACGATCGTGTTGCCGGCAATCCAAAATTGCGCAAGGAGGGTGCTGCGGTCGCCCTTGAACCGTGTCGTTCCGACTACCGTTCCGGTCGAGCCGGTTACCTTAATGCGGTAGAGCTCGCCGGTCGTCCCGTCTGTAAGCGCAACATACTTGCCGTCCCACTGAACCGCTCCGGGAAACGGGCCGAGGTTCTGCTTCAAAGTGATGTCGGTGAGCGACGTACTTCCACGCGGCATTTCGGCGAGCTCCGTCTGCGTCGTGCCGGCGTTGGTGCCATCAACGTAAAGGTTGCCCTTCGCATCGAAGCTGCAGAAAAAGTATTCGTTGAAGCTGGAAGCCTGGTAGCTCTTCCCCATGCCTCTGCCTTTCCGGAAAATCGTGACGCTTCCGGGTCCGAGCTGAGGGTTGCTCGCGTAGTTCGCGACCGCCAGGTCTCCGGTTGTGGCGTCGACCGAACAGCCTTGCGGGTAATAACCGTAGACGTGGAGCACTTCGATCGGTTTTTTGCCGCCGTGCGCGTATTCCAGCACTGCGACGGCGGGTGTATCGACGATGTACACGTTACCAGCCCGATCGGAACACAGTCCACCCGGCCCCTTAAAACCGACGAGCGTCCCGACGAGTTTGGCCGCCGGATACGAGTACACGTAGACCTTGCCGTTCGTGTCCGACACGTAGAGAAGGTCCCCGCTTTGCGTCCCGGACGACATCCAGGAACGTGCGGGTGAGGAAAGTGCGCTCGCGCCGGCAACTCCAGGGAGCGACGCCGGCATTGCGCCGGACAGTTGCGAACCGATGCAGCCGGCAAGCATCGAAGCGGCCACAGCAGCGCCTACCGCGGGNNGCCTGAATCTTCGCCATCATGCCGTGATCTTCGTGGTCGAGGATGTGGCAATGGAAGAGAAAGGTTCCTTTGATCACCGGGTCGCGAAAATCCATGAGCAAGACGAGCGTGCCAGGGTCGCCGTTCGCGTGCCGGTGCGGAATCAACTCACTATCGGCCCAGAACGGATGCGCAACCTTGACGCCGTCGATCTCCTTGACGAGAAAGTGTAGCTGATGGATATGAAAGTCGTGGGTCTCCGCAGTGACGTTCTCGATGCGCCACTGCTCGACGGTGCCGGTGCGCACGACGAACATCGGCGGATCTTGCATTGAAAAAATCTTGCCGTTGATGCGAAAATGTGTTTCCCCTTCGCTGAATACCACGACGCGCTTGGCCGAAACCGGCGGAAGCGGCGTCGTGTAGACGTTCCTTGGGAGTGCTTCGCCTACGGAGATAGGCCCCGACGTGGACGACCGTTCGCCCTGAAGACCTTTCGGATGCTTTAAGTTGGCCAGAACGAGTTCGGGATCGCGATCGCCACCGGAGCCCGTATCGTAGCAGAGGGTCCGAAACTTTGCCGAGCGGCTGCGCGGACCCGTTACGACGAACTCCACGCGTGCCGCCGGAGGAACGATTGCGTAAGGCTCGACGAGCGTCGGAGGCGTGCCGGGGTACGTATCGAGTGCGAAGCCGTCGATCGCAACTACCGTCAGCTTCTCCCCATCGACGGCGAGTTTGAGCGTCTTATGACCAGTCGCGTTGATCACGCGGAAGAACTGCTTCTCGCCGGGTGCAATCGTAATGTCCGGTTGGACGATGTAGTTAAGGGAGGTGGTTAGCCCCGTCTCGGGCCCGCACGGCTCGTTGTTGATCGTTTGCGGACTCACGGTCGCCATACCCGCCATGCCCCCGCTGCCATCGACCTTTTGTGCCGCCTCGCCGTTACCGGTATCCCGGACGATGATCACGTGTTGGGTCATCTTTGCCAACCGAGGAAAATGCCGCTCCAGGCCGTTCACGATGATCGCACCGGACATTCCGCCCTCGCCGACTTGATAGTTCGTTTCTCCGTGCACGTGCGGATGATACCAGTAGAGGCCGGGCTCCTGGTTCTTCGCGACGTGCACTAAGTAGTGCAGGCGCTGGCCCGGACGCGCGAGCATTCCAAGCACGTCGTCGCCCGGGGCGTTGGGCGACGTACCGAGGCCGTGAAAATGCAGATTGATATCGTTCTGATCTCCCGGGACCGGAGTCAACTGGTCGGCCTCCGTGATGTCGATCGTGTCGCCCGGATTCACTCGGATCGTCGGCGCGGTTTCGTTAAGACCGTTGACGGTGAACTGCGGAAACCCCGTGTGTCCACTCAGGTTAACGATGAACGAGACCTTGGCTACGCCATGCACCGATTTCACGACGGGGGGTTCGGGAAGCTCTTCCGCGTTTGGCTGCACGTACGAAAGTGATGCGCCACCCGCCGGGACGCCTGGTAGAACCTGGCTCTGCTGAGCACGGCATCCGGCCAGACCGGCGAATGCGATCACGATGACCAACGCGAATCGCAGCACGAGAATCTCCTTCACAAACGACTCACCGCAGCGCCGTAACTATGCACGCGAGCGATCGTTTTGATAGGCGCGCCACCCGACGGATACCTCCAAAACCCCGCGTTGCGGTTGAAATCGGGTCCAACGAGCGTGCCGCCCGCAATCCAGAACTGGCGCACGCTGATCGTCCCGTCGAGTGTAGTCTTGCCTACCTCGGTTGCGTTGCTTCCGCCGATCGAAAACCGGTACGCGACCGAGGGAGCTACGCCGGAGTCGCCGATAGCGAGATCCTTGCCATCCCACTGCACTTGACCTGGCGTGTCGATCGCCTGGCTTATGGCGATACTCTCGAAGGTTTTGCTGCGGCGACGCAACTCCACGAGCGTAAACCGCCCGGCTTTGGATTTCGTTAGCCCGTCGATAAAGAGGTTCCCGTTCGAATCGTAGCCGCAGAAGTAGGGGATGCGCATTGCCGAATCGGTATAGCGTTTTGGATCGCTCCATATTCCATGCGCTTCATGGTAGATCGAGACGATCGTGCCGCTGATGCCGCCGGCCACAGCGAGATAACGGCCGGCCGAATAGACCGAACACCCGACAGGTACCCCGAAGGTGTCGAGCGACGCGATCGGCTTCGTACCCCCGTGCGCGTATTCGATGACATCGCGGCCTTCGATGTCGGCGATCCAGACGTTACCTGCTTCATCGGCACACTCGCTGCGAGGCTTTCCGAAGCCGGTCAGCGTGCCGACGAGGCGACCTTCCCGAAAAGTATAAACCTTGACGTCATTCGCGACGACGTCGGAGAGGTAGAGCAGATCCTCGCTCGCTGCCTCTGGCGCCATCCATGATACGCTCATGCCGAGATCGGCGCTGGGGACGACGTTCGGCAGTGTGCCGCTCTGTGCCGGAGATCCGTGGCAAGCCGCGAGCACCACGATGGCCGCGCAGGCCCCAAACCAGCGGTAACCGACGTCCAAGGCGCTCATTACAGTCTTACCCGCTTCGCATATTAAAGGAATTATCTGTCGTTGGTGACCCGGTAGGAATCTCCCAAATAGAATTCGGGGCGGCTCCTCGGAGCTCATTCTTCTCCGGTGGCCTAGTGGCGCTCGCACTGCTAATCGTGCCAAGAGGCCGCGCCTCCGTGATTTCCGGCGCGGTCAGTTTTCGGTCTTCAATGACATCTGCGACGACCGTCATTAGTATCGGCGCGTCCGTTTGCGCTCTTGCGTTATATCGCATAGACTTTCGAAACCAAATAGCTTACATTCTCGTTATCAGAGTGTAACGGACGCCTTCGACGTTAAGAAGCGCCCCCGTTGTGCTTTGTGAGACTTTGAATGCAAAGCGGAACATACTAGTACAAACGTACCATATGTAATGCGATAGGCACCGCTATTCAAACGATCACGCACAGAATCTAATTGCGACGACATTTTCGTGAAAGAAAAAGGAGCATTGAATGAGGGTCTTTAGGCTGGCCACGTACGCGCCTGGCGCGTTGGCCGCCACCGCCTTACTCGCTGCCTGCAGCGGCGTTGGCAACACACAATCATCGGGTTACGCGCCC
>PKWF01000094.1:0-4712 GCA_003133185.1 Vulcanimicrobiota bacterium | reverse complement strand
GATGTGTACATCTTTACGATGCCGGCCATGAAACTCCAGGGAACCCTCACGGGCTTCGACGGACCGCAGGGCATGTGCAGCGACCGAACCGGGAATATCTGGGTGAACAATACCAACAGTGCTGAGATCCAGCAGTACTCGCGCAACGGTAAGTTGCTGAAAACCATCGACGACTCCGGCTACTATCCGATCGGTTGCGCCGTGAACAAGAAGAACGGCGATCTTGCGGTGACGAACATCAGAACCACGAGCGGCGAGCCGGGCAACGTGACGGTCTATTCGAGTGACTCGGATCCCCAAACGCTCGCGAACCCCGATCAGACCGAGTATTACTTTCCGGCGTACGACACGAAAGGGAATCTCTACGTCAACGGCCGAGGCGGAAGTTCCAACGCTATCATGATTTCGGAGTGCCCGTCGGGCAGCAGCTCGTGCTCCACTCTGACCGTATCGGGCGTGACGCTCAATGTCCCGGGTGGATTGAACTGGAACAAGGTCGCCGGCAAGTTGGTCGTCGACGATCCGAAATGCAATAACGTGTGGGGCTCGTGCCTCTACTCGATGTCCATCTCCGGCTCGACGGCGACGGTCACCGGTACCACATCGCTCCACGACACCAACGGAGGCGGGTGCGATGTCGATCAGGGCGTCTTCGCGCCGAACGATAAATACTTCGCCGGCGGATGTATCGCCCAGGGTTCAAATCCGGCCGCCGTTGCGCAGTGGAAATTCGCAGCCGGCGGCAACCCAACGCACTCGAACACATCAGTGGGATATCCGGTGGGCGCAGCAATCAGCATCAAGTAGTCTCGTTTTCGAGACGACTCCCGTAGTGCGGCCCGCGGTGCGACCCTCATCGCGGGCCCGACCGCCATTCGCGCTACGTTCTACGCTAGCGGCATCCAAATCTCGACGATTCCGCTCCCGGACCGAGGATCGAAGCGCTCATCGTATTTTTCAAAGTCCGCGGCATCTGCAACCTGGGCTCCGAGTTCGGGAAGTCCCGTCCTAAAGATGGCCCCCCAGGTTGCCTGGATCGTCGAAATGTGACCTTTGTGCGTAAAGACGGCATACCGATGCTGCGGGATGCGAAGCGTCGCAAACTCGTCCGAAATATTGTCGAACGAGGCCACCTCGACACCGCTTCCCGTGACTTCTGGAAAGGCACGCGACAGATGATACCGTGAAAGATCGCTCGCGCCCGCGATGTCGTCGAGCGTGAGCTCCGAAGCGAAGTGCGTCTCGATATACCAGAGCGCCTTCCCGACGGGATCGGCGGTCGTCTCAAAGGTCACAGGCGGATCCTAACAATTCACGGCCACCTCCATTTTGATCGCGCTTGCGTTATCACGGCATATGATCCTTCGTAAACCCGCGCGCTTCGTAACCAGGCCTCCTCGCCCATGCCGAGAATCCCCGGCTTACCACATTGCTACCAAACGGAGTGAACAAGGTAATGATGAAACGCTTGGCGTTTACGTGTTGCGGTCTCTTCAGTGCCCTGGTGCTGCTAGCAGCTTGCGGGCGCTTGAGTGGGAGCGCTCTGACGCCGCTCTCCGTTCAACGCACGAGTTCTGGGCACGACAGATCGTGGATGAGCCCCCTGGCGAGCCGGAAATCAAAGCTGCTCTACATTTCGGCGTTTAACGGAAATGACGTCACCGTGTACGACTACGCCAGCGGAAAACAGGTGGGAATGCTGACCCTCTCGTCACCGTCCGGCCAATGTGTCGATGCGAAAGGCGACGTCTATATCGCGAACTCCGGCGGCGCCGTCGACGAGTACGCTCACGGGGGCAAGAACCCCATCAAAACGTTTACGACCAGCGGAGACGCTTTCGGCTGTTCGGTTGACAAGGCGAACGATCTTGCGGTTACCGATTTCCTCGGGGCAAGTTACACCGCGGGAAGCGTTACCATCTTCCCGAAGGGTTCCAGCGAAGGCGTGGTTTACAGCAATCCCGCCGATTGCTACGACATATGGAACGCCGGCTACGACGACAAAGGAGACCTCGTGATGATAGCCGAGAACGAAGCATCCGAAGCCGTCACCTTCTGCGCGGTGCTGAAAGGATCCAAGTCTCTAACGACGCTAACCGCTAGCGGCTTCACGGTCTACTCTCCGGACTCCACGATGTGGGACGGCAAATACATCGCTCTTGGCGATCAGCAGATCGGAGGCGGCTTGCAGTCCGGTATTATCGAGGCCACTCTGTCGGGTTCGACGTTAACTTCTCACGGGCAAGTGGTTTTGAGCGACACCTGCCAGGGCGACTACACCCATGTAATTCAGCCGTTCATCGTCGGTCGCAAGAATACGCCCGTCAACGATAGGCGAAGCGTTGCCGTCGCGGGTGGGAACGAGTTCTGCAGTGCAGACTTTCGTTTGTGGAAGTACCCGGCAGGTGGTACTCCTTTGAAGTCATTTACATTCCAATCGGGCGGCCAATCCGTCAGCATCGGCGGCTAAGTACTCCGCCTCGTTCAAGTTCGCGTCTGACGGGCAGAACCGGAAGCTAAATATCGTTGTTGATATCGCGCCGTGCGCTGGCGGTTCTCTGGGGATTGTCCGCTCCGGTCGTTGGAACGCGCACGATCTTCCTTAGGAGGATTGCCAACAGCATCGGGCGTGGAACCTCATCGCCNNGATCGACAATGCTACAGCTATCGACACGAGAAACACATAAATCATGCTACCGAGCGATTCGGGAATTCTCCAGATGATTCCGCTGGTGTAACCAGTCGACGTGATCGTTCACCTGGTCGACGGAACCTACGAACTCTTCCGCCATTTCTATGGACTGCGTCGCTTCACCGACGGGAAGGAGCGACGATTCGGGGCGGTTACGGGCGTGCTCAATACCGTGCTGCAAATGATCGGCGAGGGTGCCACGCACTTAGGCGTCGCCACCGACCACGTTATCGAGTCCTTCCGCAACGAACTTTGGAGCGGCTACAAGACGGGAGAAGGAATCGATCCCGCGCTTCTGGCGCAGTTCGAGCCGCTCGAAGACGCGCTGCGAGCGATGGGGATTCCGGTTTGGGCGATGACCGAGCTCGAGGCCGATGATGCGCTGGCCTCGGCCGCCACAATTGCCTCGCAGGACTCTCGAGTACAGAAGACCTGCATTTGGACTCCGGATAAAGATCTCGCGCAATGCGTGCGCGAGGATCGCATCGTGCAAATCGACCGAAGGAGCAAGGTCATTCGCGACGCTGACGGCGTCCGAGCTAAGTTTGGGGTAAGTCCCGAGCTGATACCCGACTATCTTGCGCTCGTTGGCGACGCCGCCGATGGCTATCCCGGCATCGCGGGCATTGGGCCGAAGGGCGCGGCCAGCCTCCTCACGCGTTATGGCGCGATCGAGCTATTCCCGTCGCAAGTGCTCGGTGAGCGGCAGCGTCTCGCACTGTTATTCAAGGTACTAGCGACCCTTCGAACCGATGCGAAACTCTTTGTGGACGTCAATGAGTTGGAGTGGCGCGGGCCTACTGCCGGGTTTCCCGCGTTGTGCGAGCGGCTCCACGCCCCCGATCTCCTTGCGCGCGCTCGGGGTCTCGGAGCTAAAAGCGCAACCTTTTTACCTCTGCGGGTGTAAAGGTTGGCATCGGGGAGAATCTGTCAGACGCTCCTTCCCGTCCTCAAGCGCGATCTTTCGAGTGGTCGATAAGTAGCGCCCACCGAAAGATAGGTTTCATCGTTTCCATTTTTTTAGAACTCCCCCTGGATGCTGCCATACGTCGCGGCATCGAAGACTTTCACTATACAGAGGCCACGCCCATACAGCGAACGGCTATTCCCGTTGCTCTGGCTGGCCATGACGTCTTTGCGAGCGCTCCAACCGGCAGCGGCAAAACCGCGGCTTTTGGCATTCCGCTACTCCAAAAACTGCTCGAGCGGCGCGGCGACCGCCGCACCGCGCTGATCTTGACGCCGACGCGCGAGCTGGCGCAACAAATTGCCGAGCATCTCGGGCACCTGGCAAAACACACCAACCTGCACATCACGCCGATTTACGGAGGCGTGGGGATGAAACCTCAGATCAAAGCCATGCGCCGCGGCACCGACGTCGTCGTCGCAACGCCTGGACGGCTCATCGATTTGATGCAGCAGGGCGAAGCTCATCTCGACAACGTCGAGATTTTCGTGCTCGACGAAGCGGACCGTATGCTCGATATGGGGTTCTTACCGGCCGTGAAGCGCATCGTCGCCAAACTTCCAGACCGCCGCCAAACGCTCTGTTTCTCGGCAACGCTCGGTAGTGCCGTCGTTCAGCTTGCACGCGAGTTTCTCCACGATCCCGTGCGCATCAATTTAGCACCTCCCACTCCGGTACAAACCGTAACCCAGTGGGTGTACGAAGTGGAACCGCACAAGAAGACGGACCTCCTCGTGGATCTGCTCAAAGATGGCCGCGTCTTCAATGCAATCGTTTTTACGCGGACCAAGTCGAGGGCCGAGCGCGTCGCCGGCGCTTTAACGCGACATCGCATCGATGTCGAGCGCATTCACGGCGATCGTTCGCAGGCGCAGCGCTCGCGCGCCCTCGAGGCCTTTAAAAAAGGACGCTACCGGGTCTTAGTCGCGACCGACGTCGCCTCGCGGGGCATCGATATCGACAATCTGGGACACGTGATAAACTACGACGTCCCCGCCGAACCCAACGATTACATACATCGCATCGGACGTACGGCGCGCGCTCAAAAAACCG
>PKWF01000133.1 GCA_003133185.1 Vulcanimicrobiota bacterium | reverse complement strand
GCGGCAAGACGGCAACCGTTGCCGTGCTCGTATGAATGCGACCCTGTGCTTCGGTGGCGGGAACGCGTTGAACGCGGTGCACTCCCGATTCGTGTTTCAAGACGCGATAGGGCTGATTTCCGTTGACCGTAAAGACGATCTCTTTGTAGCCGCCCGCGTCGCTCAGACTTTCCGAAACGAGTTCGATCTTCATTCCCGCCGATTCGGCAAAGCGCATATACATACGCGCCAGATCGCCGGCAAAGATCGCGGCTTCGTCGCCTCCGGTGCCGGCGCGAATTTCCACGAAAACGTCCTTGGAATCGTCGGGATCTTGCGGCACCATCAGCGCCGCCAACTCTTCTTCGAGTGCGGCGGTGCGGTCGATCAGCCCGCGGTTCTCTTCAATCGCCAGCTCTCGCAGCTCGCCGGTTTCCAAGCGCGCAAGCTCTTCGTTGGCATTGATTTGAGCGCGGAGTTGGGAGATCTGCCGGTGGGTTTGAACCGGAGGCTCGAGTTGCGCGCGCTCTCTTATAAGCGCGGTGTAGCGCTCTTGGTCGAAGCCACCCGCAGGGTTGGCGAGCTCGGCTTCGATCTCGTCGAAGCGGCGCGCCATCGTCGCCAGGCGCTCCGTCAGCGCGTCAGTCTGGAATCCCAGTTAGAGTGCGGCAGCCGCCTTTTTAGCTTCGCGCGTCTTCTGGCGGGCTGCGGCCTCCTCTTGTTTCTTGAGCGCGGCGGCCGAGCGCTGATTGAACTTATCGACGCGACCCGCCGTATCGACTAGCTTCTGCTGACCGGTGAAAAGCGGATGGCACGCGGCGCATATCTCGACGGCGATTTCCGGGAGCGTCGAACCGGTCACGAAAGTGTTGCCGCAGGCACAGTGAACGCGCGCCTCGGGATACCATTTGGGATGAATCTTACTNNAAAGCCAAGAGCCGTGAAACCGTCTTCCCTTTTTGCTTTTGCCGGTGGCGCGATCGTCGCCGTCGCCCTGCTTGGCGGCCTACCGCAAGGCCGCATTGCAGCCATGGCCGCAACTCCACCGCCGACGCCGCCGCCCATCGACTCAAGCGCCGCGATGACTCCCCAACCGGACTCCTCGACGCTGCCCCAGCCGGCAGCGACGCTCTTCCAGCTTGGAAGCCCTTCCAAGAGCACCAAGAGCACGCCAACACCCAGCCCGCCACCTAACGCGCGAAAGGGGTTGGACGGAGTCTGGGAGGTCCAGATTCAGCATCCCATGACCACCGATTACACTCACATCCAACTGCATCAACAAGGCGGCGCGCTAACCGGCACCTACCTCGATGCGAAGAAGAAGCAATATCCGCTCGTCGGAACCGTTGACGGACAAGACGTGCGCCTGATCGTCTCCCTGCCCAACGGCACGACGCTGCTAATGGAGGGCAAGCTGGACGGCACGACCGACATGGTCGGAATGCTGACGTCGGCCGGCGGCCAGGTACCGTTTACCGCGGCCTATCGCGCCAAAGAGAAATGGATTGAAAACGTCAATGCGTCGCCGGGTGGCATCTCGCAACCGGGTGGCTACACTCCGCCGTAGGAAGCCGGGCCTACTGGCTTTCGGCTAGGCGGCGCTCGACGTACGGTACTAAGCCGCCGGCGTCGATCAGTGATTGCATGAAGGGCGGAAACTCCGCGGCCCGATAGCTCGTGCCTTTGGTGAGGTTGCGGACGATTCCGCCGGCGGGCTCGAGTTCGATCTCGTCGCCAGACTCAATTCCATCGACGGCCTCCGCGGACTCAAAGATCGGCAAACCGATGTTGAGTGCATTGCGATAGAAGATTCGAGCAAAGCTCTTTGCGATGACCGCCGACGTTCCGGAAGCCTTGATGGCGATCGGCGCGACTTCGCGACTCGATCCGCACCCGAAGTTCGTATCGGCGACGATGATGTCGCCGGGCTTCATCCTGCCGGTGTATTCGGGATCGAGTCCTTCGAGCGCATGCTTTCCGAGCTCCGCTCGATCGATGATGTTGCAGTATTTTCCGGGAATGATCACGTCGGTGTCGACGTTCTTGCCGTATTTGTGGGCGTGGCCGCGTAGCGTGGCTTCCATGGTTACACCGGCACCGCTTCTACGACGCGCGGGTCGGTAATGCGTCCGGTAAGCGCCGACGCCGCGCAGGTGGCCGGCGAAGCGAGATAGATCTCGGCCTTCGGCGAACCCATCCGGCCAACGTAGTTTCGATTGGTCGTCGAAATGGCGCGTTCGCCGTCTCCCAGCGTGCCCATGTGGCCACCGAAACAGGCACCGCAGCCCGGCGTATTGACGGCGCAACCCGCGGCCGCCAGCGTCGTGAGAATGCCCTCGTCGGCGGCCTGCATCCAGACTTTCTGCGAGCCCGGGTTGACGATCACGCGGAGGTTGGGAGCGATCCGCTTACCGTCGAGGATCTTCGCGACGACACGCAGGTCGTCGATGTAGCCATTGGTGCACGAGCCGATGAAGACCTGATCGACCTTCAAGTCGTCGCGCGTGACATCCGAGATCGGATGCACGTTATCGGGCGTATGCGGACACGCGACCTGCGGCTCCAGCTCGCTAATGTCGATGGAGATCACGCGCTCGTAGCGGGCGTCGGCATCGGCCCGCTCGACGACGAACGGCCGATCGGTGCGTTCTTTCACGTATGCGATCGTCTTTGCGTCGGCGTGGAAGATGCCGTTCTTGGCTCCCGCCTCGATCGCCATGTTGGCCATGGTGATTCGGCCGGTGATCGAAAGCTCGTCGACCGTCGAGCCGTGATATTCGATCGCGCGATAGGTCGCGCCGTCGATGCCCAACTCGCCAACCGTCCGCAGCATGATGTCCTTGGCGTACACGAACGGACCCGGTTTGCCGCTGTAGACCAGCTTGATCGAAGCCGGAACCTTCAGCCAGACTTCGCCGAGGACGAACGCAGCGGCGATGTCCGTCGAGCCCATCCCCGTAGCGAAGGCGCCGAACGCACCGTACGTACACGTATGCGAATCGCCGCCCACGATCAGCTCCCCCGGGGCGACCAAACCTTCTTCCGGAAGCACGACGTGTTCGATTCCGCCCCGGCCGACATCGAAGAAGTGCTCGACCTTCTGCTCGGCCGCAAACTCTTTCATGAGGCGGGCGAGCCCGGCGGATTGCGCGTCCTTTGCCGGAACGAAATGGTCGGCGACCAGTGCGATCTTACTCGGGTCGAAAACCTTGCCGGCACCTTTGATGCCGCGCATCACGCCGATGGCGACGGCCGCGGAGAGCTCGTTTGCCAGGACCAGATCTACCTTCGCGTTGATGATTTGCCCGGGCTCGACGCTCTCGAGGGCGGCATGCCGCGCGAGAATTTTTTCGGTTAGTGTCATCCCCATGATAAGAGCATTATAGCGCGAAGTAGGCTCTGAGACCTTCGATTTAGATGCAGCACGAGCACAGATTTGGCTTTGCAACGCGCGCGATTCACGCCGGAACGCCACCCGATCCGGCGACGGGTTCCCGCGCCGCCCCGATCTACCAAACGGCGGCATACGTCTTCGGCTCGACCGAGCAGGCGGCCGAGCTTTTTGCATTGCGCAGTTACGGTTACATTTACAGCCGGATCAGCAATCCGACGGTCGCCGCGTTCGAAGAGCGTATGGCCAGCCTCGAAGGGGGCCTCGGCGCGATCGCGTTTTCCAGCGGCCTGGCCGCGCAGCTCTGCACGATTCTCTCGCTGGCGCAGGCCGGCGACCATTTAGTCTGCGCGCAAAACGTCTACGGCGGCACGGTAACTCAGCTCAGCGTGACGGTCAAACGCATGGGAATCGACACGACCTTCGTCCCGGCCGAGAACCCAGACGCGGCTCGCGCGGCGATCGGCGCCAAAACGAAGTTTCTTTTCGTAGAAACGATCGGCAACCCGTCGGGCATCGTTGCGGATTTGCGCGCTTTCGCGGCGATCGCACACGAAGCGGGCGTTCCGCTCGTGGTGGACAACACGTTCGCCACGCCCTATCTCTGCCGGCCCATCGAGCTGAGCGCCGACATCGTACTGCACTCCGCGACCAAGTTCATTAACGGGCACGGCACGGCGATCGGCGGCGTCTTGATCGAATCGGGAAAGTTCCCATGGGGCAACGGCCGCTTTCCACTGCTCGACACGCCGAGCCCCGGCTACCATGGCAAGGTCTTCACCGAAACCTTCGGAGAGTACGCGTTCCTGATGCGAGCGCGCGCCGAAGTCTCACGCGACGTCGGGGCCGCGATGTCACCGATGGATGCGTGGCTGATGCTCCTCGGCCTGGAGACACTGGAACTGCGGATGGACCGTCACGTGCGCAACGCACGCGCGGTCGTGGACTTTCTTCGCAACCGCCCCGAGGTCGCGTGGGTACGCGAGCCGCAGATGGGCTCCGTTTTTACTTTCGGCCTAGTCGGCGGGCGCGAGGCCGGACGCCGCTTCATCGACGCGCTCGAGCTGTGGAGCCACCTCGCCAACATCGGGGACGCGAAGAGCCTGGTGATCCATCCAGCGTCGACGACGCATTCGCAGCTTTCGGACGAAGAGTTGCGCCTGGCGGGAGTCGAGCCCGAGAGCATTCGGCTCTCCGTCGGTTTGGAAGAGATCGACGATTTGCTCTGGGACCTCGATAACGGCCTGCGCGCAGTGTCGCCCTGAGCTTGTCGAAGGGCGACACTGCATGATCCTTTCAACGCTCTCCCAGATTCGCGATCTGCTCGCGCACGTGCGCACCGTCGCGATGGTCGGCGCATCGAGCAATCCGCTGCGCCCGAGCTACACGGTCTTCTCCTACCTGCGAACGCAGACGCCGTACGACGTCACGCCGATCAATCCCACGCTCACCGAGATCGACGGCATCGCGGCCTATCCAACGCTCGCCGCATACGCCGAGCGGCGCGGTGCGCCGGACGTCGTCGACGTCTTTCGCAAGCCCAGCGAAGTCGTCGGTGTCGTCAACGACGCAATCGCTGCCGGCGCAAAGGCGATCTGGTTCCAGTACGGTGTGATCAACGATGAGGCGATCGCGCTTGCCGACCGAGCCGGCCTCNNACGAGCGGCCTCAATAGCGGTTTGATCACCTCGCGTCGCGCCGGCGAGCGGCCTTAGAGAGAGGCTAAACGCGGCCCAAGCGCCGTTGTCGCAAGTCCTCTGAGTCGAGCGAGCAGCCGCGGGGTTCGGCGTCGACCTCGCGGCCGATCAGCACGAGCCCATCGTCGTACTCTATGCCGAGATCTTCGGTTTGAATTGCAATGCACGACGAGCGGTTCGCCAGATCGACGTGGAGGATCGCCCCGACCTCGCCTTTCGCAAGCGTCTTACGATTCGGTCCGACGACGCGAGCACGCAGCCACGGCGGCGCAAGCTTGCGCCGCTGCGAGAGTGCAGCGCCGGCCGGCACGCGATCGTAATACTGCGAAGAGAGCTCCGTCATCCCGTACTCGGCCACGATCGCGTCCGAGCTAACCCCAAAGCGGTCGCACGTTCGTCCGTACAGCTCCTCGTGCGATACCATGCGCGAGCGTCCCTTGAAGCCGCCGGTCTCCATGACCCGCGAACCCGGCGGCAATGAGACGCGCAGCCCCTCGGCCTCCATCGCGTCGAGCGCATGCGCGAGCGCAAAGGCGGTCGCCGCAAGGCAGACC
Source organism: Vulcanimicrobiota bacterium (assembly GCA_003133185.1). Lineage (GTDB taxonomy): Bacteria > Vulcanimicrobiota > Vulcanimicrobiia > Vulcanimicrobiales > Vulcanimicrobiaceae > Cybelea > Cybelea tyrphae. The sequence goes on along the minus strand of PKWF01000133.1, from coordinate 820 downwards.
GGTTGACTCTGCGCTATTGCAAGTCGCAGATCGCCCTTGAACGCTTGAAAAAGCAGCTCGCCGTCGCGCAGATACCAACCGGTCTTTCCATCGCCGCGCTCTTTGGCCACCCGCTTCATCATGTAGCCTAACGATGAATGCGGCGACTCGCGGGGATTCGGCACGCAGTTCAGGTAGCGCAGCGTGGCACCGTCGGCAAGCATGAAACGATCGAAGCCGGCTAGCAGCGCAGCGTCGTAGAGTGCCGCGGTTTCGAGGTAGTGCCGGCCGGGTCTGCCGTCGGTCGTGCCGCTGGTTTCAAACGACACCCTTGCATCGCGCGCGTCGAATGTCGCGAGCGTTGCTTCCTTGAATGCGGGCGCGGGAATCGCCGGGATCGCTTCCCACGACGCGGGAAACCCATCGCGCGTCACTCCCAGGCGCTCGCAGTACCGCGCGTAGGGAGCATTGTAGCGAAGTTGGTAGTCGAAAAGCCGCAGGGCGAGATCGTTGAACTCGCCCTGCGTTAGTTCGGCGCCGTGCCGGTGCCAAGCATTTATGACGTCGAGGATTTCGCGATCGAGCGCCCGAGATTCCGAGAGATAGTCCATGGTTTCTGCACTGTCACCTTTCGACGGAGCCCGTCCTGAGCGCAGTAATGTCANNGGCTCAGGGTGACACTGGGAGGGTCAGGGTGACACTGGAGGGATCAGGTGGACGCGCTAAGGAGTTCGACGAGCGAGAGTTCGGCGGCGTCGCCGGGCCGAACGCGCGTCTTGGTGATGCGCGTGTAACCGCCGGTTCGGCCTTTAAAGGCTGGAGCGATCTGCTCGACGAGCTT
>PKWF01000134.1 GCA_003133185.1 Vulcanimicrobiota bacterium | reverse complement strand
CGTACCACGACTGTCAACCTCAACTTTGGCCACGCGTCTTCTCCACATCGTACCGAACACTTGTCACGACTTGCGTCCTTGGCACCGAACACTTGTCGCACCGAAAGGAACCGCGAGTTCAAGCCCCCAGTACGGGAAGGACGTCGATGGCGCCAGCAGCTACGGGCTTAATGTGCACGATTCGTCACGACCTAGCACCGAACACTTGGTAACGATGGGCGCTTTTGGTACCGAACACTTGTCGCGCGGCGAGCGGGAAGCGAACACTTGTCACGACCCGTGTTCTTTGGCACCGAACACTTGTCACGCGGCGAACGGAAACGCGAACGCACACTAGGCAGTCGATCTCGAGTCCCAACGCCAGGGCTTGACAGCCGTGATATGCACGCGCGCGTTGGGGCTCTGGAAACGTCAACTTGCATGCGGTGGGCGCTATCGCGGCTACGAGCCGTCTTACCCGTCTTACCGGCCGCCCTACTACCTGTCCGGAAGCGGCGGAGGCTCCCAAAGCGGCAGCGGGTCTGGCCGCAGCGCGAGGCCGCGCTGGTCGTCAGCCAGTTCGTCAGTCGTGTATACACCTGCTGAGGTACGCGCGCTTACACCGGTTCGCCAAAGCGTCGAGATGCGCGCGTCATTGCCCGACCTTCGGGATGCCTTCCTCTGTCACGCCTGGGACGATCGACAGGGGGCTGCCAAGGAGCTGTGCGATCGGCTAGAGTCGCGCGGCGTCTCGGTCTGGTTTAGCGAAAAGGATGTAGCCCTTGGAACACCGCTGCTCCGCGAAATCGACAAAGGCCTGGCAAGGTCGCGAATGGGGATCGTGCTAGTGACCCCCGCGCTGCTGCGTCGCCTCTCAGCTGAGAGCATTGCCGAAAAAGAGCTTTCCGCACTTCTAGCGCGTGATCAACTCGTTCCCATTGTTCACGATACAACGTACGAAGCTCTTCGCGAAGTCAGCCCCTTGCTCGGGTCGCGTTCCGGTCTAAGCACTGCCGAAGACTCGATGGAAGACATCGCGGCCAAACTCGCCGAACTGGTCGCCCTCCCAGCCTAGCTGCGACGCCGGGACTGCGTTCGCCCGCGCCGAACGTTGCCAGATGCCAACCCGTTCCGTTTTTGGGAGATGCCGCCGATGATCGTTTTCGCTCGTAGCCGCTTCACCGTTTACATCAGCGTTGCGGCAGCATTGCTGGCCGGGTGCGGCGGATCGCAGCCGCCGATCGGCGCGACGGGTGCGATTACAGAGACTTTCGCTCCCGCAGCACATGCCTTTGCTGGCACGTCGTCAATTCATCCACCTAGATATATCTACGTTACGAATCTCGCTCGGTCGGACTCTGGAGCGGCGCCCTCGGTAACTGTCTACCCGGCCGGCCGCAGCGGAAATGTTCCGCCCTCCGAAGTCATCACCGGCTCGCAGACGCAACTGTCAGAGCCTGATGGAATCGTCGTGAACGACAGTGGTGAAATTTACGTCGCCGACAGCGGCACTGATGAAATCGTAGGTTTTCAACGCGGCGCCAAAGGCAACGCCACACCTAACGTCGTCATTGCCGGCTCCAACACGTTACTGCAAGCACCAGTCGGACTGAGCCTCGACGCAAAAGAAAATCTCTATGTTGGCAACTGCGGCTCGGCGTGTCGCACCTCTTTCGCACCACCGTCAGTCCTTGAGTTCAAGGCGGGAAGCAACGGAAACGTCGCACCAATTCGCGATATCACTGGCGCCCAAACGGAGCTTGCCGACGCAAATGATCCCGCGATCGGTCCGGCCGGAGACATCTACGTATCTAACACGACGACCTACACTATCGACGTCTTCCGTCACGATGCTAACGGTAACGTGAAGCCCGTGCGCGTCATCGCGGGCTCTCGTACCCAGCTCGACCAGCCCGATGGTATCGCTATTAGCAGTCGATGGCTCTACGCCAGCGCATCGCGTGGTGATTATCTGGAACGTTTCCATCGGAAGGCAAACGCGGATGCGCCGCCAGCGGCAATCATTCGTGGCGATAAAACACGCATGGGCAACGTTGACGGCATTTCACTCGACGATCTAGGCGTTCTTTATGCCGCGAGCCCGAGCACCTCAAGCATCGTCGAGTTCGCGCCGCTCGCGCATGGCAATGTCCGACCATTTCGCAAGATCGGTGGATCGCGTACTCAGCTCAATTATCCACTTTGGGTTTTTGTGAGATAGTGTCATAAGTCAGGCCCCTAAGCGGCCTCGCCCGGGGCGCGCCCGCGAGGCCGCATCGCGCTGGCCGCCGATCCGCTGAGCCTGGCTTTGCCGGCGCTGCAGCTGCGCCCCCGATCGGCAAAGCCCCCTAAGCCGCTGAGCTAGCACCGCCGCGCTGCCCGCTGGGCTGCTGGGGTGTCTCGTCTTTGCGGCTCTGGCTCCCCGAACGCTGCGGCACGGGTAAGGAGTTAGGCCCCTAAAATTGTGCGCCCCCCTCCGAGCCGGCTTAGCCGCCCGAGCCGCAACGCGATCGAAGCCGCTCCGATCCAAGCCGCAACGCGTTAAGCGCCGCGATCTAAGCCGCTACACTGCGAGGCTGCTGCGAGGCCTAGCCGCCGCGCCGCGAGCCATGCGCAGCTGCAAAGCGAACGACGCGCGCCGATCGAAGCGCTAAGCCGCGAGTGCGCCGACGGCCTGTGATGAGACTGAGGCGAAAGTGCATCGGTGGCGCAGCGTTACGGCAGCACCGGCGGGTAGTAGGCCACGCCGTTTGGGCCATGGACGTCCTTGGTGATTTGTCTTTTTGATGGCATGAGCGATCCTGGCGGGAACGCAACAATCGTGCTTTCTTCGAGGTTCGCTACGTAAACGCGCCCTTTCGTGTTGACAGTCACCGCCGCTGGTACCCTCACGCCCCGAGTAATCGTTTGAAATGGGTAATCTTTGCCAGGCCGGTACTCCTCTACGTTGTTCTGTGTGACGTTTGTTACGTAAAGCATACCATTTGAATCTATTGCGATTTCGACGGGTGAAGTCACACCGTCGGTGATCGTTCTCGACGGTCTCTTGCTCCCGGGAGAGTAGATGACGACATCAGAGTTAGCGCGGTCAGAAACGTACAAGTTGCCCGAAGAATCGATTGCGACGCCGACAGGATAAGAGAGCCCCTGAGTAATGACCTTATGCGGATTCTCCGAGCCGAACAAATACTCCGTGACATTGGGGCCGCCGATGTTCGTCACCCAAAGGTTCCCTCTGCTATCGATTGCGCAGGCGGCTGGCGTTAGTATGCCGTTCGTGATAACCCTCGACGCCGTAGTTTTGCCGAGCGGGTACTCTGAAACCCAACCATTCCCATTAATTGGCTCGTTCGTAACGTATAGCGTCCCCTTGCTGTCTAAACAATCACCAGCGGGACCCTCCACATCGTCCAAGATATTCGCGATCGGACCGGGGTCCTTTGGCTTCGCACGATACACGGTCACGCCTGTATAAGAGGTATTGCTAACGAATACCAGCGGACCAGAAACGTTATATTCGGGAGATCTGCCGGCGCCTGCTACCGTCAATCCCGGCGCGCCGATCGGCGGCTNNGCGATCCGCCGCACCCTGCGAGAAATGTCCCGGCCACGCAGATGCTAAGCGCGTAGCGGCTGAATCCTGGAATCCTCACTTGCCTTGCTCCATGTTCCGTGAACGTCTCGGTGGCTCGCTACGTTCGGTGCGGCGCCTCGTTTCCAGCTTTGACCAGTGCGAGCAAGGTATCCCAGTGCCGCGGATGAGGAGCCCGCGAGCCCGCCCGGATACGCGAGCAAGCTGCGAGCGAAAGCCCCGTTGCTGCCGCGATCTCCTTGAGCGAGAAGGCGTCGAGTTTTGACACGACCTCGCGCTTAAACCATGCCTCGTCACGCTGCTCTGGATGCTCGCGCGCCCAGCTGC
>PKWF01000114.1 GCA_003133185.1 Vulcanimicrobiota bacterium | reverse complement strand
CTCGCACCGCCCAGGCGGTATCCCAAACCGGCGACATGCAGGCCTGAAAGCGCCAGTCGCTGCGCTCGTCGATGATAAAGCGCCGCATGCCTTCGATACCCTTGCGCATCACCGGATGATCCACGCCATATCCCATCAGGTCGAGCGCGATCAGCGAATAGACCCACGGCGGCTGAATTCCGCCCCAGCTCCCGTCGGCTTCTTGGCGCTCGACAATCCATTGCGCGACGCGCCGCTGCGCATCATCGCGATACGGCTGCGACGGCAACCGCTCGTAGAGTTTTTGCAGTCGCTCGACCGCCATCAGCCAATGACGCGAACCGGTCACGCGCTGCATCGCTTTCTCGCTTCCCGGCGCGATGATTTCGCTGACGTCGACGCCGAGCGCGCGAACCGGCCGCTTCGAAACGACGATCGTCAGCGGNNACCGTTCCGCGCGCCCAGCAAGCAAAATCGTAAAGATTGAACGGCATCCAGAGCGGAAAATACACAAGCTCCGGCGGGAGGGACGGCACCCCCGACCACGGATAGACGCCGAAAAGCGCAAGCCAAATCTTCGTGAAGACGCGCGCGTTGGCAACGCCTCCCTGCTGCAGGATCACGTTGTGCGCCTTGCGCATCTCCTCGCGCGACGGGTCGACGCCGAGCACCTTCAGTGCAACGTANNGCTTCGATCGTCGTGCTCAAATCTGCCGGACCATCGTAATAGAGCGCCCACGATCCGTCGCTGCGTTGATGCCGCAGCAGATGGCCGATCCCGCCCGCTCGAAACTCGTCGTGCGACAAGCCTAAGAAGCGGAATAACAACACGTGCTCGGCCGTCATCGTCACGTTCGTCTCGAGCTCGCCCGACCACCAGCCCTCAATAGACTGTTCCTTGAGCAACCAATCGATGGCGCGCCGCAAGGATCGCTCGACGAATGCGTCCGAGCTCAAACGCGACCAGCCGGCGAGAGCAGCGCGGCGGCTGCGAGATTACCGCTTCGGACGGCGGATTCCATGGTGTCGGGCCAGCCGGTCTCGGTCCAGGAGCCCGCGATTGCGATGCGCGGATGGCTGGTGCGCTGTTGCGTTCTCGCCGCGCCGACGCGGGGAAGCCACGTTGCTTCGGGATTACGTGTAACCGCGCTTCGGACGAGCGTTGCGTCTTTGAGGGATGGGAGAAACGTTTGCACTTCGCGCCAGGCGAGCGATTCGAGCTCCGCAGTCGGCTGGCGGAGATACTCGTCGGCGGCGCTGAAGCTGCAGCACAAATAGCCCGGCTCCTTTTCGAAGATCCATTGCAGCGGCGACTCGAGCGCCGCTACGAAGTCGCGGCCGATGCTCCCGCCATCGTGCCAAAGGTGGACGTCGATGATCGGGTAGGGATCGTAGCGATCGAGGTTTGTGACGCCGTAGCGCTGCGGGTCGCCGAGAATTCGTTCCGCTTGCCGCGGCGGAACGGCAAGCACGACCGCATCGAAGGTTGTGTCACCGTTCGACAAGCTCACGGTGACAGCGGGGTCGTTTGGCGTTATTGAGAGTACCGCTGTCGATGTGTGCGCGGCGTCGAGTTGTTTTGCGGCTGCCTGAGTTAGATGTGCGAGTGGAACTTTCGAGAAGCCGAAGCGCGCCGCGCCCGCATCGCGCAGAAAAGCGGTCTTCAACACGAACATCGCGTCGGCGGCGCCGACGCGATCGAATGCTGCGTTGAGCGCCGGAATGAAGAACGGATCCCAAAATGCCGTGCGTTCTTGCGCACCCTGGCCATTGCGCACGAGCCACGTCTCGAACGTTTCGCTCGGATCGGATTTCCCCAGAAGAGCCGCCGCGAGCGCGCGAGCGATGCGCAGTTTGCCGGCAACGCCGAGGTGCGAGTAGCTCGCAAAGGACCCAATCAAATGCAGGGGCGCCGGGAGGGCGGCGGTACGAAGCCGCCCCGCTTTGCCGCTGCGCGAGAGGATCGCTGCGTCGAAACGCGCTTGCAGGTGAAGCTGGTCCCCCATTCCGACTGCCTGCGCGAAATTGATAAACTCCGTGCAGCACGCCAAGAAGACGTGCTGGCCGTTGTCGACTTCCACGCCGTCGATCTCGAAGGAGGTAGCCCGGCCGCCCAGGATGCGGCTTCGCTCGAAAAGTTCGACGTGCGCTCCGGCCGCCGTGAGCGCAAGGCCCGCGGCGAAACCCGCGAGGCCGCCTCCGACGACCGCTACGCGCTCGATAGCCAAGAACGCACCACCACGATGAGCTTTTCTGTTTTAGAGAGCGCGGCGCGAGCTCGCAGCGGAAGCCCCGGCTCGCGCTCGATCTTCTTGAGCAGCTCCTCGTAGATCCCAGCCATCGTCTGCACGCACGCGGCGGGGCGGCGCGGAATGTAACGAAGCACCTCATAGCCCGTCTCGAAATACTCTCGCGCCCGCGCGACCTGCAGCGCGATCAACTCGTTCCAGCCAGGGCGAATCTCTCCGGAAACGAGCGCCGACTCCGGAATATCGAAGCGCGCGAGCTCGTCCTGCGGCAAATAAATCCGATTCATATCGACGGCATCTTCGCGCACGTCTCGCAAGATATTCGTGAGCTGGAGGGCGATACCGAGATCGTCGGCCCGCTGCAACGCGATCGGATCGCTAAAGCCGAAGATGCGCACGCACATTCGACCGACGACCGAGGCGACGAGATTGCAATAGTCTTTGAGCGCTCCGAACGTCTGATACCGCGTTTGGCTGAAATCCATCTCGACGCCGTCGATGAGCATCTGCAGCTCTTCTTCCGGAATCGCATAACGATCGATCGCCTCGGAGAGCACGCGCAGGATGGGGTCGTCGCCATAGTCGCCGCGCACGCAGGCCGAGATGCGCTCGCGATGAACCGCCAGACGCGCCGGCAGGTTTTCGATTCCGACGGTGTCGGCTTCATCGTCGACCTGTCGGGCGAAGTTGTAGAGCGCGTAAATCGCCATCCGCTCGTGATAGCTGAGCGAGATGAAACCCCAGTAGAAGTTGCCCGCCTCGCGTTTGGCCATATCCCGGTTGAAGCGCTCCGCGCGGAGCTGCTCGGTATCAATCATCTATGCCGGCCTTCGAGAAAAACTCTGTACTGCGGCACGAAGCACCACGGATACCTTCGTTGGGGTCGAAAGGCTGGGCCGTTCCTGCTCGGTCCGGTAGCCGAGCGCTTCGATGGCGTCGCAGATGGCCAGCCCTCCCATTCGGTAAAGGGCCAGTTGCAGCCGTAGCGCCCGCGGCACCAATGCTTCGAGCCGCTCCCCGGAAGCAAGCAAGGCTCGCGCTCGGCGGACCATGCGCTCGGCGGCGCCGGCGAGTCCCACCGCCGCGACGTCGCTTTCAACCAAATATTTGCGTCCGATGGCGGCGTCGCGCCGGACGTCTTGCGCATGATTGGCGAGTTGCAAGCCGATGCACACGTCGTCCGAAAAGCGTTCCGCGTTTTCATCGGTGACGCCGAAGACTCGCAGCACCATACGCCCCACCGGCGCGGCCGAAAGCCGGCAGTATGCGTCGAGCTCGTCCCACGTTGCGTATCGCGCCACGTGCTGGTCTTGCACGTTGGCCTCAAT
>PKWF01000214.1:12434-13221 GCA_003133185.1 Vulcanimicrobiota bacterium | reverse complement strand
TGCTGACGGTGCCGGTCACCGTTTTCCTGGGGGCGCTCATATTCGGCGCCGGATTCCTCATCGTTCTGCGGTTTTTCGGAGCGTAGGAAGATTTAGCCCGGGCTGCCCCCTGTGCGGTACGTTCTCGTACGCCCCTTCCGGTACGATGAGCGCGAATCACCCACACCGCGAAGGAGCCGCTCGATGTCCGCGTTCACCCTCTTCCCGCGCTACGTGCGATTCCCACGCTACATGCGCCCGCCGGAGCGAAGCGTCGAAGACACCTCGATCGATTATCTTCCCGGGAACTATCCCGCGATCGAAGCCGCCGTCGACGCGAAGTTACAACGGGGAACGGAGCAGGTCGTCATTGACCTCGACACGCTCGCGGTCCTCGATACGGATGCCCTGCGGGATTTGATCGCGTTGCTGCGCCGCGCACGCCTCAAGGGCGCCCAGATTGCGCTTCGCTCGAGCCGCGACGAGATTCTCCGGACGCTTTCGGTTACCGGGCTCGACCGGGTCTTTGCGCTCGTCTAGCCCAGACGAGACCTATCGGGGTGGATCGGGCCAAACGCCCGCTTTGACTGCGTTTGCCAAATCCACGTGCCACGGAAGCGCCAAGAAGCTCTCACGATCTTCGGGCTCGAGGCCCTCGGCCGCCGCCAGCATCATGCGCTTCGCTTGCTCGAGCGCGCGGGTCGCCTCCGCGGATTCCCCGGCGGCGTGGAAGATCTGCGCCGCCGCCCAATAGCAGTGCGTGGGCCAATCGGTGGCGCGCATAATCGCTTCGTCGGCGGCGAGCAGC
>PKWF01000214.1:1363-12404 GCA_003133185.1 Vulcanimicrobiota bacterium | reverse complement strand
CCGAAGCCGAGTTCGCGCGCAAGGTTGAGCGCCGACTCGGCCGCTTGACGCGCACCGGAGATCTGTCCCGTGTAGGCCCGCATAAAGATGAGGTTGGAGAGTCCTCCGACTCGTCCACGCGCATCGTTCGCGCGCTCGAAGAGCGCTACCGCCTTCTCCGTGGCGGCGCAGGCCCGTTCGAAAAATCCTAGCTTCATTTCGAGAATTGCTTGATTGAGCAGCTGGCCCGCGCTCCCGGCGAGGTATCCGCTTTCGCGGTAAATGCGGCTCGCGGCCGCATAGTGCTCTCGCGCCTCCGAGAACTTGGCGCCCGTGTCGGCGAGCGTCGAGGCTAGACGACCGTGTGCCCGAGCCTCGGCCAGACGATCGCCCAGCTTCACCGCCAGCTCCAGGCAACGCGAGCTCAACGCGTGGCAGCGCTGGATGTCGCGCCGCTGATACGCAACGGTGTATGCGCTGCTCAGTGCGAGTTGTTCCAGCATCGGATCATCGGCGCGCGCAGCGTCCGTCGCGGCCGCCTCGAGTAATGCTTCGGCAGCCGAAAGATGGCCGCGATGCGCTTCTACTTGGGCTAAGAAGCAGAGCGCACGCGTCGCCCCCGCGCCGTCGTTCGCCGCTCGACTCGAGGCGAGCGCCGATTTTCCCAAATCGAACGATTCCGCCAAGCGGCCCAGCGTGAAGGCCATTTGTGACTCGGCCAGGTGCACCTCGGCGTTCCAGAGCGCGTCGTCGTCCGGTACGCATGCACGGAGCGCACGAGCGGCTTGCTCGTGCATTGCGCGATCGCCCGTGGTTGAGGCAAACTCCATACGCTGCAACAGCGTGGCGCGGTGGATCGCGGGGTCGTCCAGCTCCGCATCGACGCCTTCTAACGCCAGCAGCGCAGCGTTGCGGGATTCGAGATCGCCGTAGCGGGTCTCGATCGTGACGCTTTCTAGAAGCAGGTCGGCTCGCGCGCTCGGCTCGGTCGCAATCGCGAGACCCCTGGCGCATTGCATCCGCGCTTCGTGGAGCGCTCCGATCGAGATCGAGCGCCGCACGGCCTCGAGATAGCAGCGCGTGGCGTTTGCGACGTCGCCCGCGAAATCGTAGTGTGCGGCGAGCGAAGCNNAGATGGTGCGTGAAGGCGTATTCGAGGAAGCCTCGTCCGGGAGCTTCGCGGATGATGCGCCGGTCGAGCAGTTCGTCGAGCGAATCGGTGAGGGCCGCTTCGTCCCATGCGCTGACCTCGCGCACGGCGTCGCGCGAAAAGCGGTCGCCGATGCAGGCGGCAATCTCGGCGGCCGTTCGCGCGTTTTCGGAGAGCCGTTCGATGCGGCGCGCGACGACCGCTTGCAGCGAAATCGGCTCGCGGTCGCGCTCGCCTTCCCGCACCTCGGCAACGAGCTGCGTGAGGAAGAGCGGGTTTCCCTGAGACGCGGCGATCAACGTTTCGGCGGCGCGATCGCGCATGTCGGGCAACGTCGCACGCAGTTCTTCAACATCGGCGACCGAGAGAGGGCTCAGCCACATGCTCTGCGCACCGGCGACCGCGCGCGCCTCCCGCCGCAAACGATGAAAGGCGTGCAGCCGCTGCGACTCCTCGTCGCGATAGGTAACGACGATCATGACGCGCACGCCGGCGACGCGTCGCAGCAAGAACTGCAGCAACTCGATCGATGCCGGCTGCGCCCAATGAAGGTCTTCGAGGATCAGCAGCAACGGGCGAGGCTTCGCGAGATCGGCGATGCATCGGAAAAGCGATTCAAAGAGACGAATTCGCTCGCTCTCGGCGTCCAGCCGCGGTACGGCCGGGAGCGCGACGCGCGCGTGAATCTCGGGCAAAAGCGTTGCCACGCAGGCAAGGGCAATGCTGGGCTTTAGCGACACGACCAGCGGAAGCGCCGAACGCAGCGAATCGACGACGCTTTCATACGGAACGCTCTCCGGCGAACTCGTCGCGCCGACGAGCACGCGGCCGCCGCGATCTTCCACGGCATGCGCAAACTCCGAAACCATCCGCGACTTGCCGATGCCGGGCTCGCCGCCGATGAACGCGCAGCCGCCGCGACCGCGAGCCACACGGCTCCAGGCTTCAAGTAAGCGTTCCATCTCGTCGCGCCGGCCGACGAACGGTAGAACGGCCGAGCCGCCCTCAATCGTGGGCCGGTCCTCGACGCCATCTTCGGCTACATCTTCGCCGCGCGCGATGCGTTCGGCAACCGCCGCGGTTTCGGGCATTGGGTCGGCACCCATCTCCGTGCGTAGGCGTTTGCCGAATGCCGCGTACTCGCTGAGCGCGCCGGCCCGATCGCCGCTCTCATATCGCATGGCGATGATGCGCCGTACGATGTCTTCACGCCAAGGATCGACGGCCAGCACCCGGCGGGCCGTCCCGATGGCGAGCGCGAGATTGGCGTTTCTGCGGGCGTCGGAGACGCATTCGGTAAGGCAGCGCAGATACGTGTCGCGATGGCGTTCGCGAATAACGTCGAGCCATTCGTCGTAGATCTCGGGCAACACGTCGCCGCGATACAGCTCGATCGCTTCGCCGAGACGGCCGCGATCGCTCGACGCCGTTACAAAAGCGTCGATGTCGAGCCACACATCGGCATCGGGATTCCATCCGACCTTGTCGGTCTCGATCGAGACGTACCGCTCCGACGGCTGGGGCAAGATTTTCGGCAGCTCGCTGAGCGTCGCGCGCNNGGCGTGGCCAGCGTAAAGCGGTCGCCATCAAGCGCGACCTCCAGATGGCCGAACAGCCGGAACTCAAGACGCCCGCGCGTTTTGGCTTCCGGTGTACGGAGCTCGCTCACCTTGGCGACGGCTTTGCCCTCCCGGTTTTGCTTTCTCGAACCGGGCGGCCGCCTCCCCGGCCGGCACGGACGTTTCCGTACGCCGGCACCGCTAGCATGAGCCCTAATCACTCAAACCCTTTCTTTCTTCNNTCAACTCAAACCCTTTCTTTCTTTGAGGAGCAATCATGTTCGCGTCCACCCTCTGCCGCCGTTGCATTCCGGCCCTCGCGATCGTTGCCGGTCTCGGCGGCTGTGCCGGCCAGACCGCCACGGGCCCGTTCGTCCCAAGCGCCGCCGCCCAGTCGCGTCCCCAGGCAGTTCCGCTGCACGGCGGATTCCGAATGTTTGCCGCAAATCGCGACGGTGCGAGTGTTGTCGCGTTCGAGTCGACGGCGAACGGTAACGTCGCGCCTATCGCTGCCATCGCCGGATCGAAGACGACACTGAGCCAGCCCGACGCGCTGACCATGGATAGCTCTGGGAAGATCTACGTAGCAAGCGACGGCGGCACTCAAGTCGCCGTCTTCGGACCGCATGCGAACGGCAACGTGAAGCCCGCGAGAATCATCGGCGGCTCCAACTCGAACCTCGGTCCCACCGAGGGCATCTTGGTCGACCCGTCCGGCAATCTCTGGGCCAGCAGCTATAGCGTCGACGACGTCACCGAATACGCGGCCGGCGCCTCCGGAAACGTCTCGCCCATCGACACAATCGGGGGTGGCAATACCCAGCTCACCGAGCCCCTCGGGATGGCCATGAACGCGCAGGGCGAGCTCTTCGTCGCGAACGGAGAGGCCGGCACGATCGTCGTTTTCTCCAAGGGCGCCAGCGGCAACGCTACACCTCTGGGCGTAATCGGCGGAGGCTCTTCTGGCCTCTCCAAACCGTTCGCCCTCGCGTTCGATAATCGTGGCCGTCTCCTGGTCGCGGACGAGAACTCGGGCATCCTGGTCTTCGCAAAGGGGGCCATCGGCGACGTCGCGCCGGTACAGTGGATCACGTCGGTTAGCTATCCGGCCGGCGTCATGGGNNGATTCCAAAGGCCACATCTACGCCGCTGAGTTCAGCAACGACACCATCAAGGCGTTCGCCCGCAGCGCTACCGGCAACGCGACGCCGCTGCGCACGATTGAAGGATCAAACACCACGCTCGATGGACCCAACTCCCTAGCTCACTAGCCGAGGAGAAAAATGCGTCTGAATTCCTGGGTCAGGGTCGCCGTTTCGCTCGGCATCGTCGGCGTAGTCTTTGCCGGCTGCAGCGCGATCCACAACGCGCAGCAGAGCACAACGAGCAGCTTTCATAGCGGATTCCGTTCGTCGTTCAAATCGAACTTTATGAAGTCGTGTACGGCGCAAGTCGGCACGACGGAGACGCTCTGCGGTTGTATCGAAAGCACGCTGGAGCGCGGGTACACCGACGACCAGCTCATAAAGATGGCGGCGGACGATCCGGAGACCGGCAAGAAGCTCGCCGAAGCCGCCCGCGGTTGCCGCTCGGGGGGCGCGCAACCCGCCATGGATCCTGCACGCATTACTGCCTACGTCACGCCGTACTACGATTCAAACGGGCCCTCGATAAACGTTGGAGGATTCAGCGCCGGGCTGGCATCGAGTAATCCCAAGCAAGTTTTNNTATGTCGGAGCGATTCGTCTCTACGATCTCGGTTACCGGAACGAAGCCGTGTATTGGTTCTACACGGCTCAGTATCGAGCTCGCCAAGTGAGCGTGCTCCTCGACCCGGCGAAGATCGGAAACGTCGGCGATCCCGGCTTCGAGCTGCAAGCAGCGGGCAGCGCGTTTATGCAGACCGCCGGCACTTGGATCAATGGATTTGCTTTCGGCAATCCGAATCGCCTAATCGCAACCGTCCGCAGAGTGCAACGCGAGGGGCGGCGGATTGGGGATTTGCAAGCGATCTATCCAAACGTCGCGTTTATCGATCGCCGGCGCTGGCCCGCTGCGAATACTCGGCTCGCCGATGGGATGGATTCACTCGTGACCTATCTGCAGGCGCACAAAGATCAGATCGCGCGACAGCGCGCCGCCAACGGGACCGCGGCGAAGTTCGCACACCTGACGAGCAAATAGCCAAATGCGCGCCTCAAGGATCCTCGCCCTCGCTCTGGCAATGACCGCCGCGGGTTGTTCGCACGGCTCTTCTGCCCGAAACGCCGCAATGACCGTCAGCGCACCGTCGGCTGCGCCCGTCTATCCTGGGGCGGGAGCCGTCTCGGGGAGCGCCTATTCGACGAGCGATTCATTCGACACGGTCTATGCCTTTTACAATAAGAGTTTGCCGGCGGGATCCGAGCGATCGCACATCACCGCTCCGCAAGAGACGGCCGTCTTTCTCGTCGGCAGCGGTAACGACCAACTCAGCGTGACGGTTACGAAGTCACCGGTCTGTTGCCGGACGCTGATCGTGTTCGCTCTCGTCAAGGCCTGACAGGCTCGGACGCGCGATCTTAAAAGCCGTCAGATCGCAGCCTTCGACCGCGGCGTCGCTGAGGATGCGCCCGATGAGGCTTGCGAACTTAAACGCATGCCCATCGCCCACGGCGACGCTGACGTTGGGCTGTCCCGGCAGCGCATCGATCACGAAGTCTCGATCCCGAGTGCGCGCGTAGAGGCAGGTCTTCACCAAGTCCACGGGGCCGAGCGCGGCCGGCAAGTATCGCTCGAGAAAAGCTTTGACGCGCGCGGTAATTTCCGGATCCTCTTCGAAGTCGCGCGCTTGCGCGTCGACCGGCTTGCCGGCGGAGTCTTGCGTGATTTTGACGGTTTTTGATTCCCCGAATATCGGAAATCCGTAGAACGAGGGTTCGTCCAACCAGATCCAGATCGGAAACTCACCAAGGCTGAACGCCGCTGGATCGTGCGGAACGAAGTAGATCACTTGCTCCTTCGTCACCTCGATCGGTAAGCTCCGGCCGAGGTGCGCGAGCGCGTCGTTGGTCCAGGCGCCGGCGGCCACGATCAGTTTGCCGGCACGGTAATGGCTGCCCCCGGCTTCGACGTTAATCTCTCCACCCTCGGCGCGCAACGACGTGACCGCCGTCCGGTCGTGCAGCGTCGCGCCAAAACCAACGGCCATGCGCCGAAGCGCATCGGTCGCGCGCTCGGCGGCGACGATTCCCGCGTCCGCCTGAAAGATACCGTGAACGTCGTCGCCCACGCGCCAGCACGGCCAGCGCCTACGAATCTCGGCCGCATCGAGCTCCTCGAACGGAACGCCGCAGGCGCGCATCGAGCTGACGTGCTCGGAGATTCGCACGGGATTCGCGCGCGGGCCGATATCGAGACCGCCGGTCTTTACGACGAGAGGTTCGCCGGCATCCTCTTCCAACGATGCCCATGCGCGATAGGCCTCCTTTGCCATCCGCACGTACGCCGGTGTGAAATATGATAAGCGAATAATCCGCGAGCGATCGTGCGAGCTGCCGCGCGCGTGGCCGAACTCGAACTGCTCGAGCCCCAGCACCCGCGCGCCGCGCTTTGCCGACCAGTATGCAGCGGCGCTGCCGAGCGCACCGAGGCCCAAGACGATGACGTCGTACTCNNGTGACCGGTCCACTCCGTGCGCCTTTCAATGCCCTACAGCGGATTCCGTCAGCGCTCTGGGAAAGTGCCTAAACCGCAATGGAAACATTTGCAAGGCCGAGCGTCGGGGCCGGCGCCAAGACGCTGCCCGCCGTATGGTACATCTCGCCCAACGTCTTCGCGCAGGAGGAGGAGCGAATCTTCCGCTCGCAGTGGCTGTGCGTCGGGCGCGAAGAATCGCTGCCGCGCGCGGGCGATTTTTTCACGGTGGAGCGTGCCGGAGAAAGCCTGATCGTCACACGTGACGCCGGCGGCACGGTGCATGCCTTCTACAACGTCTGCCGCCACCGGGGCACGCGTCTCTGCAGCGAAGCTTCGGGCCACTTTACGGGATCGATCCAGTGTCCATATCACGCCTGGACGTACGCGCTCGATGGAGAGTTGAAGGCCGCGCGCAACATGGCGGAGGTTTCCGGCTTCGAACGAGCAGAGTATCCGCTCAAAGAGGCCGCGGTCGCACTCTGGGAAGGCTTTATCTTTATCAATTTGCATGTCATCCTGAGCCTGTCGAAGGATGACACCGAAAGCTTCGAGCGAGACTTTGCGCCGCTGATCGGCCGGTTCTCGCGTTGGAACCTCGCGAATCTGCAAACGGCGCGAAGTATCAGCTACGAGCTTGCCTGCAACTGGAAGCTCGTCTTTCTCAACTATTCGGAGTGTTACCACTGTCCGCTCGTCCATCCGCAGCTCGATAAGCTCTCACCCTCGGATAGCGGGCATAACGATCTTTCGGAAGGAGCCTTCCTGGGCGGCTATTCCGAGTTGCGCGAGCGCGGCACGAGCCTAACGACGAGCGGGCGGAGTTCGCGCGAACCGTTGGGCAGCGTCGGCGGCGACGATCTGGATCGGGTCTACTACTACACGATCTTTCCGTCGCTGCTGCTCAGCCTTCATCCCGACTACGCGATGGTGCACTACTGCAAGCCGCTGGCAGCCGATCGCACGGAGGTCACCTGCGCGTGGCTATTCGATCCGGGTGCGATGGCAAAGCCGGATTTCGATCCGGCCGACGTCGTGGAGTTTTGGGATCTCACCAATCGCCAAGATTGGCACGTCAACGAGCTGACGCAGCAGGGCCTGAATTCGCGCGCGTATTCGCCCGGGCCGTACTCGAACGCCGAGGGGTTGCTGAGCGCCTTCGATCGCCACTACCTTGCGATCGTGGGAGCCTAGCANNTATCTCGCTCGCGCGAAGTGGCGCGTTCTGGTGCTCGAGCGGCGCTACATCGTCGGCGGGGCGTGCGTAACCGAAGAAATCTTCCCCGGCTTCAAAGTCTCGACGGCGGCCTACGTGAATAGCCTCTTCCGCCCCGAAATCATTGCGGATCTGCGTTTGAACGAGTACGGGTTCGAAGCGATCGAGCGCAATCCGGCGTCGTTTTCGCCCTTCTTAGACGGACGCTATCTGATGCTCGGAACCGGCACGGCGCGCGACGTCGAGGAAATCGCGAAGTTCAGCCCGCGCGATGCTCAAAGCTATCCGCGCTACGAGGCGATGCTCGAACGCGTCGCGTCGGTCGTCGAACCGACGCTCACGCAGATTCCGCCCAACGTCCTTCGCCCGAATATCGGCCAGCTGCTCGAAGCCGGCAAGATGGGCCGCGCGCTGCAGCGGCTTGGGCCCGGAATGAGCGAAGCGATCGAAGTTCTCACCGGGGCGGCGCGTCCGATACTCGACCGCTGGTTCGAATCGGAGGAGCTCAAAGGAACGATCGCAACCGACGCGATCATCGGCGCGTTCATGGCGCCCTCGATGCCTGGCACCGCCTACGTCCTCTTTCATCACGTCATGGGGGAGACGAACGGCAAGCGCGGAGTCTGGAGTTATGTGCGCGGCGGCATGGGCGGCCTGACGCAGGCGCTCGCAAGCGCCGCGCGAGAGCTCGGCGTGGAGATCAAGACCGAGGCCGAAGTCGCGCGTATTCTTACCCGGGACGGACGCGTCACCGGAGTCGCACTCACGAACGGTGACGAGTTTCGCGCCAAGCGCGTCGCAAGCGGCGTGGATTGCCACCTAACCTTCGAGCAGCTGCTCGAGCCGGCCGAGCTGCCGCACGACTTTCGCGATGCCGTCGCGCGCATTTCGTACAGCAGCGCCTCGTGNNGCCTACGACGACGCGAAGTACGGCGGATTTTCGCGCGAGCCGGTCGTTGAGTGCACGATGCCGTCCTCGCTGGACTCGACCGTCGCGCCGCCGGGCAAGCACCTAATGTCGATGTTTACACAGTACGCGCCGTATCGTCTCGCGCAAGGTCCGTGGACCGACGCGCTGCGCAACGAGTATGCCGATCGCTGTTTTGACGTCGTCGAACGCTACGCGCCGGGGTTCAAGGACTCCGTGATCGACCGTCAGATCCTCACGCCCGTCGATCTCGAAACGACGTTCGGCCTCACCGGGGGCAGCATCTTTCAAGGCGCGATGCCGCTGCATCAGCTCTTCGCGTTTCGTCCCGTTCCCGGCTTTGCCGATTACACGACGCCGATTCGCGGGCTCTATCTTTGCGGCGCGGCCGCGCATCCCGGCGGCGGCGTGATGGGCGCCGCCGGCTGGAATGCCGCGCGCGTCATGCTGCGAGCGAAAGTCTAATCGCTACTGTTCCCTCGTGAAGTCGCTGGGAATACTGAAGACCGGATCGTTTGCGTCGACCGGGTGAACGTGCCCGCGCTCGGTGACCAAGGCCGCGCCTTGACCGTTCTTCGCGGAGAACGTGACGGCTTGGTACATCGAGAAGTTCCCGAACGGCAGCATCGGCCCGCTTTGCGTGAGGCTGAACCGTTTGTCGACGCCGGCGGTGGCCAACTCGCGCATCACCCTTGAGGCGGCAGCCATCATCGCCATGCCTTGTGCGGGCGACATCGAGTCGCCCGACCACGGGCTGGAGCCCGAGCAGTGCGGAAACGGCTGCGTAAAAGCCGTGTAATAGCCGACCACATTCAGATTTTGCGTATGTGACTCGCCGGTCGGCTTCGTCTCGGTGATGGTCGTGTCGGACCGGTAACCGTTGGTCTGCTCGCCTCCGACCGCTCGCGCGCCCAGCGCGATATTCGCAACGGTGATTGCAACCTTCGTGCCGTCGTCTTTCGGCGCCGACCCGCCGCTGCTGCTTCCTCCTGAGGACGCGGCCGTCGGCTGATCCATCGAGACGACGCGATAGGTCTTGTTTCGCAGGTTAAGCGTCGTGATCGTGCGCGCGACGCAATCGGTAATGGTTGCGGTTTGCATCGCGACCAAGTCGGTGCGTTCTTTCGAGCCGGCCACGTAGTGCTTCTGGGCCATCCCGGTCTGCATCATCTGCGCAGCACTCTGAGCATTCGCTATGCTCTGCTTGAACTGGCCGAAGAGTCCGCCTCCTCCCGGAGCCGGCGGCTGTGCCGACGCCGCCGCGGAATAGTCGTCGTCGAACGAGCCCGGCTGCAGCGAGGACGGGTCGGTGGTCATCGCCAGCTTCGAAACCGAATCCCAAGCTAAGCCGCTCGGCGCCGCCGCCGCGAAGGGCGAGGAGCCTAAAAAGAGCGCGGCCGCAACGAGCGCGCTTGTAAGAACGAGACCGCGTTTCATCAATTTCTCCTATCCGGCGAAAAAGGTTCTCACCCGTCCTTCTCAATGCCCGGGCTCAATACCCGGCGGCGGACCCCGCCGGAGTGCGCCGGTCGCTGCCGCCCTCGAGCAAGCCGGTCTGGGGATTTACGACAATTGCCTGCGCGGAGCCCCATTTCGGGACTTCGTTGAGCGTGTACCCCATTTGCTGCAACGCGCGCGCCGTCTCGGCATTGAAAGCGCCAGGCTCGTACTCCAGCTCGTCGGGCAGCCACTGCATGTGCGTGCGCGGCGCGTCGACCGCAGCCTGCGCGCTCATGCCATATACGAGAACGTCGAGCAGCGTCTCGAGCGTCGTCGTAACGATCCGAGGGCCGCCGGGGCTACCGGTGACCATCCTTAACGTGCCGCGCTGCGTCACGATCGTCGGCGTCATCGACGAGAGCGGCCGTTTGCCCGGCGCGATCGCATTGCGTTCGCCCTGCACCAGCCCGTACATATTCGCAGCACCCGGCTTGGACGTAAAGTCGTCCATCTCGTCGTTCAAGAGAAACCCGGTGTCGCCCGCGACGACGCCGGCACCGAACGAGTCGTTGAGCGTGTAGGTGACGGCGACCGCGTTTCCCCACCGATCGACGATCGAGTAATGCGTCGTGTCTTCTCCTTCCTTCGCCACCATGCCGAGCCCGGGCCGCACCTCACTCGAAGGCGTCGCGCGACCCGGTAGAATCTCCGAGCGCAGTTTGGCGGCATACGACGGGGCGAGCAGTTGCGCCACCGGATTCGGAACAAAATCGGGATCGCCGAGATAGGCATTGCGATCCGCAAAAGCGCGCCGTTCGGCCTCGGTCGCATAGTGAAGGAAGCGCAGGTCGTGCCAGCCCCAGGCTTGCAGCGGATACGGCGCGAGAATATTGAGGATCTCACACAACGTCACGCCGCCGGAGCTGGGCGGCGGGGCCGAGATCAGGTCGGAACCGCCGAACGTACAGTGAATCGGCTGCGGCTCTTCGACGCGATACTCCGAAAAATCGCGCAGCGTAAGGATGCCGCCATTCGCGTCGCTAGCCCGTACGATCGCGCGCGCAATCGGTCCGCGGTAAAACGCATCGGAGCCG
>PKWF01000214.1:0-1348 GCA_003133185.1 Vulcanimicrobiota bacterium | reverse complement strand
TCTCCATTCCGGCCACCGTTCCCGGCACGCCGACCGCCAGCCAGCCCTTCCGGGACGCTTGCGCACGAACGTCGCCGTAGCGGTCGAGAAACATTGTGGGCGTAGCACGAAGCGGCGCCGTCTCGCGAAAGTCGAGAAAGCGCTCGCGGCCGTCGTGCAGACGAATCAACATGAAACCGCCGCCGCCGATGTTCCCGCAGCACGGGTCGACCACGGCCAGCGCGTACGCGACGGCAATCGCGGCGTCTACGGCATTACCGCCGGCCCGCAAGATGCTTATGCCGGCCTGAGTAGCATCGTGGTGCGCCGTAGCGACCATCGCGTGACGCGCCGTCGCGCCGGTCAGGAACGTCGCGAGAAGGGCGCCGAGCAACCTTACCCGGCGCGAATGTGCGCGATGTAGTGCCAGAGGCCGAAAACCTTGAGGATCCACACGACCATAACGATAACGACGACGGCGTTTAGGAGCGACTTTATCGGAGCGGCCATCGGAATGTACGTGTTGATCAGCCACAGGAGAACCCCTACGACGATCAGCACGACGACGATCTCAATCAAAGGCATGCTTCAGAATACCCAAAAAATGAAATCCGCAACCGGTGGCCCGCTTGGGCCTCCCTAGGATAACAAGTCCAAAGCGCCCCGGCGTCGAAAGCAACGTCTTTCGTGGTTCAGGAAGGAGCCTTATGAGAGTCGTTGACTTTGGTCGATTTTCATTCCTTGCCGTCGTGGCGACGACGGTTCTGGCCGCATGCGGCGGCACCGGCAGTCCGCCGGGGCTTCCGAATAGCCTGTACCTTCAGCAGCACTCGGGAAGCTCGCCGATCAAGCACGTCGTCATGATCGTTCAGGAGAACCGCAGCTTCAACAATCTCTTCGCGGGTTTTCCGGGCACCAACAGCAGCATGCGCGGCANNTATGACGGCGGAAAGATGGACGGGTTCAACTACGAACCCATGAACTATTGCCCGCGTAGCTGGAGCGGGG
Organism: Vulcanimicrobiota bacterium; assembly: GCA_003133185.1. GTDB lineage: Bacteria > Vulcanimicrobiota > Vulcanimicrobiia > Vulcanimicrobiales > Vulcanimicrobiaceae > Cybelea > Cybelea tyrphae. Next base: position 361 of record PKWF01000214.1, on the reverse strand, counting down.
GCGACGGTTTACCGTGGACCTATCCATACCAATACGTCAACCCAGCCGACATCGCGCCGTACTGGGATATGGCAGAGCAGTACGTGCTCGCCGACGCGATGTTCCAGACCCAAGGCAGCGGCAGCTTCACGGCGCATCAAGACTTGATCCGCGGCGGTTCGGCGCTCGACGGCCCCTACGGCAGCAGCGCGAGCATGGTCGATACGCCTACTCAAGAGCCTTGGGGCTGCGACGGAAACGCTAATAGCAAAACGGATCTCATCACGACCTCGCTCAAGTGGCAGTTAGACGCCGGTCCGGCCCCCTGTACGAAAGACTTTCCGGATGGAAGCTCCAGTTATCAGACGCTCCGCGACCTGCT
>PKWF01000043.1 GCA_003133185.1 Vulcanimicrobiota bacterium | reverse complement strand
TGATGAATATGCCCTCCTTTCGTGCCCGGTCGATTTACGTCTCCCCACTCGACGGCAAAAATCTCAACCGGGTCTTCCCAGGGCGTGCACTCGGCGCCGCCTCTGAGCAAATCGCCCATTGGGTGTTCGGTAACGTGATCAGTCAGGCCGAGTACTACGTTGACCTCCACGGCGGCGATCTCATCGAAGCGCTCGTCCCTTTTACGATCTTCTTCCGCTCCGGCAACGACCGCGTCGATCGACTATCGCTAGAGATGGCCCAGGTCTTTGGGATTTCTTATCTGGTCTGCAGCGAGACTCCAGGTTCCACATTTTGCGCCGCTGCCGGCGCCGGCATTCCAAATCGCCAGGCAGGCAGTTTTTTCGAACGGCGGCGGCGTGGCGCGCGATGGCGCGCCAGCGGCGAATCTGGCGCTCGTCGTCGGTGCTGCGCCGCCCCATATAGTACCGGCAGTACCACTGAAACCAGCCGCGCGGGTCCTGCGGATGGACCCAGCCTTTTCTCCGCCACTCACGCAGCGGCTGCGATGCATTGACGCCGAAGTAGTTGAGCTCGGGATCGTGCCGCGANNCCGCAGAGTTTTGCTCGCGCGAACCACGACGGCGGAAACTCGTCGCGGCAATCCGTCATGTATTTGCCGCCGAAGACGCCGAAATGGAGCATCTCCTTCGGCGTGAGCTGTGGGGTAAAGTGCGGTGCGAAATTCCGGCCGGGCGGCTCCGTTCGGTAGCAGACGTAGCCGCACTGCATCGTGTCGTTGACGACGACCCGGATCTTCCTAGGGGACAGCCGCAATCGCTTCGGCAAAGGCTTCAGGCGGCCGTACTCCAGCGGCGACGACTCCTCACGAGCCGCTGTAACACTTTGCGCCGCAATGTGGTTCCGGGCAGTGTGAAGATCCTGGTAACCGGCGCGACCGGGTACATCGGCGGGCGCCTCGTACCGCGCTTACTCAAAGCCGGCCACTCTGTTCGGTGTCTTGCTCGAAACGCCCGGCGCCTCGCCGGCAGGTTCCCCGGCGCCGAGATCATCGAGGGCAATATCTCCGATGAGTGCGCCCTGCGAGTCGCCTGCGAGGGCGTCGACGCCGCCTATTACTTGGTGCACTCGATGAGCGACTCGCCGCGATTTGCCGAGCGCGACCGAGCTGCGGCTGCACTTGAAGCTGATCAAAAAAGTTTCCGCTTACCAACTCGCCCTGCAGGTTCTGCGCATTGCCATCAATTGTTGCATTCATCGTCCCCACGTTTTTGAACGCGAAAAGGTCTTCGAGCACTTGGTTATCGCGTCGAAGTTGTTCAAATGCAGGGNNGGCGTTGCGCGCATCGTCTACCTGGGCGGATTGGGCGCGGACGACGCGACGCTTTCACACCATCTGGCCAGCCGCCACGAAGTAGGCGTCGTCCTGCGGGCAAGCGGCGTCGAGGTTATAGAGTTCCGTGCAGCCGTAATCATCGGGGCAGGAAGCGTCTCCTTCGAGATGATGCGCTATCTCACAGAGCGTTTACCCGTGATGATCGCGCCGCGCTGGGTGACGACCCGCTCGCAACCGATTGCCGTCAACGACGTCCTTCGCTATCTCGTCGCCGCACTCGATCTTCCGCGTCGCGGTTCGCGCATCTACGAGATCGGGGGCGCGGACGTCGTGACCTATCGCGACATNNATGATGCTGCGGTACGCGCGCCTGCGCAATCTCAAGCGTACCATCGTCATCGTGCCGTTCTTTACGCCGCGCCTTTCCTCGTACTGGGTCCACCTCGTGACCCCCGTTCCCGCGCGGCTCGCGCAACCACTCATCTTGGGACTGCACAACGAAGTGATCGTCCGCGATAGCGTCGCGAGGCGCGACTTCCCGCAGATCGAGCCCATCGACTTCGAGACCGCGGTCGCCGATGCGTTGGATCGTTACCGCACCAGCGGGCCCGAAACGTCGTGGTTCGATGCGTTCGACGTTCGCAGGCTTCCGGCCACGTTCACGGGCGCGCGCGACGGCATGCTCATCGATCGCCGGGAGCGCATTGCCAACGCGACGCCGCAACAAGTCGCATCGGTCTTCACGCAGCTGGGCGGAACGCACGGCTGGCTCTACGGCAACGCGCTATGGGAGCTGCGCGGCCTCTTGGACCGCGCGATTGGCGGCATCGGTTTGCGGCGGGGCCGGCGCAGCCCGACCGATCTGCGCGTCGGCGACGCCGTCGACTTTTGGCGCGTCGACGCTTTGGAACCCGACCACGTGCTGAGGCTGCGGGCCGAGATGAAGCTCCCGGGCGAAGCGTGGCTGGAGTTCGACGCCGACCAGCTGAGCGACGGGCGGACGCGCCTCACGCAAACGGCGTTTTTCGAGCCCCGCGGCTTGCTCGGATTTTTGTACTGGTATCTCGTCTTTCCGCTTCACGGCCTCATCTTTAGCAAGATGGCCTCGCGGATCGCCGCTCTCGCCGAACAGACTCCCAGTTGACGCACGCGACGATGCCTGGGCGCCGCATTCGGTTTAGTAGTCGTGCCGATAGGTTCCGCCGCTAACTTGGGCCCACGGCATGGCACGCGTGGCAGCACAGGACCGGGGGAGGCGATGCGGTGGGATTCCTCATCTATCTTGTGCCCTCGTCGGGTGACAGCGTCTCCCTCATAGTTGCGGACGACGTGCGCTTGATAAGCGGGCTGCGGAGGTTCAGTGCTTGACGAATACGGATCCGTCTGCGCTAGCAGTTGCATAGGAGCACTTCGGCCAGGCGCGTCGCCAAACCGCGGAGCGGAATTCACAGGGCAGGAACTCAATTGTCGTAAAATGGTCGTAAATCCGGCCAATCGCTTCGCTCGGTCGCGAAAACAAGACGCCAAAATCCCTTAGGGAATCAGGCTTCTTCGTTGGTAGAGATGGGGCGTTACGTCACCTTCAACCCGTAACCACCTTCTTCGGGAGGCGGCGCCGTTAGCAGGCGCCGCCTCCAACCGTGTCTCAGTTATTGGATGGCGTCGAGAATCGATAGTACCTTACCCAATCGACGTGCGGACGGACCTCAGGCAACGCCATCATTCGGCGCGTCGTAATCATCCTCATTTCTCCGGCTCCTTACTTGACGGCGATTCGCTTGGGCTGCGTAGCGGGATGTCGCTCGAGTGTGATACTCAACATGCCATCCGTAACTGATGCCGAAATTTTTTCCGAATCGACGTCCTCGGGCACGGTGAACGAACGAGAAAACGTCCGGCGCTCGTTCTTGGCATTGACCGANNGAAAGTTATTTCGACGTTTGAAGAGTTGAAGCCCGGCACGGGAACTTCGACAGTGTATCCATTTTCGGTGCGGGTGACTTCGAAGCCGTAGTCCCAGTTTGCAACGATGGCCTGGAACGGATCAATGCCGAAGAGGCCATGAAGGGGGGATCGCTGTGCCAGCCTGGCAGCTTGGCCGTTTTGTACAAGAGCGCCCATCGGGGATACTTGCCTCCTTTCGAAACAGGCGAAGAGTCACTCTGTGCAGCTAATTTTAGCAACGTTGGCAATCTTGTCAAGGGAGTGCCAAAACATCGCGTCCCTCCATCCCGCAGGTGTCAAGCGGCTCCCTCGAGCAGCGGACGGGACCAAGTCGCCGGCGGGCTCGTGTGGAAGCGTAAAAACGGCATGGAAAATGTTACCCGGCCTGAAGCGCGCGACTTTGAACTGGCGCGGGCGTGCGGCTTTGAAGTGACATCGGCCCAGAATCGGGCTACCAGCGATTAGTACACGTGAGTGTCGTCCCGGTTTCGCGACCCGTGCGGCACGTGGCTCTGAGATTGTCGTAAAAGTGTCTTAATGCGCCGAGTCGACTCGAAGGCAAACACATCGAATCCCTTGCACAACCGCCGCGTCTAGGCCGCGGCCCAAGCGCCTGACCTTCTTCGCTGCGCTCGAACCCAGTTGTCGTTAGGCTGTCGTAAAACGGTGCCCATCGCTTTGCATTGCGGCCGAAGTCAGAACGCCAAAGTCCCTTGCGGAATGAGACGCTTTCAGAGGGGGCGATCGAGACTCGAACGCCCGAGCCCTTATACGAATTCTAAGTGCTCGCTGATTGCGGCTTTGCCGCGGAAAGCGAAATCGCCGAAATCCCTTACAGAATCAGGCGTTTTCGTTGGTGGAGATGTGGGGACTCG
>PKWF01000060.1:6327-6711 GCA_003133185.1 Vulcanimicrobiota bacterium | reverse complement strand
CGGGTACCAGACGTCGTTCGGGCTCGTCACTGGCGGTTGCGGCGCTACGGGCATTACGAACCTCGGTTACGTCTATACGGTTAGTTTCCCGGGTGGCATGCAGATCGACAAGGCGGGCGACATCGCCTTCTGCGACCAAGTCAACCAAGTCGTCGATACGTTCGCCCCACCGGTGGGCAGTGCTTTCGGAAGCCCGGTGTCGACGACGCCGCTAACGGGATCGACCTCCCCATTGGGCATTGCAATACTTGCTTCCGGTACGAATCTCTACGCCGCCGACCCCGGCGGCTCCGGACTCGCGGAGGAGTACAAGTACACAGCCGGCGGCGCGGCCGAAAACACCATCGCTGTCGGCGGCCAGCCGATCGGCATCGCGGTGACCCC
>PKWF01000060.1:0-6302 GCA_003133185.1 Vulcanimicrobiota bacterium | reverse complement strand
TCTTCGACCGTTGGCTACGAACACAAGTCACGGCTTCATGAAGGCGGTTGGCGCTCGGACGCAGCTCGTGTACATGTCCAGTTGGGGCACTGCTTCCGTCGTCGATGTCTTAACGATGAACGGGGAGCAGGTCGGCCAGATCACGAGCGGTTTAGTCGAGCCACAAGGCCTTTTCGTCGACGCGAAGGGAAGCCTCTGGGTGGCAAACTTCAGCAACGTCCTGGTGTATCCGCGCGGCGGTTTATCTCCGAGCACGACGCTCTCGGATCCGGTTGGTTATCCGGGCGACGTAACGGTCTGTCCAGACGGCACGGCCTACGTGGCGGACTTTTATAATTACAGTAACAGCAGCGCCGCGAGCATCCAAGTCTACGCCCATGGCAGCGCCACGCCGACGGGCAACCTCGACTATGCGAACGACTTCCGAAACCCGTTTCTGACGTGCGATGCCGGCGGCAACGTCTTTGTGGCACTCTTGACCGGCGAATCCGTCGGTGATGGCCTCGTCGTCGAGTTTCCACACGGCAAGCAGAAGGGCGCGAAAAGTCTTGGTATCGTCCTGCAATCTCCCGGCGGCATCAAACCGGACAACGCCGGCAACTTACTGGTTACCGACCTAATCGGCCACACCATCACCGAATACGCCGAAAATGGCTCGCCGACCGGTCGATCAATCGCGACCGGAGCAGCGACGGAAGGCATCGCCGTAAGCAGAAACGGCCGGATCGTCCTCGGCGCGACGGCGGCGGACACCACGCAACAAGGGCCCGTTGGAATTTCCTGGTCCTTCCCTGGCGGCAAGCAACTGCGAGTGTACACCTGCTGCTCGCGCATCGGTCCGCCCCTCCAAGTCAACGAGGGCGTTGCATTCTACCCCGGTCAAAAGGGCATCTGAAAGCGGCGGGAGCCGGTCACGGAAAGTCCTCGCCGGCGAGCGCATATTGAGACGCTCGCCGGCGCTCTATCCTCGGAGCGTAAACCAGCGCTGCACCGCGACACCGGCCCAAATCGCTTCGACGATGCCGAAGGGCCACGCGCCCTGTAAGAAGCCGTAGACCGACCCCAGCACGCATGCTGCGGCGAAAGCCAGAATGTACCATGAACTGCGCTTTTCCAGCGTATAGGTGACCAGCATCGCGGTCACCGCAAACAATCCGAAGAGCGACAGAGCGCTCATGCGCGCCTAGATATAGCCCTTCTTTAGCGCGGTGACCGCGGCGTGCGTGCGATCCGACGCCGAGAGCTTCTCGAGGATGTCGCGAATGTGGCCCTTTACGGTGCCGAGTCCGATATGCAGTTGCGCGGCGATTTCCGCATTGGCTCCGCCGTCGGCGATCAGGCGGAGAACGTCGCTTTCGCGCTGCGTCAGCGGCGAAGCGCCCGCGGAGGCCGGATTGCCGGACAGGCGGGCCAGAACGACGTGCGCGATCTGCGGATCGAAGTACGCGCCGCCTTCACTGGCGATTCGCACCGCCTCGACGATGCGCTCCGGCTCCGAGCTCTTCAGGCAATAGGCATCGGCGCCCGCGGCCAGTGCGCCCAGCACTTCGTTCTCGAGATCGAGCATGGTAACGATCACCACGTGCGTCGCTGGAAGCTCGGTGCGCACGCGTTTGGTCAGCGTCACGCCGTCGATGCCTGGAATGCCGATATCGATAACGGCCACGTCCGGGCGTTCCCGCAGGATCGCTTCCCAGCCCATCAAACCGTCGGCCGCCTCGGCAACCACGTCGAACGAGCCCTCGAGCGCGGTTCGCAATCCTGCGCGCGTCAGCGCATGATCTTCGACGATCGCGACCCGCGTACGTGCGTGGTTTTCCATCTCACTCCTCCAGCATCGGCAGCTTCATCGTGAACGTGCTGCCGCGCGGCGATCGAGGAGCATACTGCACGCTTCCTCCGTATTTTTCCGCGATCCGACGCACGATGTAAAGACCCAGGCTCGTTCCCGCACCCGCGTGCCCTCCGCCAAATCGCTGGAAGAGACCTGCGCGCCGCTCCTCGGAGACGCCGTACCCGTCATCTTCCACGGCGATTTCAATCCACTCACCGCTGCGAACGCCCCGCACGGTCACGTGACCGCCGTGCGGGGTTGCATCGATCGCATTGGCAAGCAGGTTCGTGATCGCACGGCGAATCTCGTGCGGATCGCCCATCGTCGGTAAGGGTTCCGCGCTTTGGGCTTGCATCTCGACTCCTTTGATCTCGGCCACGGGCGTGAGTTCGGCTACGATCCGCTCGACCAATTGGTCGCAGAAGATTCGCTCGCGGATGGTCGAGGTCTCGCCGGCTTCGTATCTGGCGACTAGCAACAGCGTTTCGACGATCCGTCGCTGATCGTCGTTCGCTCCGAGCGCGGTTCGCAGGATCGTGCGATAGCGTTCGGGGAGCTCACCGTACGCGCCCGAAAGCGCCTGATTCATCGTGACGTGCGCGGCCGAAAGCGGCGTGCGCAGATCGTGGGCCAGCGCGTACACGATGTCACGGATCACGTCGCCGCGGTCGGCGAGCTCGTCCTTTTGCCTGGCAATCTCGTCGTTGCGTTCGCCGAGCTGGGTAAACAGGCCGGCCTGTTCGAGCGCCATTCCGGCCTGCCGAGCAAAGGCGCGAAGCGTCGCGGGCGCGTCGGAAACGAATGGTCTGGCGGCGATGGCGCATTCAATGAGCACGTATTCCGACGATCCGCTTGTGGAAATCGACGCAACGAGCGCCTCCGACGCTCCCAGCGCATCGAGCGTGAGGCGGCCCAAAACGTCGTTTGCGGTCACGGAGACCACATCGTCGGCCTCGGTGGCGCGCGCGGCTAGCGAGGCAATCTCGGTCGAGAGCGCCCGGCGCTCGACCGAGATATCCCGGTCCCCCTCAGCGTATGAAAAAGTTAGCGGCGGTCCAAACGGCGTCTCGCGCAGGATCAAAATCGCTTTCGACGCGCCCAGCAAGGCGACTGACTCGCGCGCAACGGCGCGCTGCACCAGCTCGACGTTGAGCGTTTCCCGCACGCGGCCGATCGCGACGCGCAACGCTTTCTCGACGTCGATCTGCCGCATCCGCCCCATCGAGACGCCGGCTTCCCGAGCATACTCTTGGGTCTTGACGCTCATGTAACCGACGAGAACGTACGAGGCGGCCAAGAGCAATCGATCCCCGACCGCGACTCCGTCCCAATGGTGGCCTGCGACGACGCCGTCATAATATCCGGCCGCCACGTTTGCCAGCTCTGCCATAATGACCAAGTTCGTCGTGAGCCTGCTCCGAAGCGCGAGACTGCTGAGCGCAATCGGGCCGTTGAACAAGATCGCCGCGATAAAAAGCTGTGGAGTAAAGAGATCGATAATCCACGCGACGATGAGTAAGCCGTAACAGAGTAAGGCCACTGCGCGCGTTTTCGGGCAGAGTGGCGGGGGCGCCTTGCCACAGCGCGAAGGCCTGCGGCGATGGATCGCACGGCAAAGGCCGAGGAGCTGCTACGCGAGCTCGGCGGCCGCGCGCGGCTCGTCGTCTACGTCGCCAGTGCGCCCGGATCGGGCAAAACGCGCCGGCTCTTAGAGGACGCTCGACGCCTCGCGGCCGACGGCAAGCGCGTGCTCATTGGCTGGATCGAGACGAAAGGGCGTCCCGACTTGGAACGCCTCGCCGAGAGTTTGCCTCGCGTGCCGCCGCGCCGCATCACCATCGGTGACGCAACTTTCGAGGATTTCGACTACGAAGCAGCGTTGCGCGAGAAGTCGGACGTCGTGGTGCTCGACGAGCTCGCGCACGATAATCTTGGGGATGCTCCTCATGCCAAGCGCTGGCAAGATGCGCTTGCGCTTAAAGAGCATGGAGTCGGCGTCATCGCCGCTTTCAACATCGCGCACCTCGAAACCGTGGCCCCGACCGCCGAAGCACTGCTCGGCTATCCGGTTCGCGAAATCGTTCCACTATCGTTTCTGCAGAAGGCCGACGAGGTCGTCGCGCTCGACGTTTCGCCGCGCCTTCTCCAAAGCCGCGTGCGCGCGGGCAAGATCGTCAACGAGCAAGATATCGAACGCGCGCTCAACGGGGCCTTCAAGGAAGCGACGCTCCATATGCTGCGCGAACTGCTCTTGCGCACCGTCGACGACCTTACGCTGCCGGTGGTGCAAGCCGGCAGCAATTCCACGGCGGACGCGTTCGTCTATCCGAACTTCGATGCTACGGCGTTCCTGCGGCGCACCGCGGCGATCGCCGAAGGCCTCGATCTCCGGCTGGAGGTCATTCCCACGCCCGGCGTGGACCGCGCTGCGCTCGAACCCGTCGCGCGCGAACTTGGCGGAGAGATACTGCACGAGGCTATCGATCCGGCCGCGCCCTCGGGTCAGGCTTTACGCGCAGCACTGGTCGCCTTGCCTCACGGGCGGATCGCGACGAAGCTCGCGAACGCGCCGCTTCCGTACGACCTCTTCATCGTCGGCGTGGGGCAGACGTACGTCGGCGAAAACCCGGCGCGCTCACCCTACTCGCAGACGGCCGGCGACCGCCTGCGCGTAGGTTACGGTAAGCTTACCGTTTATCTCGGCGCGGCGGCCGGTGCCGGAAAGACCTACGCGATGCTCGACCGCGCTCATCAGCTCGCCGCCGAAGGCATCGACGTCGTCGTCGGATTCGTCGAAACGCACGGCCGAAAGGAGACCGCGGCGCTGCTCGACGGGCTCGAAATCATTCCGGAAAAGATCGTGAGCGAGAACGGCATCATGTATCGCGAGCTCGATCGCAACGCCGTAATCGCCCGCAAGCCGCAGGTTGCGCTCATCGATGAGCTCGCGCACAGCAACGCTCCCGGTTCGGTCGCGCCGAAGCGCTTTCACGACGTTCTCGCCGTGTTGCGTGCGGGCATCGACGTGATCACAACGCTCAACATTCAACACCTCGAAGGCCTGGGAGATACGGTCCTGCGCCTGACCGGAACAGTCGTGCGCGAAACCTTGCCGGACGGAATCCTCGCGCTCGCCGACGAGGTCATTCTGGTGGACGTCACACCGGAGACGCTGCGTCAGCGGCTGCGCGAAGGCAAGATCTATCCGCTCGAGCGCTGCGAAGCGGCACTCGCTAACTTCTTCCGCACGGAAAACCTTTTTGCGCTCCGCGAGCTTGCGCTGCGCGAGGCCTTGCGCGCACGCCAGCGCGAGCGCGTCGCCTCGCCGTTCGACCGGATTCTGCTCTCGATCGGTTCGCGTGCGACCGATTTACCGATGATCGCCCGCGCTGGACGCATCGCGGCGCGCCTCGCCATTGAATTTGCCATCGCTCACGTCGTGGCTCCGAAGCAACGCATGGACCAGTCCGTCGTGGACGCTCTGCGTGCCGAGGCGCGCAAAACCAACGTCGAATGGATCGACGAGGTCGCCGAAGACGTGCCGAAACGGCTCATCGAAATCGCTCGCGCACGTCCGCAAACGACGGTAGCGCTCGCCGGAACGCGGCACTCGCGTCACTGGCCGCAGCGCCCGTCGTTCGCGCGGCGCCTCCTCGACGCCGGCGCGCGCGAGTTGCTCGTCCTTCTCCCGCCCCGCTCTACCTAATTCTTTGTCATCCTGAGCCCGGTCGAAGGATGGTCGAGCGCGAGATTCACCTCGAGAACGTTGACGCGCGGCTCGCCTAAGAACCCGAAGGTTCGTCCACTCACGTGCTGCGCGACGAGCGCATCGACCGCCGCGGCGCTCATGTTGCGCGCCTTTGCGACTCGCGGCGCCTGCCAGTGCGCTGCTTCAGGGCTGATATCGGGATCGATGCCGCTACCGCTCGACGTCACGAGATCCATCGGTGGAGGACCGCTCGCATCGGGATTCTCCTTCTCGAGCTGCGCGATCGTCGCTTTCGTGGCGGCCATGAGTTTCGCCGAGGTCGGACCGTAGTTCGTTCCGCCGGTCTGCGTCGGATCGTAGCCTTTGCCGGCAGCCGACGGGCGCCCATGAAAATACCGCGGCTTCGTCCAGAGTTGGCCGATGATCGAGGAGCCGACGACCTTGCCGTTGACGGTGATCAGCGAGCCGTTGGCCTGCCTCGGAAAGATGACTTGCGCGATCGCGGTCATCGCCAGCGGGTAGATCAGTCCCAGCAGCACGATGGAAACGATCGTCATGCGCAGAGATGTGCCGAGGTGCTTTATCATTGCCGGTTCCTTAGGTCAGGTGCAGCGCAGCGAGGAGCATGTCGATCAGCTTGATTCCGATAAACGGAATGATGATGCCCCCGACGCCGTAGAGCATCACGTTCTCGAAGAGAACTCGGTTCGCGCCCTTGGGCACGTAGCGGACGCCGCGTAGGGCGAGCGGAATCAGCGC
>PKWF01000018.1:191-2967 GCA_003133185.1 Vulcanimicrobiota bacterium | reverse complement strand
GAGATCGGCGCGGATTTCCAGCGTGCCCTCTGGAGTCTGAGCGCGAACGCCGGCAACGCACCCGTCTTCCCATAACAGCTCCTTGGCACTTGCCTGCATTCGCAGGTCCAGGGTCCCGAAGCGCTTGGCTTCGTCGGCAAGGAAGTTGAGAAAGTCCCATTGCGGCANNAAGGTTGGATAGCGGCGGCCGCGCTCTGCTAAAAAGTTGAGAAAGTCCCACTGCGGCATAAAGGCGACGAACTTGCAGCGGGTCGGCAGATGCGTAAAATCGGCGACGGTAACGACCTGGTCGCCGAGGTTACCCGCTAAAGTCGTGACCTCTTGATGCGGATGTTTCAAGAACGCTTCGAGTAGGCCGAGCTCCGCCATTACGTCGAGCGTCGACGGATGGATCGTATCGCCGCGAAAGTCGCGCAGAAAATCCGCGTGCTTCTCCAGCAAAACGGTCCGGATACCTGCACGCGCAAAAAGCAGTCCGGCCATCATTCCGGCCGGACCGCCTCCCACGATGCAACACCCGGCCTGCGCTTCCCTCACCCCGTCGTTCTACTGTAAAAATGATAGCGGGCAAACTCGGCTTCGCGCTGGTCGACGCGCGCCTGACACGCTTCCGCGATTTCGTCGATGAAGTTCTCGAGCGAGAGCGCCGCAACGTTGGGCATAAGCGCGCCATCGAGCAGCTTTCCAAAGAACTGCATCGGCAGCTCGTATTCGCCCGACAAATGAAGCTCTGATTCCCCGATTTCGCCGGGCTCGACACTCATCGTGCCGGTGAAGCCGGGAAATGCGGCGGGAAGATTGGCCGAATTAAACCTAATATCAAAGGTGCGCGCTTGCTTCGCATTCTTCTCCACCGTCAAACGGATCGGTATCGCGACGTACCCGACGTCGGGGAGATGCAAATCGCCAAAGCTTACGTGTAGCGCAAAACCGCGCCACGGCCCCTCCTGCTTTGCGATTGCCTGCAGCAGCTCGCCGAGCGCCTGGGACGCCAAATCCGCTGGAATTCGCAAACTGCGTTTGAGTCGAAGTTCTGGCACGTTTTTCTCTTTCGCCGCCGGTGGGGCTTAGCCTTAGAATCGTTCGCTGGGCCCCGCACTAAGTTATGTCCAATGTCATAATCAGTAGCATCCTGCCGTTTCCGACGATTGACGGCTCTTGTCCGATTTGTCACATTCCCATCCGCTCGTAGAAGCCAATCGCGTTGGGGCACCACCCAGGGTGATACTCTCTGCACCCTGATCCGCGCCCCGCACCTCGCGATCAGGTGAAAATGAACGCAAGAGGGAGGCAGCCGTGGCCTATTCGTGGCCGTCGAGGGGTGGAAACAACGTTGAACTGGCCCAGTTTAAGATCACGCGCGACGTGGTCCCCGTCGTAGCAACCAAGAGCGGTTCTGAGGGCCAAGAGGACTAGAGTCTTGGGGGAAAGCCTAGCTCCCGTCGAACCTTTACCCGGTCGAAAGGGGCATCGTAATGCTTAATTTCCGTCGTGCTTTTGGAGCCTGCGTGGCTGTCGGTATGCTCGCCGGATGCGGCGGATCGCAACAGCCAATAGCGGGTGCGCCAAATGCGGTCGGTCAACCCGCAATGCGCTCTGGGGAGGGATCTCTTCAGGGGTACTATCTGGCTCAGTTCACTACCGAGGTCGGGAGCGGGCTCCCCAACCCTTCTCTCTGCATTCGGTTCAAGCAGTCGGGAAGTTGGTCTAGTAGCGGCGGTGAGAACTTTAACGGCACATACCTTACATCGGGTAAAAACTTGTTCGCGTCTGGCGTTTGGCTCCCGTCGCCAGCGGTCTATATGTACTGGGCAGGGTCCGTCAATGCGAAGCAAGGATCCGGCAAATTTATCATCCCCGGTTCAGGCGACCTCGCGCACATATCCGGAGGCGGGACATTCACCATGACGCGTGCACAAAAGGGCTGTAACTGAGGAACTGCGCGACCCCCTTTTTGAGGCAGGTGTCCGCTTTTTGGGCAGGTGCGATTAAAGGGGCAAAGCCGCATGCGCGCATGCGCGCGCTGTGCCCCCTCCCCGATAGACCGGACGACCGGAACTTCTTACCAGACTGAGCCGGCGCTCCGAGTGTAGACGCCATGGAGCTTGTGGCCGAGCATCGTAACGCCGATTAGGGCAACCAAGGCGATCAGGGCAACGAGCAGGCCGTATTCGACCATCGTGTCCCCTTCTTCGTCGCGGATCATCGAGCTGAGGTGGTGCAGGAGGGCCCCTTTTGGTTGTGACGGCAGAGTAGTGATGCTCGAGAGTCTTCCGAATCCGACGCAAAAAGCTGGCCCGTGCAAAGACCTGCATTAGCGTTGACAGTTGTTTATACCATAACGGCCTTAGTCCCTGGGATTTATGTCGCCGACCTATACGCGTAGACTTTTTGAGGCAAACATCCGGTTTTTGAGACAAGAGCGCTTATTGAGGCAAAGCCATGCGCGCGCCAGGAGAAAGGCACGCCTACCAGCAATCTTAGGCGCACCTAACAAATGANNCGGGTGAGTCGCCGACGTTCCGGCGCCCGGACGGAGCCTATCAAGCGATCCCCCTAAAGCAGGGGCGCGTCAGAGTTTTTCACATCGTCGAGCGGTCCGCGCCCTGGACCCTCCAGCCAGGCTTGACCGTGATGGCAAATACGTACAACGGCGTGGTCCCCGGTCCGGCGCTCGTCGTGAACCAAGGCGACACGTTGCTCATCGATTACACGAACGACGGTGCGATACCCGACTCGATCCACATGCACGGCGTGCACGACATTCCGGTCGCAA
>PKWF01000018.1:0-139 GCA_003133185.1 Vulcanimicrobiota bacterium | reverse complement strand
ACGTTCATCTATCACAGCCACGATAACGAAGCGATGCTGGATTCCGGACTTTACGGCGCGATTATCGTCGAGCCGTCGGTTCCGCGTCCGGTCGAACGCGGCTTGGCTCACGACTTCCTCGAGATGATCTCGTCCTGGC
>PKWF01000073.1 GCA_003133185.1 Vulcanimicrobiota bacterium | reverse complement strand
CCGTAGAGGACGTTCGTGCACCCTTGGCCCCCGAGACCCTTGATCTTGCCGATCTGCTTAACGCTCTTTGGATAGTCGAAAATACTGGCGTAGGTACCGTACTCGTTGAATACATACTCAAACCTGTTCGACTCCTCATGCCCGTCAGGAACAATGGTGGCGTATTGGGGCAGCGGGCTTAGGCGCGCTGCCGTTACCAGCCTTCCGTTCACTGACAGCGTCCTACCAACGTACGTGACGTTGAGCGCAGCCGTTGACGGTGCGACCGCCGAGCCGCCGCACGCTGATAATATCGCGAGCGCGACCATAGCACCGGCGTATTTCGCTAAACGAGTCGTTTCCAATTACGGTTTTCCTCTCCGAGTAGACACGCGTGCACGTTATTTCTCGACCGAAACGGCGTTGCGGCGCCTATCGTCAGCGCGAAGCGGGCTAGGATTCCCATGAGCGATACCTCCCGCTAGCTGAACGGACGAGCGGCTAACGACGTTCGCCGCTGCCGTCAGCTATCCCAGCGGAGTAAGCGTCTCAGCTTAGAAACGCAGCTATTTTTCTGCCGCCGCCACGCGGAGCGGTAGATCACGTCCGCTTCCTGATCGGTGACCGTCAGGTACGTAATGCCATCCCACTGCACGGATCCAGGGAACTCCACCGTGTTGCTCGTTGTGATCGGTTGGAACGTACTGCTGCCCCTCGGGAGCTCGATAAGCTCGAAGGCGCTGTCGCCAAAGCCGTCGGTCTAGTGCGGGCCGGGCGATCCGTCGGACCACATGAGCACCGGTACCATAATCAGCGTCGATAGATATGGACCGCGATCGACGGACTGAGTCGGTGAATTGTCTACGTTAGGGCCCCAACTAGCGACTTGATCTCGTGGAATAAAAAACATCATGTGGGGATACCATGGTCCGTGGGCATGGTTAAGATACCCCTTCTTCGAGAGCATAAAGCCAAATGCACCAGGCTCCGGTGGTTTAAAGCTGTGATCGGTGACGGCAGCTCTCGTTCTTTCCACCATTTGCTGCCTACTGAGCCCGGCCAGGGCCCATTGCGCCTCCTGAAGTAGCTGCGGTATCTCGGTGCGCGCCGCGGGAGGATTGTAACAGTCGGGCCCGCGCTCTTTCGGATTCCAAAACTCGGTATCGTTAAATGGCGAACTCCAAGAACGTTCGACGAGGCACACGAAGCCGTTCGTTCCTTTCACCGCCGTCTCGAAGCCGTGGGAAGTTAGCACGAGCACCTCGGCCTTCCCAGCGATTGATGGCGGAGCGGCGCTCCGCGCCAAGGCAACTTCAGCTTGACGATCTGGCATAAGGTATGGAGCGATTGGACCCCTCGTTGGCAATCCTTCGCTGGCCGCGGCTCGCGCCGCAAATGGCAGCGCCGTAGCCGCGAGGAGCAGCACGAGCGCTCGACGCAATCGAAAAAGAACCACGATCGGTACCTCCGTTTTGAGCAACGCACACGTTAAACACGCGGCTCCCGGGCATTGTGACGACAAAAAGATGCCTTCTCCACCTTCTTCAACGGCACAAGCCATGTGAAGGGCGCCCCGCGAACGGCAGCCGGCGGCGGACGCTAGCGGCGGCGTGCGAGGCTCCTTGGCGAGACTGAGTCAGCAGCCCGTCATTTTCCCTGTGAGAACGTAGTTGAGCGATTTGATCGTTTCTTCGTAGCAGGGGCCCTCGACGTCGAGCGATTTATACTGCTGCCGGCTCTTGCCGTTCGACGGAGTGAAACCGCCGGCGGTGAAGTTCAGCGTGTCGCTTGAACTGACGGTATTGAGCAACGTCCACGAAGATGCCCTTCCACGGATTTCGTTTAAGCCGCTGCCGCTCTTCGCCTGCAAAACGTTGGTCGTCTGGGTTGCCGTGCCGCTCGCGCCGGCAACGTAGTTATAGCGCAGGTTGAACGGGTAGCTCCACTGGACTTGCGTCTTAACGTGCTTGCCTCCCCTTGAGGTTGACGTGTTCGACGAAATCGTCGTCGCCTGAGTGATGTTCTGGAAGAAGCGATTCGACGTCACGTCGATCTTCTGTACGTTGGAGAACGAAACGCTCTGCGTTACCTCTGTCGTGATGCGCCCTTTCGACGTAATCACGTAGCCCTGGAGGCTGACCGGATGCGTCGCCGATACATTGATCGTTCCACTCGCGTCGCCGGCTTTGTTGAATCGCACGTGCTCGATGACGGTTTCCGCGGGCGAGAGAGCCGTGCCGTCGCGAACCAGCGCTCCGGTTACCTGCGTCGAGCCGTGGTCTTCATAGACGAGCAGCGTCGCGTTGGCCGCAAAGTAGTCGTCGTCGTTGAAGACCGAGACGGCTATTGTGTGCTTGTTGCCATCGTCGAGCTGCGCCGCAAAGGGCGTAAGGTCGATGCGGTACGGTTGAAAATCCAGCGTTTCCACGCCCGGGATCGGAATCCACAAATACGGGTCGATGCCCCCCGTATAGATCCACGGATAGATCGGTGCCACGCCGGCAGGCTGCCCGTCGACGGTCACCTCCCCCTCGCGAAACGCGGTGTTACCGCAGTTGTCCAGCTTTTGCGCCAAGTCGTTGGGAAAGCACGTGTACCAGAACTCGTCGTCCGACTGGGATTCGAGAAAGACGTCCAGATATGCCGCCTCGACGTTGGTCGGAAACGTGAACGTACCGGTCATCTGATCGGTGGGCGCATCGAGGTTCACATATCCGCCGTCCGGGCCGCCCGAAAGCGGATCGACAACATCGGCACTCCGGGCTGCCGGATACTTTTTGGTCGCCGGATAGAAATCCAGCTCGGCGGTGCCGTAAATGATGCTGGTGTATTGCGAGTTGACGACGTTATAGACGGAGGCTTGCCCGGTCGATGGCTGCGCGAAAATCGGAGCGTAGTCCGTCACGTCGCGCTCGACGTCCCACTGCGGGCTCGCGTTCTGACCGGGCTCCGACGTCGTTCCGAAGTAGACGTCCGTGGCCCCGATCCAAACGGCTCCCGTCCGGTCATATTGCACGCCGGCCGAAACGCGGAAGTGCATCTTGAAAATAATTTTGGCATAGGGTCCCGAACAATTTTTCGGCGGCTTATAGTTGAACGGATGGTCAGAGTAGTCGGCGAATTCGCCAACCGGCAACTGGCCGGACTCTAGCGGTGGCGTATGCGGATTGAAGAGTCTGTCGATGCAGGGAGCCTCGTCCGGGTGCGAGACGGGTGGATCGGCGGTTACTGGATACCCCGCGCCGCCGCGTGATGCGTCGTTTCCAAGACCATTGCGCGTTATCATCGAGCGAAGCTTCTGCGCGCTTCGCTCGGGAGAGAGCGCTCCTCGAAGCGCCGGCGCTTGAGCTCCCCTTGGAGGCGTTCCATCCAACGCCGTCTGACCCGCACACGCGCAAAGAACGAGCACGAGCAGAACGGTCGCGCTCTGCCGCAAACGACAAATCGTTGTCTGACGCATCTCCAAAACCTCCGGCGGCAAGGTATGTGACGGCTTGGTAAGCGAGCCCGTCATTTCCTGCAGGCAGTCCTCGGTCCGCGAGATGAGCTTTCGCGCGGATCGATGAAGGTTGATTCGTATGAAGAGGTTCTCTACTGATTCGTCGCGGCTCGAGGCGTTTAGCGATGGCGTTCTTGCGGTCATCATCACCATCATGGTCTTGGAGCTGCGCCCGCCGCACGGAACCGCACTGACCGCCGTCTTGGAAGTACTGCCGAAGATCGGGGTTTACGCGCTGAGTTTTACGTTTATCGGGATCTATTGGAACAACCATCATCACATGCTGCGCGCGACGAGTGGGATCGACGGGCGCGCCATGTGGGCGAACCTCAACTTGCTCTTCTGGCTCTCGCTGGTTCCGTTTGCGACCGAATGGCTCGGCGCGCACCCGAACGGAGTCGGGCCCACCGTGTTGTACTGCATCGTCCTGTTGCTCGACGCCGTCGCCTATACCGTGCTGCAGATGGCTCTATTGCAAGTAAACGGGCGCGACACTCCGTTCGCGAAAGCGGTTGCCATCGATGTGAAAGGGATGCTCTCCATCGTGATGTACGTAGTTGCCGTCGCGGCAGCGTTCGTGTCGACCATAGTCTCGGATGTCATTCTCATCGCCGTCGCCGCGATGTGGCTGGTGCCGGATCGACGCTTCGAGCCATTGATCGATCGACGAACGGAGCTGCGGTAGCGACCGCCATCGTACTGCAAAAAGTGACCCAGGTCGACATGCCGTCACATGCACGCATGCCCCGGAGCGCCATGAGAGTGAGCGGTGCAGCTCGAAATCAACCGGCTCGCCGATTCGTTGCCGCTTATGTGGAGGTTTACGCAGATGAGGATTTTAGTTCTTATTCGCTTCGCGCTTAGCGCGTGCGCCGCTGCAGCCATGCTCGGTGGCTGCTCGCTTGGTTCGCAAGGCCGCCAAGATGCGCTGCCCTACATGCAAAGCGGCAACGCGATACGCATGCTCGACGGGACCGGCGCCGGCAAAATCGAGCACGTCGTCTACATCGTGCAAGAGAACCGCAGCTTCAACAACCTGTTTTACGGCTATCCCGGAGCGTACACCGTTACTGAAGGCAAAGACTCAACAGGCCGAACGATAAAACTGCGCCCCTCGAAGCTCGGCGCGGATTACGATATCGATCACTCCGTGGAGGCGATGATTCAGGCCTGCAATGGCACGGGCAAGCTACCCGGTACGGACTGCCGGATGAACGGATTCGACCGAGAAGGGAACGACGGCGGTTTTAAAGATGCGCAGTACGTGTACGTGCCGCACGATCAGTCGAAGCCGTACTTCGACATGGCACACGAAGGCGCGCTCGCCGACCGGATGTTCCAATCGCAGCTCGACGAGAGCTTCGTCGCGCATCAGTATGTGATCGCCGCGCAGGCGGCCTGGAGCGCCAATTTGCCCGGCGGGGCCTGGGGTTGCGAGGACCACGCGTCCTCCGAAGTCGCAATGATCAGCTCTCAGCGCATCGTCACCGGGTATCAGACGGCGTGTTTCGATTATCAAACTCTTGGCGACGAACTCGATAAAGCCAATCTCTCGTGGCGTTTTTACGCGAGCCAGTACGGTAGCGCCTCGAGCGGCAACGGTGGAACGTGGTCCAGCTATCAGGCCATCAACCACATCTACAATGGGCCCGACTGGAAGAAAGACGTCATCTCGCCAAACTGGAAGTTTATCACCGACGTCCGCAAAGGCGAACTCGCAAACTTTACGTGGATCACACCCGTCTGCGACGACTCGGACCNNTGGGACGACTGGGGCGGCCTCTACGACCCGGTGGCGCCGGAGTACAAGGATCGCGACAGCTTAGGTTTCCGGGTTCCGCTGATCATGCTATCTCCATACGTGCGGCACAACCACGTTTCCCACGTTCACTACGAGACGGCGAGCGTGCTGCGCTTCGCCGAGGATCTCTATGGTCTCGGTCAGCTCGCCAAAGCCGACAGTCGTGCGAACTCACCGGCAGCCGACTGTTTTGATTTCTCGCAAGAACCAGCCAAATTCGTTCCCATCAAGGCGCCCTTGCCGCCGAAGTTTTTCATGCGTCAGTTCGGCGGCGACGATTATTTCGCACCCGACTACGAATAACGAGCGTCCGTTTGCCTAAACCGTTTCACCGGATTCTTACGGCGCAATATGCGAATATATCTCGAACTCGTGGTCCCGACTATTTTCGACTAAATCTGTCAGAACTTTTTCAATCAGGTCGTCCCATTCCGCTCGGCTCCAAGCGTGCTCCGATCGCCACTCCGATGCGAGCAGAAGTTTGGTATGTGGGGCGTTTCCAAAAATATTGACGCTTACGAAGCCGGGGAGTGTCGCAGCTTTCCGAAGCGCCTCCGTAGCGCGCTCCGCGAGCCTCGCGAAATCTGCCGGCTCGACCGTAAAGATGTGTATTGAGATAATCGGCGCGAGGTCTTCCATAACGCCACGCTTTTAGACGATGCTCGAACGCGGGCCTTTACGCGTTCTTCGCGCGCTCGTACGATGCTCACAGCCCGATCTCCATCGCAATGCTACCGTCCGTTTTACTTCGGCGCGATCGCCTCGACGCTGATCTCGATGCGAACCTCGTCGCCGACGGCCACGCTGCCCGCTTCGAGCACCTGATTCCAGGTCAAACCGAAATCCTTGCGGCTGATCGTCGTGGTTGCTTCGTAGCCTGCGCGCAGATTTCCCCACGGATCGGTGGCTCGGCCCTCGAAGGTCGCATCGAGCACGACAGGACGCGTCGTCCCGTGAATCGTCAGGTCGCCATGAATCTTGAACGCGCTTGGGCTTCCGCTAATCGCGGTGCTGCGCAGAGTGAGCATTGGATACGTCGCGACATCGAGGAAGTCGGGGGAACGCAAATGCTCGTCGCGCTGAGGCTCGCGCGTATCGATCGAGGAGCCGTCAATGGTCACCTCGATCGCTTGGGGAACGTCGGTTCCGGCAGGGATTTCGATCGTGCCGGCCACGGACGTAAAGTGGCCGCGAACTTTGGCGATCATAAGATGGCGCACGGTGAATCCAACGCTCGTGTGAATCGGATCGATCGTGAAAATCTGTGTCGTCTGCTCTTGGGCGGTGGTCATGTCGGTAAAGTCTCCTATGGTTGCCGGGTGGCTTCGAGTGTGGTATTCTACTGCTCGTAAGTCACTATTGCATACCTACTCACCAGACACCAGAAGACACCCGAAAGTAGTATAGGCACCCAGTGGATACTGTCACCACGGTCTACTCCGGCGCCTGTCCGGCCCGCGGCCTCTTGGATCGCATCGCCAACAAGTGGACCACCATGATCATCGGGATCCTCGGCGGCGCCGAGGCCCCCGTCCGATTCAGCGACCTGCGCCGGTCGATCAACGGCATCTCGCAGAAAATGCTGACACAAACGCTGCGCGATCTCGAGCGCGACGGCCTGGTCGTTCGGGACATCTATCCGGTCATTCCGCCGCGTGTCGAATATTCGCTCACGTCGCTCGGGCGCACGCTCGACGAACCGCTGCGCGCGCTTTCCGAGTGGGCCGAGCGCCATATGAACGAGGTGCACGCGGCGCAACACGCGTTCGACGCCAAGAGCATCTAAAGTGCTTACTCCCCTTCTGGCCGGCTTTAACCAGGGGGCTGCAGTTCGGTTTCCGTCATGTTTCCGCTCGGAACCTCAAAATGCACGATGAAGGTTTGGTCGCGACATGAGGCGCCCGCGGCGACCTTCGCGTCGGACACGAATCTCATGAGCGCAGCTTTGAGGTCGCCGTCAATGTCCGGCGTCGGTGGAATGATTGCATTCTTTGTGCCATTGCACTTAATGGTGACGAGAATCGTACCCGAGCCTTGGTTGGATCGTTCAAAGTTGGCCGCCGACGCTGGAGAGATGGCTATATTCGATGGCCAAGAAACCGTCAGAGGCTGGCGCGCGGGACTGGTGAACGATGGTGCGGGAGAAGCTTGAGCAACGACAGGGTGCGTGAAAAAGAGCAAGTTGGGAAACCTCCGATTAAAAATCGCAATGGGTAACGGTTAAGGAACGACGACAATCCTGTAGGTGCCGTCTGTCGATGCGGTCCAAGCTTCCGAGATCGACGAAAGTGGGACCGTTTTCGTCGGGACGTCAACGCATCGGTCTGCGATAAGCTGCATGTAGACGGGGACTTCGGCCATGATATCGGCAATTTGCGCGGAACCCGCACCGCTGCCGGAGATGCGGATACGGCGGCTTCGTAAGAGCGCCGCCGGTACGGCTGCCTCGGGACCGGCCGCGCCGCCAATTTGCGTGTAGGCAATGTCGGCGGTATCTTCTTCAAGCCCGCGCCTTGCGAGCGAAGCGAAGGCGGTCTCGGCTGCCGACGCCCACAGAAAATCGAGCACGATGCTCGGTGTCGTACCGCAAAGAGCGTCGACGATTGCCGCGGCATCGGCCTCGCGATCGCCGCTCAGGGCAACGGTTGCAGCCCCAAGCGCCGCAGCGCGCGCAAGACGTGCCGGATCGCGCCCCACGCCGACGACGCGGTTTGCGCCGAGTAAGCGCGCGTGCTGCACGGCAAGATATCCGGCCATACCGGTCACGCCGAGAACCAAGACCGTTGCGAGCGAACCGATCTCGCGAACGCGCGTCTTGAGCGGCAACCACGATGCGAAGGCCGGATTCAATCCGCCGGCGACCTTCACGGGATCCGCTCCGGTGGGTAGCGAGATCCGCATCGCTTTAGGTGCCGCCATTCGCTCCGCGAACGTGCCGTGCGGGGGACGCACAAAGCCCGTATAGATGTAATCGCCGGCCGCGGTACGAGCGACGACGTCGACGCCCGGGACGAGGGGCCAGGACTGCGTGCTTCCGTAATGCCGGCCAGCTGCCAGCGATCGTACGATAGGATGGAGCCCTGCAGCTACCAGCTCTACGAGTTCGTAGCCGTCGTCAACCTGGGGCTCGGAAAAATCATCGTATTCTGGAGTGGCATCGGAACCGGTAACCACAGCAGCTTTCATAGGATTTCCTTCACATGCGATCGGATTTATCGCGGTCGCGCCGTAATACGATAGCGCAAGTGGATTACCCCGGTGCCGAATCGCCGCGTCTCGAGGAGTTCGAGATTCCGTCGTAAGCCGGCTCGAAATGCCGGCTTCCCGCTGCCTACGATTACCGGGTAAAGAAACAGGTGACATTCGTCGACGAGATCGGCCTCGAGCGCAAGCCCCGCAAGCTCGGCGCCGCCAATGTTGATGTCGCGCTCCGATTCCCGTTTGAGCTTCCGAACAGCCTCAAGGTCGAAGTCCCGTTCGACACGCGTGTTGCCTGTCGTAGGGCCTGTCAGCGTTCGTGAAAAGACGATCTTCTCGGCCTTCTGCCAGACTCGTGCAAAGTCGCGGTGTTCGGGTGGATAGTCCTCAATCACCGGCCCACCAAAGTAGGCCATCGTCTCATAGAGGCGCCGCCCATAGAGATAGGTTCCGATCGGTCGCAACAACTCAGTGATGAACTCGTGCACTTGATCGGGATTGACCCAATCGAAGGCACCAGTTTCGTCCTCCACGTAACCGTCGAGTGACGTATTGGCGATGTAGATCAACTTCGACATACGAGGGAGTTGGAACGTTTCGTTACGGTTGCCCTCCCAGTAAAAGCCTCGGCCCTTCCCGACGAGAGGCTGCGCAACCACCGAAACCTATGGCGGGTCGAACTCACTATCATGAAGATCCTTATTGTGGGCGCGAACGGCACGATCGGCAAGGCCGTCGCCGCGGAGCTTTCAGCGCGGCACGAAATCGTGACTGCCGGCCGCTCGAGCGGTACCTTTCAGGTCAACACTGCCGACCCCAAGAGCGTGCGCGACCTCTTCTCCGCCGTCGCGAAGCTCGATGCTGTCGTCTGCGCGGCAGGCAACGTGGAATTCGGCCCCCTCGAAGATATGACCGCCGAGCGGTTCGACATCGGATTGCGCGATAAGTTGATGGGCCAGGTCAATCTCGTCCTCGCCGGACGCGAGTTCGTAAACCCCGGCGGCTCGTTTACGCTCATCGCCGGCACGCTCTCGCAAGACCCAATTCGCTTTGGGGCTTCCGCCTCGATGGTCAACGGCGCGTTGGAGAGCTTTGTGCGCGCGGCCGCCATCGAACTCCACGATCAACGCATCAACGCCGTCAGCCCATCGGTACTTGAGGAGTCGATGGGCGCCTACGGCGCATACTTTCGCGGCTTCGAACCGGTGACGGCACAACGCGTGGCGCTGGCTTTCTCAAGAAGCGTCGAAGGCTCGCAGACCGGCCGGATCTATCGCGTCGAGTAGCGCCTAACCTATTCCCGATCGACGGAAACCCATCGCGACTACTAAGTCGCGATGGGTTTCGCTTGCCCCGGCATTGGGCAAGGATAGCGGAGTTTTGTGCGGAGGAACACATGATACGAGATGAGGATCTGTACTCGCGGCCCGAGACGTGGGTCGCCTGGAGCATCAATTGGGGCGCGATCTGGGTAGGTGCGCTCGCGGCGCTCTCCGCGGCCTTGATCTTTGGCCTGCTCGGCACGGCGTTCGGCGCCACATCGCTGGAGAAGATTTCATCCTGGCACACGATCTCGATGATCGACGTCACCGTGATCGTCTGCGCGGCATTCTTCAGCTTCGTGATCGCCGGCTGGGTCACCGGAAAGATTACGGGCGCGCGACACTCCGAGCCAACTATTCTTCACGCCGCCATCGCATGGCTCGTGGCAACGCCAATCCTGGTAACGATGCTCGCAGCCGGAGCCGGTACGGCGTTCGGCGGCTGGTACGGTGGGTTGATCGCGTCGCCGATCGGCGCGGCCGCCGCGTCGACCGCATCGCCAGATATCGTGCGCAACACGGCGATGGCGGCAGTTACGTCTCTCCTGCTTGGTCTTATTGGCAGCGTCATCGGCGGCTGGATGGCTTCAGGCGAACCGATGACCTTTACATTCTATCGCAAGCGCAACGCGTATCTCGACGCGCAGAAAGGCAAGGTATCGGTCTAATGTTCTTGATTCTTCTCTGGCTGCTGGGCGCGCCGCTTACGGTCCTGATCATCCTCTATCTCGTTGGCGTCGGGCACTAGCAGCAACCATCGTGCGGCGTTCGGTATCGAAATCCACCGAGCGCCGCATTTATTCTTCTAGCCGGCAGAGTTCGTGATATTCATCGTCGCTGAGCGCGAGCGCCGTGGCGGCGACGTTCTCCTCCAAATGCGACACCGACGACGTGCCGGGGATGGGCAGCATCGCCGGCGAGTGTCGCAGCAGCCACGCCAATCCCACCTGCCAGATCGTCGTGTTGCGCGCGCCCGCGAGTGAGGAAAGCGCTTGATTCGCCGCCAAATCGCCGCCGTCGAGCGGAAAGTACGGAATAAAGGCGATACCGTTGGCTTCGCAATATTTCAGGACCGGTTCGCTCGTGCGATTCCCGACGTTGTAGTTATTTTGCACGGAGACGATCTCGACGATCCCTCGCGCTCGCTTCAGCTGGTCGAGATCGACGTTTGAAAGGCCGACGTGCCGAACCTTTCCGGCATCGCGCAGCTCGCGCATCGTGCCGATCTGATCTTCGAACGGAACGTCGGGGTCGATCGCGTGCAACTGGTAGACGTCGATCCGGTCGACGTGCAAGCGGCGCAGACTCCCCTCGCACGCTTCTCGCAGATGTTCGGGCCGGCCGTCGCGCTTCCACACGCCAGGGCCGCTACGCGTG
>PKWF01000064.1:7753-9214 GCA_003133185.1 Vulcanimicrobiota bacterium | reverse complement strand
ACTGTGCGAGTACGACGGATACGAACTGTGCGAGTACGACGGATACGAACTGCGCGAGTACGACGGATACGAGCTATGCGAGTAGGAACTTCCGGAGGATTCGCTGGGCGAGTACGATCCACGATAACGATCGCCGTAGATGACGGGTACCGAGGCGTTACCGCGCTCGCTCGAATACCGGCTCCACGAACTCGATGCCGGCCGCTCTTGGCGCGATCCTTCACTCGCGGTCGACGTACGTTCGCTTGCGTTCGGCGCGCGTGCGCTCGGGGCAGACCGTTCGGAAGCCGCGCCCGCGTGCGACGAGCCGCGAGAATCATCGAAGCGTTGCCACGATTCGTTGGGCACGCTCTCGTGACTCACCGGCACGCTTTCGCGTGTGGCGTTCGCGTGAATCTGCCCGTTGACGGACCTCTGCTGCTCCGCGAAGGAGTTGCGTGAGGCCAGCGCTCGATTCGATGCGAATCGCGGCGAGTCGAAGGCCTTCGAGAATGCGACCGTTCGACTCGGCGTCCGCCCGAAACCGAGATTCTCTTTACTCGGAGTGACCGGGAGCGCGCCCCGGATGCTCCCGACCCGGCCGGCGTTCTGCGACGTCACGGCGACGTTGTGTGAGAAGTTTCCATGCACGAAGTTTCCTCGGAGCGTTCCGCTTCCGCCGCCGTGGCCAAAGTTTCTGTAGACGTTATGGATATTCGTGATGTTGACGACCCGCATTCCCCCGCGGTAGCCGCCATAGCCCCAGCCCCCACCTCCCCAGAGCCAGCCGGGATACCAGGGATAGAATGCTTCGAACGGAGCGAGTGGGCACCAACCGATTCCGCCATAACCGAAGCCGCCGAAACCAAGACTGATTCCAACACCGCCGCCCCAGCCATAGAACCCGACCAGTGCTGGTGACCATACCGGCGCGTACGAGTAGGCCGGCGGATACCAAGCCCAGCCATAACCGTTTGCCCAGAACCAACGACCGTAGTGATACGGAGCCCATCCCCACGGTTCGGTGCCGACCCAAGTCCAGCCGTAGCCGCCTTCCCAGGCCCAAGAGCCATCACGATAGGGAGCCCAGTCCGCCGGTTCGTCGGGAACCCAGACCTGGCCGTACCCTGCGACGTCCTGCCAGTTGCCGTACTGATCGAGGTTGTCGTAACCGGCGATCGTCGGGCTCAAGTTGGGGCTCGCGTTGAGCGCGGCCATCATTGTGTCATCGCGTTTGGCGTTGAAGTCGTCAAATGAGTCGAAGCCGACCTCTGGCCTGTAGCCGATGGAGGGATCTTGCGCCGAGCCGCGCGCAACCAGCGTTCGGCCAGGCGTGAGATCGTACGTGCGCTGCGGCGTGATGACCTCGGCGCTTCCGCGTCGGGCCGTTACCCAAGTGGAGCCGTCCCGGTTGATGGTAATACGATAATCGCCTTCGTCTTGCGCGCGAACGCTAACAGAGGGGGTGTCGACTTGGAAGGG
>PKWF01000064.1:0-7730 GCA_003133185.1 Vulcanimicrobiota bacterium | reverse complement strand
CCCGTCGACACATAATCGCCGGGAAGAAGCGGGGCGTTGATAACGGCAGTCGTCTGGGTATTGCTGTCGCCGCGCTGGATGACCGCCGAGCCCTGGATGACGCTAACTCTGGCGACACCCGGGCCGTTGCCGTCGGGTGCCTGCTCCGCCAAGGCCGGAAGCGCGCCGGCAAGGATCATCCCGGCCAGGGCGACCCCGGAGATGAAGCTGGCAAACGACTTAAACGTCATATCTTTGTTTCTAGTCCCTCATCACCATTGAAACCGAATCGGCCAAACAAGTCATCGTTTCGCGATTAGCTTCGCATTAAGCCCAGGTGAGAGGGTCCAGGTTTTTCCCGGCCAACTGATGGGCCGGAGGTAAAAAAGATGCGCGATTCTTCTAACGATCTGAGCCGGCGTAACTTCCTTTCCGGCGTCGTCGTCCTTCCGGCGCTTGCCGGATTGGTCCTCGCACAAACGGCCACGGCCGAAGCGAAAGGGACCCAAGCCGCATTCAAATATCAGGGCACCCCAAAAAACGGTCAGAAGTGCTCGCTGTGCAAGTTCTTCACCAAGGGCAGCTCGGCCACGGCAAACGGCAGCTGCTCACTCGTCGCCGGCACGATCAGCCCCAACGGCTGGTGCATCGCTTACGCGAAGAAGTAGTTCGCCGCTTTGTCGTCCGTCGTAGGACGGCCGCGCGGTCACTTCAGCGTGAGGCGTTGCAGCATTTCGGCTAGTGAGTAGCCGATCAACCCGCCGTGCCAGTCGAGAATCTGCCAGTGGTCGTCGCCCGGCACGATCTGGATTTCCGCGTCGCTGCCGAGTTTGTGCAGAGCGTCCTGCATTAGCACGACGGAATCGTTGGTATGGAACGTGTCTTGCGCGCCCACGAATACGTGAAGCTTCCCCTGCAGCTGAGGGCCCAACGTGCTCCAACGCTCTTGTAGAATTCGCGTGNNTAATGCTCTTCCCAATACGCTGCGACCGCTGGGTCGATCGCGCCGGTCGCGCGATTGAAGACTTGGGCCGGCGATCCGTCGTTACGTCGAGGGCTGTAGACGACGTCGTACGTGTCGAATTGCCGCACCGCCCACGCCTTTTCAACTGTTGCCGATTCTCTGCCGCCGCACTCGCCCAGACCCGACGCGAGCCCGTGCATCGTCGAGGTATCGTGCCCGCCTTCGCGACACTCGCCGTACGCGTTTCCTGAGGCGTCTCGGTAGAAGTTCGCCGACGGTTTCGTCAGATCGGGGCCGTAGAAATTGTGGAAATCGACCGCGTCCGGCGAGACCGCCCACGCGCCGTTGAACGCATCGGGGTAGTTCACTTGAAGCCATAACGCCGACCACCCGCCCGACGAATGCCCGAAAAGAAAACGTCCGCCGGCACCAAGCGTCCGAAAATGCGCATCCGTTGCTGGAACGAACTCGCTGGTAAGTGCCGTGCCCCAGGGTCCGTCGTTGGCCGAATCCGCATATTGATCGTGGATCGCCTCTCCGTGGAACTCAATCATTCCACGTAAGAAAACAATCATGAACTCGGAGCCTAACGCCCTCATCGGTCGTTGCCAAGTCAGTTGTCTCCGTACATCGGTCGCGCCGATGTCGTCGAAGGCTGAGATTACATAGACGACCGGATACCGCCGCTGCGGCTCCTTGTAGTAGGAGTCGGGAAGGAGAATAGTCGCCACAATTTGGACAGGCTGGTTGAAAAACGTCGAGAGAGCCGTGCTTGTAAAGTTGACGTACAATAGCTGCGGCTCGCCGGCGCGTGCGCCGGCCGACGTGAAGGCCATCGCGGCGCAAAACATTACCGCGAGCGCACATCGCTCCATCTACCGCGCCTCCGGCATTCGAAAGCTATTGCTGCGGCAGGCGCGCCGTCACGAAGTCTGCAATTCGAGTGGCCGCGGGAGGATCCAAATTCGCCAAGACGGCAACGACATAACCGGTTGTGGGACAGATTTCCAGGTCGCCGTTCATTCCTGGCGCGCCGCCGCCGTGGCCGAAGCAGCGCACGCCGTTAAACCGCTGATCCTGAAAACCATAGGCATAGCGGCTGCCGTTGGGGGTATCGACCTTTCCCGTTGTCAAGATCTCCGTGTACCGTGCCTCGAGCAGTTTGTTTTGCATCAGCGCGTTCGCGAAGTTGAGAAGGTCGCCGACCGTCGAGTATCCGCCGCCGGCCGAGGTCCCGCGATACGGCAAAGTATCGGTATTTGGGACGAGCTTGCCATTGGGATCGAGCGTATAGCCGGTGCTGCGGCCGGGAACGGCCTCGGTTTCCGGCTCGGAGCCCGTCGAAGTCATGCCGGCCGGAGCATAGACGTGCTCGCGAACGTAGTCGTAATAGCTTTTCCCGCTGATCTTCTCAATCACCAGCCCGAGCAGAATGAAACCGTAGTTGCTGTAATCCCATTTGCTGCCCGGTGTAAAGGCCAGTCCGCGCGAGCCGTACAGCTTCTCGTAATCTTGCAGCGTCTGCAGCTCCAAACGGTGCGCATCGAACTGGCGGCCGAAGATATCGCCGGTTCCTCCGGTGTGGTCGAGGAGTTCGGCGATCGTTACGTGCGTCGCCACATCCTTGTTCGGGTAATCCGGCAAGTAGGTGCCCAATGGCGCGTCGAGGTTGATCTTCCCGGCCGCCACGAGCTGCAGAGTCGCTACTGCCGTGAACATCTTGTTCATCGATCCGATGCGAAAGCGGGTCTCCAACGTATTGGCGATACTATGCTCGCGGTCGGCCTGCCCGTACGCTCGAGCGAAGATCGGTCGACCATCCTTTGCGACCAGCACGGCACCCGAGAAGCCGCCGGCAGAAGTTTCGGCTTCGACCTTCGAACCGAGCGCCGCGAGGAGTTCGCTTTGGCTCATCGCCGGCGGAGCGAACTCGGCCGGCGTTGCGATGGCTCGCAGAGAGATGCGGTCGATGACATACGGCGCTGCGCTCTCCGTGACCACGATCATCGTCGCAAACTGCTCGTTGTTTTGGTCCTCTACCGTTGCAACGAGCCGCGTCGGTGCCGACGTCACGATCTCGCGGACGACGAAGCCGCCGGTCATCTGACGAAACTGCATGTAGTCGTCGATCCGCTTGACGCTCGATGGATATCTCGACCTTAAGAAGGCGAGGAACGTCGCGCGGTCGCCGCCGTCAAAGGCCTGCAACCACCCAACGAGTGCGTGACCCGCGGGCGTATCGGGAATGTTCGGCGTAACGGCCGCCGGCGGGGCCACGCCGGTCGTCAGCGCCAGCACCAACACGACGCTTAGGAAGACTCGCATCTAAACCACCTCGAATAACGCGGCCGCGCCCATGCCGCCGCCGATGCACATCGTTACGACGGCATACTTCTCGCCGCGGCGTTTGCCTTCGATCAATGCGTGCATCGTCATCCGCGCCCCGCTCATGCCATACGGGTGGCCGATCGAAATCGCGCCGCCGTCCACGTTGAAGCGCTCGTTGGGAAGGCCGAGCGTGTCGCGGCAATAGACGGTTTGCACCGCGAAGGCTTCGTTGAGCTCCCACAAACCGACGTCGCCGATCGTAAGCCCCTGGCGATCGAGCAGCTTGGGAATCGCATACACCGGCCCGATTCCCATCTCGCCCGGATCGCATCCCGCGACCACGTAGCCACGATAAATCCCCAGCGGTTGCAGTCCGCGCGCCTTCGCAGTCTCGCGAGACATCACCACGACGGCCGCTGCGCCATCGGAAAGTTGCGATGAGTTCCCGGCCGTGATCGTCGTATCCGCAACGCCGGGAACGGCGCCTTTGAGCGAAGCCAGCCCGGCGAGCGTCGTGTCGGGACGGTTTCCTTCATCCTTGCCTAGCTCGACGCGCTCTTCGCGCACGGCACCGCTCTCGCGCTCTCGAACGTACTTCCACGACGGCATCGGCACGATCTCGGCATCGAAACGCCCCGCGGTCTGCGCGGCAGCCGTCCGCTGCTGGCTCTGTAGCGCGTATTCGTCTTGACGCTCGCGCGAGATGCCGTACTTTTTCGCGACGAAATCCGCGGTGTAGAGCATCGGCGTGTAGAGATCCGGTTCGTGGCGCAGCAGCCACTCTTCGGCAAAGAGGTGAAGGTTCAAATCATTCTGCACCATGCTGATCGACTCCACGCCGCCGGCCACAACCACCTCGGCGTTGTCGACGATGACGCGCTTCGCCGCCGTGGCGATCGCGTCGAGCCCCGACGCGCAGTAGCGGCTCACCGTCTGCCCGGAAACGCTGACCGGACAGCCGGCGCGCAGTGCGGAGGTCCGGCCGATATTGTTACCGGTGGCGCCCTCCGGCAGCCCGCAGCCCATGATGACGTCTTCGACCTCCTCCGGTTTGACGGAGGCTCGCTCGATCGCGTGTTTGACGACGTATCCCGCCATCGTCGCACCCGGCGTCTGATTAAAGGCGCCGCGAAACGCGCGGCCGATCGGCGTGCGTGCGACCGAGACGATTACCGCTTCACGCATTGCTGACTACTCCTCCCGGTGTCATGCTGAGCTCAGCCTGCCCTGAGCTTGTCGAAGGGTCGAAGCATGACGAGGCAGCGAACGTCGCACCGCTTTCGGCAATGCGCGCGAGCAGGGCCGACGGTTTCCACTGCGGTCCGAATGCCGCCTCGAACTCGCGGATGCGCTCGTACACGAGCGCGACACCGACCTCATCGGCATACCACATCGGGCCGCCGTGATGCGGCGGGAATCCGTAGCCATAGACGAAGACAATGTCGATGTCGCCAGGTCGCAGAGCGATGCCCTCCTCGAGTAGATAGGCGCCGCGATTGATCAGCGCGTAGAGCAGGCGCTCGCGAATCTCGCGATCGGTGACGACACGCGGCGCGATTCCGGCTTTGCGCGCCTCTTGCGCGAAGAGCTGCTCGACGACCGGATCCGCGATCGGCTCGCGTCCCTTTCCGACCGCTTTGTCGTACTTGAAAAACCCAGCCATCGCTTTCTGGCCGAGCCGCTTTTGCTCGACGAGCCGTTCGAGCACGTTCGTGCGCCCCTGACCGCTTTTGCCCTGAAGCTTTTGTACGTGCAGCCCAATGTCGAGGCCGGAGAGATCGCTCATCGCAAACGGTCCCATCGGAAAACCGAAGGCTTTCACGACCGCATCGACCCGCGCCGGCGCGGTGCCCTCCTCGGCGAGCGCAAACGCTTCGCGCACATAATCAAAGACCATTCGATTGCCGATGAATCCGAATGCGTTGCCCGCAAGCACCGCTTTTTTCTTTAAGGTCTTGCCGACTGCGAACGCTGTCGCCAGCGTCTGTGCCGACGTCGCGCGCCCGCGCACGATCTCGAGCAGCGGCATGATGTTCGCCGGCACGAAGAAGTGCAGCCCGAGAACCTTTTCCGGGCGTTTGGTCGCCGCGGCCATCGCGTCGATGTCGAGCGTCGAGGTGTTGCTCGCGAGCAATCCCTCGGGCTTGACGATCCCGTCGAGCTTTGCAAAGACCTCGCGTTTGACGTCGAGATCCTCGAAGACCGCCTCCACAACGAGATCCGCGCCGGCCAACTCGCTCCAATCATCGGTGAAGGTGATGGACTGGCCGCGCTGCCACGCCTCTTCTTGCGTCAGGCGCCCTTTTTGCACTTGGTACATGAACATGCCCATCACGGTCTGGCGCGCTTTGTCGACCGCCTCTTCGTTCGTATCCACGACCACGACCGGAACGCCGGATTGGGCAAAGGTAATCGCGATGCCGCTGCCCATCGTGCCCGCTCCGACCACGCCGGCCTTGGCAATAGTGAGTGGCGACGCGGGATCGAGCTCGGGAACTTTAGAAAGTTCGCGTTCCGCAAAGAAAATGTGGCGCAACGCTTGCGACGCTTCCGAGCGAACGAGCTCGTCGAAAAGCCTTGCCTCGCGCGCGATGCCGAAGGCAAACGGGAGCTCGACCGCGGCCTGCACCGCGTCGATCAGTTTGTGCGCGGCAAAACCGCCGTTCTCTTCCGNNGCCTTCGACGATCTCGTCGAGAATGCCGAGCTCGAGCACGCGCGCCGCGGGCACGCCCGAGCCCTTCAGCATGAACTCCAGCGCCGCACGCGCCCCGATCAATCGCGGCAAGCGCTGCGTTCCGCCCGCGCCCGGCAGCAGCCCGAGTTTGATCTCCGGCAGACCGAGCTTCGAACGCGGCGTGGCGATGCGGTAATCGCACGCGAGGGCGAGTTCCAACCCGCCGCCCAAAGCGACGCCGTCGATCGCCGCGATATGCGGCTTGATGCTCAGTTCGACCGCCCCGATCACGTCGCGGATCGTCACGGCTCCCGCCGGAAGCTCGTTGTTGAAATCGTTGACGTCGGCGCCGCCGCTGAAGAGGCCGTTTGCGCCCGCGAAAACGATGGCTTCGACCGAGTCGTCGGCATGCGCGGCCTCGATCGCTTCGTACAGATTGGCGCAATAGGCGAACGAGAGCGCATTGACCGGCGGGTTATCCAGCGTAATTACGCGCACGCGACTTGGGTCGCGCACGGCTGGATCAGAGGGTATCAAACGCCTGCGGCTACCTTGCGATCCAAGTGAAACTGCTCGTCGCTCAGCGCCATCACGTCGCCCGAGCCGTCGACGATCTGTCGCTGATACCAGGCGCACTGCGAGAGCACGTGCGTTGCATAGAATGCCGCCGTGGCGAGTTTCGCGCGATAGAAGTCGGCATCGGAATCGNNGCGGCGATCTTCCCCGCCGAGATCGCGGCCGCACGCGCCATCTGCCAACCGCCCGCTACCGCGCCCCAGAGCCGCAGATACGGTACCGAGCACGCGAAGGCTTTATGCAGGTCGCCCATTGCGTTCATTCCGATCCACTGTGAGCTCTCGTTTAAGATTGCGAGTGCTTTTCCGAGCGCCTCGCCGATCCGTTTGACCGTCTTGTCGGAGTGCCCGGCGCACTCTTTAGCCACCGACTCCATCTCCTTGCCGACGGTCCGTGCCGTCGCGCCCATATCGCGCAGCAGCTTGCGCCCGATCAAATCGAGCGATTGAATGCCGGTCGTGCCTTCGTAGATCGTGAGGATTCTTACGTCGCGGTACTGCTGCGCGATCCCCGTCTCCTCGATGTACCCCATGCCGCCGAAGACCTGCAGCGCTGTGGAGCAAAGCTCCACGGCGTTCTCAGTGCACCAGCCCTTGACGACCGGAATCATCAGCTCGACGAAGGCTTTGTGCTGCTTGCGCACCTTTTCGTCGGGATGGCGCGCCGCAAAATCGAGCGAGGCCGCGGTAACGTAGGCGAGGCCGCGCATCGCCTCGATCGTCGCCTTCTGCCACATCAGCATGCGCCGCACGTCGGGNNCGCGATGCCCTGCACGCCGACCGAGAAACGCGCCGCGTTCATCATGATGAACATGTACTCGAGGCCGCGATTCGCTTCACCGACGAGGTAGCCGGTCGCGCCTTTGCCTTTCTCGCCGTAGTTGAGCGTACACGTCGGGTTGCCGTTGATGCCCAGCTTATGCTCGATGCTCGCGCAAACGACGTCGTTGCGCTGGCCCAAGCTGCCGTCGGGATTGATGAGGAACTTCGGTACGATGAAGAGCGAGATGCCCTTCGTGCCTTCCGGTGCATCGGGAAGACGCGCCAGGACGAGATGGATGATGTTCTCGGCCATGTCGTGCTCGCCGAACGTGATGAAGATCTTCTGGCCGCGGATGCGGTAGGCGTCGCCCTCGGGCGTCGCGCTGGTACGCACCTGCGCGAGATCGGAGCCGGCCTGCGGCTCGGTCAGGTTCATCGTGCCGGTCC
>PKWF01000199.1 GCA_003133185.1 Vulcanimicrobiota bacterium | reverse complement strand
GTTTATGGCCACGTGGCGTGACGTGCGTCGGATCGCACTTAAGTTGCCAGGCACGAGCGAAGAAGTTCGCTCGAGTGGCACGTCGGCGTGGGTCGTCAACAAAAAGTTCTTCGTGTGGGAACGACCATTGCGACGCTCCGATATCGCGGCGCTGGGCGATCGCGCACCGACCGGACCGATCCTAGGCGTGCGCACGCCCGATCTCGGGATGAAAGACGTCTTATTGGCGAGCGATCCGAAGGTTTTCTTCACTACGCCCCATTTCGATGGCTACCCCGCGGTGCTGATACGACTCGATAAAATTTCGGCGAGCCAACTGAAGGACGTGATCGTCGAGGCGTGGCTCGCGCGGGCGCAAAAGCGCGCCGTCGCCGCTTACATCGGGGAGAACCGATAGATCCCCCGTGTTGACTATTTGCGCGCTCTTGTTGAGCGCCGCCAACCTCATCTTCGCACTGCGGGCGCTCGGTGTCGTCCTGCGCTCGCGAGCCAAAATCGAGCCACGCGAGCCGAAAAGCGACCTCCCGAGCCTCTCCATCATCGTACCGGCTCGCAACGAAGAGCAGAACATCGCGCGCTGCGCGAACTCGCTGCTTTCAACACGTTATCCCGATTTTGAGGTGATCGTCGTCGACGATCGCTCGACGGACGCCACGCGCCGCATCGTCGACGCAATCGCGGAGCGCGATCCGCGCCTGAAGGTCGTCGCCGGCGAGCAGCTTCCCGACGNNTGGCTCCTCTTCACCGATGCCGACACCGAGCACGACCCGCT
Source organism: Vulcanimicrobiota bacterium (assembly GCA_003133185.1). Taxonomy (GTDB): domain Bacteria; phylum Vulcanimicrobiota; class Vulcanimicrobiia; order Vulcanimicrobiales; family Vulcanimicrobiaceae; genus Cybelea; species Cybelea tyrphae. The sequence goes on along the minus strand of PKWF01000199.1, from coordinate 2,241 downwards.
CGCGGCGACCTCGACCCTGCAGTGCGCGCTGGAGAACGGCTACGGCGTCGTGAGCCTGCTGACCGATCAGCAGACGATCGGCGTCGCCGAACGCCTGCTCCTACCGACGATCCTTTTCGTCATCATGCTCGGTGTCGGGGGTACGGACGACGTCAACGATCCGCGCAAGCCCGATGTGGCGATCTTCAACGGACAATACATCCTCGTCTCACGGGTTGCGTACGACGCAATCGGCGGGCACGAAGCCGTTCGCGCCGAGATCGCCGAGGATCTCGAGCTTGCGCGCCGCTTCAAGCGCGACGGCCGATTTCGAATCTGTCTCGCCGGCGCCGGCGGGCTCGTCCGCACGCGCATGTATGTGTCCTTTGCACAGATATGGGAAGGTTTCGTCAAGAACTTTGCAATCGGCGCGCGGGGGCGTCCTTTCGGAGCAATCGCCGGGACGGCGCTTCTGGCTTGCGTGTCGCCGATCTCACCGATCGTCGCGCTCGTCGCCGTGCTCCAGCGCCAGTGGCTTGCCGTTGCCGTTCTCGCGCTGAGCGGTGCGGCAATCATCGCAGTCGCCGAGTTCGGGATGCGGCGCGCTCGTTTCCGGGCCGGCTCGGGTTTGGCGTTGCCGCTGGGGCTCGTGGTCACGCTGGCCATCTTTGCGACGTCGCTTTATTGCACGTTCGTCGGGAGAGGCGTCGAGTGGCGCGGCCGCCGCTACGGCGGGGGTTTACGAAGGGGGCGATAAATCTAGCGACCCAGTGGAAACTGCAGCCTCGGCTCGCCGCGTCACGATGGAAGAGATCACCGCCCTTGCCAAGCGCCGCGGTTTCATCTTTCAATCCAGCGAGATCTACGGCGGAATCAACGGGTTCTGGGATTACGGGCCGCTGGGGGCCGTGCTCAAGCAGAACGTCAAACGCGCCTGGTGGCGAGACACCGTCGAGTTGCGCGACGACGTCGTTGCCTTCGATTCGTCCATCATCATGCATCCTCTCGTATGGAAGGCATCGGGGCACATCGACGCCTTTCACGACGTGATGATCGACTGCAAGGTCTGCAAGCATCGCTTTCGCGCCGACCACCTCAAGGATCGCTCGCAGTGCCCCGACTGCGGCAGCAAAGAGTCGTTTACCGAGCCGCGCAACTTCAATCTGATGATGCGCACCTCGATAGGCCCGATGGAAGACACGTCGTCGGTGGCGTACCTGCGTCCGGAGACCGCGCAAGGCATCTTCGTGAACTTCAAAAACATCTACCAAAGCGCGCGCAAGCGGCCCCCGTTCGGCGTGGCGCAGATCGGCAAGTCGTTCCGCAACGAGATCACGCCGGGAAACTTCACCTTTCGGGTTCGCGAGTTCGAACAGGCGGAGTTGGAGTACTTCGTTCCCGACGACGGTGCGGACATGGAAACCTTTCGTGCATGGGTAGAGCGCCGCAAGAACTGGTATGCGAGCTACGGCATCGCTTCCGAGCGGCTGCGTTTTTACGAGCTGACCGATTCGGAGCGCCCGCATTATGCCAAGGCCGGCATCGACGTCGAGTATCTCTTTCCATGGGGCTGGGGAGAGCTCGAGTCGATCGCGCACCGCGGCACCTACGACCTCGACGCGCATATGCGGCTCTCCGGCAAAGATCTCCGTTTCTTCGACGAAGCGGCCAAGACGCATTACACACCGCTGCTTATCGAGAGCTCCGCGGGAATGGACCGAACCGCCCTCACCTTCATCATCGACGCCTACGAGCGCGAGCGCAGCGTCGATCCCAACGGGAAGGAGACGGAGCGGACGGTCCTTCGATTCCATCCCTTCATCGCTCCAGTGCAAGTCGCGGTCTTTTCGCTGGCGCGCAATAAGCCCGAGCTCGTCGAGCGCGCGGCGAGCATCGAGGCGGCGCTGCGGCCGGAGTTTCGGACGCAATACGACGAGGGAAACATCGGTCAGCTCTACCGCCGTCAGGACGAGATCGGCACGCCGTTCTGCGTGACCGTGGACTACGAAACGATGGCCGACGGAAGCGTGACGTTGCGCTCGCGCGACTCGATGCAGCAGGAGCGCATCGCGGGCGATCGGCTCGCCGAGCATTTGCGGGAACGCTTGCGGTGACGAAGTTCGTCTATTTCTTCGACGAGAGCGGCGCGCTCGCGTCGGACTCGGATCCCAAAGCTGCGCGTAATTTGCTCGGCGGCAAGGGCGCAGGCCTGGCGGAAATGACGGCTGCCGGTCTGCCCGTGCCCAGCGGGTTTACGATTAC
>PKWF01000262.1 GCA_003133185.1 Vulcanimicrobiota bacterium | reverse complement strand
CTCAGGACAGGCTCCGTCGAAGCACGAAGGAGGACGATGAACGACCCCTAAACGGTCTGCGTTATGAAGTGGTTTTTCGAGCCAGGGCACAGCGCGGCGGAGTTTCGCGCGCGGCACATGATGGTAACGTGGGTGCGCGGTTCATTCAAAAACGTCCACGGGAATCTCGAGTTCGACCCGGCGAGTCCACGACAGCTCGCCGTCGAGACCGTCATCGACGCGTCGACCTGCTGGACGGGCGTCGAGGCGCGCGACAACCATCTTCGCAGCCCGGACTTCCTGAGCTGCGAACGCTATCCTGAGATTCGCTTCAAGAGCACCGGCGTCTCGCAGATCGGCCCGGTCGACTACCGAGTAACCGGCGATCTCACCATAAGAGAGACCACCCGGCCGGCAACGCTGGACGTGCGTTATCTCGGAACGTGGGAAACGCCGTGGTGGGAAGATGGAGTGGACAAAGGCCCGAAGACGCGCGCGGGGTTCACGGCCCGCACGCGCATCGATCGCTACGACTTCGGCGTCGACTGGAACGATCGGATGCCTGACGGCGGCGTCGTGGTGAGTCCGCAGATCGACATCGTCATCGACGTCGAGGCCGTCAAGGAAGACTGAGCGCTCCTTACTCAGGGCAGTCTGCGGCCTGCCAGCGCTTGAAGCGTTCGCACATTTGCGCGGTCCAAGGGGTTTCCCCGGAGGACGGCGGCGGCATCGCTCCGGTGCTCACGGTCTGGTAGATCGCGTCCGCGTGCGTCATCACTTCGTTTCTGTCCGAAAGATCTATGCCCGCAATCTTCATGTGCGCGACGTCCATATCCGTGAACATTGGGCGAATGTCTCTAGCAAAACTCAGTGGATCTCCGTTTGTCATTGCGATGCCTCCTACAAGGGTCTAAGCGCTAGTGATCGATAAAACCAGATGCTTCGTCCATCGTCGGATCCAGCCGCAAATCCTCATAGGTGTATTTGCGGGTCTCATGCCCTTGCGGCGTTTGAACGCGAACGACGACCTCGTGTGGATGAACTTCTTTGACGACGCCTTCTTCTTTGGTGCCGTCGATGTAGACTTTATCGCCCGCCTTGAGCATTGGGGTTTCCTTTCATAGTGAATCCGCCGTACGTCAAGTAGGCGCCGAGAGCGAGCGTTACGCCCGCGTAGATGTAAAAGAGCTGCTCGTAACGCACCGCCGACAGGTAAGCGGCGGCGCCCGCCGGTGCGAGGAATGTGAGGAATAGAGCTTTGAGGAGCGTTAGCCAGCCGACGATCGTGACGACGACGGGCAACGCCCCGCCGGACCAAACGTTGTGACCGAGGACGATCGCAACTCCAAGGCCCAGCACGACGAAGCCGAGGACCAATAGGGCACCCGGCTCTGCAACCAGCGCGCGGACGGCGTCCAGCGCCGCCTGACGGTGCGCGAACATCGAGAGCGAGTAGAGGACGCAAAAAAGGCCTATCAGTTTGCTTAAGAATGCGGTACGTTGCGACATAATATCCTCCATACCACGGAAGCCGCACCGAACCTGGGAAGGTGACGCTCCCGGTCGAAAACCCGCATGACGGTTCCACCGATCGAGTCCTTTCTCCTCAGTTGGAACCCCGTCGTCTTGGTGTTTGCATTCGTAATGCTAAGCGCAGCGCTCGGCCTTCTTGTGAATTGGCAGCTCGCGAGGCTTTGCGCAGGACCTGCTCGCGCCCACGACTAGCGAAAGTATCGCCGCCGAAGACGTCCACTCGCGCTCTTAGAGATGGCGCATTTGGTTCACGAGCTCGGCTTCCGAGAGGCCACCCGGGAGGCTCAGTTTTCGGTCGGAGGCAAACTTGCTTCGCGACCAGCTTGCATCGGTGATGTCGTAGACTTCGTCAACGGACGTGCTGAAAAACCCCCACGTCATTTTGTAGAGCGCTCCCCACGAAATCACGATCGCCCCATCCGCGTCGTACCCCGGTAGCGCGACGGCGTGCCCGCCGACGATCTGCGGGTTGCCGGGAGCGACGGTCCAGATCTTTTGTGGCGGATCGGTCATTATGTTTTGAGGAACGTTAAATCCGATGTAGGCGATTCCACTGTTAAAAATCGTCCGCTTTACGTCGTCGAGGTTACGGGGGTCGACTTCCACAAACGCCAGGATCTTATCGACCGGTGGCCCGTCGGGACCGATCGGTGCGCCCGTCTTATGAATGTACGTTAGGACGTGCTGCTCGTTGCCGCCCGGGCCTTCACCGCCTTGGCTTGGTTTATAACCGCACGCCTTTTCATACAAGAGCTCGACATCGCCATCTGGCGCGGTCTGCGTCGCTCCGGTCGAGTTGAACGTCCAAACCTGCCGCGCGTGATAGAACGCCGCGCACGTGCAGTCGCCCAGCGTATTGTTGAGCATCATACCGAACTTACTCGGGGCTTGCGGCATCCCCGTCACGTAGTTCGCGGATGGCGGTGGCGGCGGCGGGCTCTTGCCCCCGAGGATTGCGCTGAGGTGCGGGATCGCCGGGTCGAACGTTCTCGGGTTGCACCCGAGTTTGAAACCTAGCGGTGCTTGCATGATTTGTTTTCTAGAACGCCCCAACGCCATCAGGACTGCCGAGCCCGGTCGGACCGTCCCAGCCCCGACCGGCGACGCAGAGTGGTGCGCCGCACGTGCCGTTGCTCCCGGAACTGATGTCGTTCAAGGTCGAGGTGTGCGAGTACAGGTTTCCCGCAGGATTCGCGCTTGCATATCCTGCGAGCGCAAAGAGTGAAGCGACGATCGGCGTGGCGACGGACGTTCCCCCAAAGACGAGCCATCCGCGCCGCTGGAACGTGTCGTAAACCGCCACCCCCGTGTCGGGATCTGCATCGGCTGAGACGTCGGCTTGCGCCCGCATCGAGCACCCCGTGTTCAAACCGCTTTGGAAGCTGGGCTTGCCGTAAATCTTGCTGCAGCCGCTCCCTGCGCGCAGCCACGCGGTTTCCGCGCGCGGGGTGACCGACGTCAAGCTCGTTCCGCCGACGCCGACGACGCTTGGAAGTATGGCGGGCCACTGCGCCGTGGAGTTGTGACCGTGGTCGCCGGTCGCGGCCACGATCGCTCCGCAGCCGTCCGTATAGTCGCCGTCGTAGGTTTCCGTTCCCTCGTTGCTGCTCCAACTGTTGCTGACGTAGTCGGCCTGGGTAGTCGCGTATCTTTCAGCGCTGGTGAGATCGGCGAGGTTCGTCGACGCCGCTTCTACTAAAAGAACCTTACAGTTGGGGCAGATGGCAGAAACCATGTCGACGTCGACCGATTCTTCCTCGGCCCACCCCGCGTTCGTTTGCGACGTATACTTCTGTTTTGTAAAGCAGCTATTGGAGACGGTGCACGCCGGCAGCCCGTACTGCGAGCGGTAAACGTTGAGATCCGATTCCACGTTCGGGTCGTCATATGCGTCGACGATCGCGACGATCTGACCACCGCCGTTGGTTTGGCTGTCGGCCGTTAGCCCGTACGCCGTCTGTAGGTCGCTGGGAGCGTAGCCGCCGGGCGTATTCGGCGCAATCGGTCCGTGAACGTCGGTACGCAGCCAGGCTTGGCAGCGCGCAAAACCCGCACCCACATCACCGCAGACGCGGACCGATGCTCCTTGACGTGGCCAGAGTCCTAACCGCGCGGCCGTTGCAATCCGTGGTACGGACGTTGCGTTTGGGAGTATGTTCGAAAAGGTTTGCCGAGCGTGCGGTCGGCACGATGCGCTCGCGGTTTCCGGCAGTAGGTTCGCCTTTGTGCAGGCCGATAGCACGGCGACCGCGGCTACCGCGGTAACGGTCGTGAAGCGCACTGGCTCCCGTTCCTTTCGCAATCTAGGTACGCAACAGTATGGCATGCGTTCCGGTGCAAAAGCTGAGAAACCGCCGGCTTCTCGCGGAGGATCTCCTCCGGGACGTGCTAATGAGAACCGCGGTTTGCTTCCTGAGGTTAAGTTGAGCAAACTGATTATGTGGAACCTGATCAGCCTGGACGGCTTTTTCGAGGGTACCGAGCCGTGGTCGTTGGACTGGTTCCAAGGCCTTTTTGACGACGAGCTGGAGGAGCATTCGCTCGAGCAGCTGCACTCCGCCGACGCGCTCGTATTTGGGCGCGCCACCTATGAGGGTATGGCCGCATATTGGTCGTCCACAACCGGCGAGATCGCCGATCTGATGAATCGCTTGCCGAAGGTTGTCTTCTCACGAACGCTCGATCGAGCGGAGTGGCAGAACACGTCGCTTGTCAAAGGTGACGTGGCGCCGGAAGCGCGCAGGCTAAAAAGCCTGGGCAAGGGACAGCTTTTCGTGTTCGGCAGCGCCGACCTATCCGCTACGCTCATGAGGGAGAGATTGTTCGACGAGTACCGCCTTTGTATCGTCCCCGTTGTGCTGGGCAACGGCAAGCCGCTCTTCGGGCGCAATACTGGCCGCCTGAACCTGAAGCTACTCGAAGCTCGCCCGCTCTCCTCGGGATGCGTGATTCTGCGCTACGAGCCGCTGTGAAACCAAACTCAAATTCGTGGGCATCATCGACTCCATGAGTACGTTACAAAAGTCCACGGAGGCCGGCCTTCGCCCGGCGGCCGCGAGCGGCACCTTTGCGATTGGCGGCGATCTTCCGGTGCATCGGCTCGGCTTTGGCGCAATGCGCATCACGGGGCCCGGCATTTGGGGCGAGCCGCCCGACCACGACGAGGCGATTGCGGTCTTGAAAGCCGCCGTCGAGCTCGGCATCACGATCATCGACACTGCGGATTCGTACGGGCCCGAAGTCTCGGAGCGATTGATTGCGCAGGCGCTGTATCCGTATCCGGCGGATCTCGTCATCGCGACCAAAGCGGGCCTCGTAAGGCCCGGACCAGGCGATTGGCAGCCCGACGGACGGCCCGAACGTTTGCGCGCGGCGGTCGAGGGAAGCCTGCGCCGGTTGCGCCTGGAACGCATCGACCTCTTGCAACTGCACCGCCCCGATCCGAAGGTACGGTTTGACGATCAAGTCGGAACGCTAGTCGAGCTGCAACGCGAAGGAAAGATCCGTCACATCGGCCTCTCGAACGTGACCGTGGGGCAGATCGAAGCGGCGCGGCGCATCGCGACGATCGTCTCGGTACAAAACCTCTATAACCTGAGCGATCGCAGCGCGGAAGACGTCGTCGAGTACTGCACGCGCGAGGGCATCGCATTCATTCCGTGGTTCCCGCTCGCGACCGGGGATCTGGCGAAACCGGGTGGAGCGCTGGCGCTCGTTGCACAGCGTCACGGTGCGCTGCCGGCGCAAGTTGCGCTCGCGTGGCTGCTCGTGAAATCGCCGGTAATACTGCCGATTCCGGGCACGTCGAAAGTAAAGCATCTCAAGGAGAACCTCGAGGCCGCGCGACTGCGGCTCTCCGAATCCGATCTTGCGGAGCTGCAGTGAACGCCTTCACACTATGTCGGGCAAGAATTTCTCAGTCCAACTGTCGATTCTGTCCACTTCCGTTCGTCTAAGGAGCGACGAGGGAGAATACCTTTGGAATATGCGTGCCTGTTCTATGTCCCCGAGGACGCGAGCCCCGGGCCGCAGGTCTACGCCGAGTGCATCGCCGTCGCCGAGGAAGCGCATCGCGCGGGCGCCATGGTCGACGCGCGCGGCCTCGAAGACGCCTCGTCAGCGACGACGGTCCGAATACGTGACGGCAAACGCCTCTTGACGGACGGCCCCTTTGCAGAGACCAAGGAGGTCTTGAGCGGTTTCTTCATCTTCGAGTGTGCCTCGCTCGACGAGGCGATAGCGTGGGCGTCGAAGCTTCCGCAGAGCCGATATGGCAGCATCGAGGTGAGACCGATTCGTGCAGTCGACCCTTGACAGCCGGCAGATCGATAGCCTCTTTCGATCGCAAGCATCGCGCGCGGTCGCAACGCTAGCGCGCATTTTCAACGATCTCGATCGCGCCGAGGACGCCGTTCAAGATGCGTACGCGCAGGCCTTAGATCGCTGGCCACGCTACGGTTTACCGGAGAACCCGGCTGCGTGGATCGTGGTCACGGCACGAAACGCGGCGATCGACGCTCTGCGACGCGAACGCACCGCGGATGCAAAACGCCGGCTGCTTGCAAACCTGGAGGCGCTGATTCACGCGGACGCGCCATTCGACGAGGCGATTGACGATCGGCTGGCAATGATCTTTGCCGCCTGTCACCCCGCGCTCAACGAGGAAACGCGGATCGCCCTGACAATGCGATACGCCGCCGGCTTGACGGTTGCGGAAATCTCGTCGGCATTGTTGGTGCCGCAGCCCACTGTTGCCCAGCGGCTTGTTCGCGCAAAGCATAAAATTAGGCGAGCGCGAATCGCCTTCGCGATCCCCGAAGCGGCCGATCTGCCCGATCGCTTGCACGATGTGTTGCGAGTCGTGTACTTGATCTTCAACGAAGGATACGCTTCGTGGACGCACCCGAATCTCGTTCGCGCCGATCTTTGTGAGGAGGCGCTGCGGCTTGCCGAGCTGCTCGAAAAGCTCTTACCGGGCCAATCGGAGGTATCCGGACTGCATGCGCTGGTCTTTTTTCACGATGCTCGACGCGCGACCCGCGTTGACGAGTCGGGCGAGCCGGTATTACTCGAACGTCAAGACCGTTCGTTGTGGGACCGGCGCAAGATCGATCGTGGAACCTCCTTGCTGGAGGGCGCCTCGTGGCGCCGTGCGGGGCCGTATCTCTTGCAGGCGATGATCGCCCGGGAGCATGCGACGGCCACAACATGGGAGGCGACGAACTGGCACCGGATTCTCGATTGCTACGACAACCTCGTCGCCATCGACCCATCGCCCGTCGTGCAGCTCAATCGCGCCGTCGCTCTGGCTTACGCGCACGGCGACGAACCGGGGCTTACGGTTTTGGACGCGCTAGAGGCNNGCTCGAGGCGCCTTAGCCGAGTACGCCCCATTCTTCGCTGCGCGAGCGGAGCTCTTGCGACGAGTTGGCCGGTGCACGGAGGCGCGCGCGGCGTACTCGCGCGCAATCGAACTGACGCAAAGCGGCGCGGAGCGCCGCTTTCTCGAGCGCCGTTTGGCGGACTTGACTTCTGAGGAGTCGCTAACGTCTTGAACTACATACGCATCGTTCTCTCCGCGATCGCGGCGACCGTTGCCTACTACCTCTTCGGGTCAATCGGCGGCGCGCTCTTCGCGAACTACTACTCCCAGTATGCGGCCGTCTTTCGGCCGCGCGAGATGATCGTGGGATACATGCCTCTAGGGTTTGCCGGCACGTTTATCGCTGCGCTCGCCCTAACGATGATCTACGCTGCGGCCTATCGAGGCAAGAGCGGAGCGCTCGAGGGTCTGCGGTTCGGAGCTCTGATTGGCGTGTTTATCATCGGGGCAGGCGTGGTGCACGATTTCGTCATTCTCAACGTCGGACTGAATCTCGCGCTGGTTGAGGCGTCGGGTCAGTTCTTCGGATGGCTGCTAGCCGGCATCGTCATCGGCCTCATTTATCGACCGCATCGTATCGAAGCGTCGTAGAGTCGGAAATAGCACGGACCAGAGCGCGATGATGGCGAGTGTTGCCATGCCGCCGAGCGTAACCGACCAGACCGCACCGACGATGGCCGCCAGCGTCCCCGATTCGAACGCTCCCAACTGATTGGATGCGCCGATGAAGACGTTTTCGACGGCGCTGACGCGGCCGCGCATCGCATTTGGCGTTCCGAGCTGGACGAGCGTCGAGCGAATCACGACGCTGACGACGTCGAATCCGCCGGCGGCGGCAAGCGCGAGGAACGAAACCGTCGCGTTGCGCGAAAGGCCGAATACGATCGTCGCAATGCCAAAGCCCGTAACGCACCATAAAAGCAGCGGCCCCGCGCGGCGCATGATTGGCCGGCGGGCGAGATACAGCGCGACCGCGGCGGCGCCCACGGCCGGGGCGCTGCGCAAAGCGCCGAATCCGATCGGGCCGATCCGTAGAATCGTCGTCGCGTACACCGGCAACAGCGCTGTCGCGCCGCCGAAGAGTACGGCGAACAGATCGAGCGAGATCGCTCCGAGAACCACCCGATGCCCGGCGATGAAGCGCACGCCATCGATCCACGAGCCAAGTTTCGGCCGCTCGACGTCGCCCGGGCGCGGCGTAAGGAAACCGAATGCGATGGATGCCAGCCCGTAGAGCGCCGCTGCTCCGGTGAAGGCCGCAGGCACCGAGAGTGCAATGAGTACGCCGCCTACCGCCGGCCCGGCAATCGTAATGACCTGCATCGCCGATGTCGTAACCGCCTGCGCCGGTGCGAACTTTTCGGAGCGAACGATGCCGGCGAGCAAGGCGCGTTCGGCGGGAGTACCGAGACTGTGCGCGATGCCGACGAGCGCTACCGCCGCGAGATTCGCGGCGACGGAATGCACGTGTTCCAACACGAGCCCGAGAAAAACGAGCTCGGCGAGCATTTCGCCCACCGTACACGCAACGCAAACGATCCGGCGATCGAAGCGATCGGCCATCGCCCCCGCCGGAATGGCGAGCAATAACTGCGGCACGAACAGCACCAGACCCACAAGCCCGATGTCGAACGGGTTGTGGCGCAGCGTATAGATCTGCCAGCCGATCGCGACCGTTTCGACGGAATAGGCCAAGCCGGCGGTCTGCCGCGCCGCGAAGTACGCGACGAACTCCCGATCGCGCGCAAGCTCACGCATCTTTAGGTGATACCTCGCCGTGTGCCGAAGTATGCTCGATGAGCCGGGCCATCGTTACGGGAGCTTCTGGGGGTCTGGGCCTTGAGTTCGCAGGGTTGCTCGCCGCCGATCGATACGATCTTGTGTTGGTTGCGCGCTCGGGGGACAAACTCGCGGCGATCGCGACAGAGCTGCGCGATCGTCACGGGGTACGTGTCGAGACGCTGGCGATGGACCTGAGCGGACCCAGCGCGGCGGCCGCGGTGCTCGCGGGCGCGCCGGAGTGCGACGTGTTGATCAACAACGCCGGTTTCGCGACGAACGGGCGTTTCGACGAGATCGCAGAAGACCGGATCCGCGAAGAGGTGATACTCGACGTCTTGACCGTTACCGAACTCACGCGCGCCTACTTGCCGGGGATGCGCGCCCGCGGCGCGGGCCGGATACTGAACGTTGCTTCGACGGCGGGGTTTCTTCCGGGCCCCTTCATGGCCGTCTACTATGCCGCCAAGGCGTATGTGATCTCGTTTTCGCAGGCGGTTGCCGAGGAATCGCGCGGCACCGGCGTCACCGTGACGTGCCTCTGTCCGGGCGCTACGGCGACCGGCTTTGCCGACCGCGCCCACGCGAAGGAGACGCTGCTTTTCAAACGGCACGTCGCCGATGCGGCGTCGGTTGCGCGGGCCGGTTATCGCGGCATGATGCGCGGCCGCGACCTCGTGATCCCCGGAATTTCGAACAAGCTCGTTCCACTATTTGTGCGATTGAGTCCGCGTCGCTTGCTGCTTTGGATCTCGCGCAAAACTGTGGAATAACTTTAATAGGCCAGAGCACGGTCGGAGGCCATATTCGACAAGTGCCAACGCACGTTGTCGAAGAGGGTCTGTTGATCGGTGTCGCTCGCCCGTGTTTGAAAGGCCGGGTCGGTTTGCTTCCAATAGGCGATCAGCGATGCGGCGTAGGCGTACTCCTTGACGATGTCGGAGTGTTCGACACCGTCGGCGTCGGTGCCCAAGAGGCAGCGCACGCGTGCCTCGAGCAAATACTTCAGCGAGGCGTCGCCGAGAATGCCGCCCACTTGCGCGACGTTGCTCGGGTCGTTGACGAGGCTGCCGAGCAGATTGTTGAGCTCGAAGTTCGTCGCGGGGTTTTCCGCGAGGGGATCGATCTCGCCGGTAAGGATCCTCGCACCCCCCAGCGGCATTCGGGCGATCGGATACGCGCCGGTTGCCACGTTGCTCTCAAGGTTGACGTCGGCCTCGACCCCCTCGTCGTGCATCGTTTGCGCTTGGGCTTCTGTCGCCCACGTATCGTGCGCCAGGCGAAAGAGGACGTAGTCGTGGACGTCGGGATGAGCCGCCTCGAACTGGGCAATCGCCGCCAAGAGGATCGAGATATTTGCCTGGGCTTGCGCCGAGTTGCTGCGCGTCGGCGGAAGTCTGGAGAAGAGCGCTTGGAACGTCCACGGTTGCGCCGGCGGAGTCGGCGCATAGGCGATGACGGCACCTTCGCCGACGTGCGTGTGCACGAGCAGCTTGCCGTGCCATCCTGCCAATCGCCGGGCTTTGGCCGCGCCGTACACTGCACCGACGAGTTGCTCGTAGTATCGCATGCCATTGGACGTGAAGCAGGTCGTCTCGGGAGCCGCCGTGTCGATACCGACGACCGTGTTGAAGTACTGCATCGCCGCCCCGCCGGAAACGACGAGCCGCCCCGCGCTCCAGCCCATCAACCCGTCGTAGATCATCTTCGGCGTCGTTACCAGCGCGCGAGGAAGCAAAACGGCGGCGCAGGCGCCGGTCTTCGACCATTCGCTGTACTGCGTGTCCCCTGGGAGCGTCGCGAGTTGCGCGGTGTGCGTCATGAGCACGACCTTGATCGTCGGCATCGGCTTGTTCATCGCGCGCAGCGCCGAGGCGAGGCCGGCATCGGAGGACGCGTCGATCATGCACTCGATCGAATCGAGCGGCTGCGATTCGCCGTCGGCAAACCTCCATCCGCCGACGAAGGGCACCGATTGTTCCGAACTGTCGATGTGCGTCGCGGCGAGATCGAGAATTGTTGCCTTACAGAGGTCCGCGTTCAGTCGATCGTCGCCTCCGGCGTAGAAACGCGACTGAAGATACGACCAGGCCGGTCCTCCCCGGAAGGCGTACGCGCTGTCGAACTCGGACCACGGCGTCGCCGTCAGTACGCGTTCCAAGGTACCGTCGAGAGCCACCGCGCTGCCCGCAACTTGGTTGCGGTAAACGAGCAGCGCGGCACGCGCCCCCAAGGCGAAGCGTTGGCCGTCGGCCGGGGAGAACAGCTTGTCGTCGAGCGCGGCTCCCTTCGACGGATACCAGACATCGGTAAGATAGCGGTAGAGTGCCAAGCGGTCTTCAACGCTCACCTGTTTGCCCGGATTCGACAGGCTTTCGATGAATGCGGGCAGATCCGCGTAGGCGTAATACGGGAGAATTCCGCTCAGGTGATTGTGTGCGTCGAAGTAGCGGACGCCGGCCGGCGCGGCGCCGAGCAGCGGCAACGACATAGCAAAAAGGATGGCGGCTGCAGCATCCGCCTTTCTGGTTACCCGACCGCGCCTTCCATTTCCATTTTCACCAAGCGATTCAACTCGACCGCGTACTCCATCGGGAGTTCCTTGACGAAGAAATCGAAGAAGCCGTTGACGATCATCGCCACGGCGTCAGCTTCGGCCAAACCGCGCGACATCGCGTAGAAGAGTTGCTCTTCGCCGATCTTGCTGACGCTCGCTTCGTGCTCGACGGTCGAGCGCTGCTCGTGGATCTTCATCGTCGGTTTCGTATCGCTCGACGATTCGTCGTCCATGATGAGCGCATCGCAGCGCACGCGGGTCTTCGCGCCCACGGCACCGGCATGTATTTCTACCAACCCACGATACGTGGTCTTGCCGCCGTGCGCGCTCACGCTCTTATTCGTCACCATCGACGTCGTGCGCGGCGCGGCGTGGATGACCTTCGCGCCCGCATCCTGATGTTGGCCCTCGCCGGCGAACGCCATTGAGAGAACCTCACCCCGCGCGCCTTCGCCCATCAAATAGATCGAGGGATACTTCATCGTCAGGCGCGAGCCGATGTTCCCGTCCACCCATTCAACGGTGGCATCCTTATGAGCGACAGCCCGCTTCGTGACGAGGTTGAAAATATTGCGGTACCAGTTCTGGATCGTCGTGTATCGTATCGACGCACCTTCCATCGCGATCAGCTCGACCACCGCCGAATGCAGCGACGAGGTCGAAAACTTCGGCGCGGTGCAGCCCTCGATGTAGTGCACCTTCGCGCCCTTGTCGGCGATGATCAGCGTGCGCTCGAACTGGCCCATGTTCTCGGCATTGATCCGGAAATAGGCTTGCAGCGGCATCGCCACCGTCACGCCCGGCGGCACGTAGATGAACGATCCGCCCGACCACACCGCTGAGTTCAAAGCGGAGAACTTGTTATCGCCCGGCGGAATCACCGTTGCCAAATACTTCTGAACGATCTCGGGATATTTCTTGACCGCGGTGTCCATGTCGCAGAAGAGTACGCCCTGCTCGTCGAGCGCCTTGGTCGTGTTGTGGTAGACGACTTCTGACTCGTACTGCGCGGAAACGCCGGACAGAAACTTACGCTCGGCCTCCGGGATCCCGAGGCGATCGAACGTCCGCTTGATATCCTCCGGGACGTCGTCCCACGAGCGCTCCGTCTTGTCGGTCGATTTCACGAAGTAATGAATGTTCGAGAAGTCGATCTCGTTCAGCCGAGCGGTATCGCCCCACGTCGGCATCGGCTTACTAAGGAAGATCTCGTACGCTTTGAGGCGGAACTCGCGCATCCAGGCGGGCTCGTCCTTCATCGAGCTGATCCGCTCGACGATCTCGGGCGTCAGCCCCTTGTCCGATTTAAAGACGTACTTTTCCTCATCGTGGAACCCGTGACGGTAGTCCTCGATCAGGTCGGCCGGCTTTACCGGGACTTCAAGTTTCAATGCCATTGCTTCCTCAGCGTACCCCCTTCGGTCCAACATAGTCAAGATAATGAAGTGCTAGGTTGATTTTCCTGTGGAACGGGCGTGGAAAAACCCTTTACAGGGGGGGGCGTAGGGGGTATGATTGGCGCCGGTCCCTGTCCCGAGGTGGGGCCACGGTAGGGGAAGGCGCGCCCTTCGCGCCATCGCGGCGAGCCGCCCGCGCACCGCAAAGCGCCGGCACGAGCTCTCCGAAAGGTCGGGGGAACGGACTGCACCGCAGCCGCCAGCCGACGAAGTCCGGAGGTGGGATTCCTCAAGGGTCAAGGAGACCTTTACAAATTGAAGGCACTCGGCAGGCACATCGTGTGCGAGCTCTCGGGCTGTCAACCATCGCTACTCGCGGATATCCACGGCATCGCAGCCATGATGATCGCGGCCGCCAAGGCCGCCGGCGCTACGATTATGGAGAGCGCATTTCACCGATTTGAGCCGCAGGGCGTCTCGGGNNGGCGACCACACCGACCCCTGGGCTGCTTGCGATTTCGCAGCGGCGACGCTTCGAGCGAAGAGCGTACTAGCTACCGAACTCAAACGCGGAATCGAGAAGAGCGACGGCGAGTTCACGCACGTGCTCAACAGCAATCAAGACGCTCGAGTGCTGACGGCGTAAGCGCGCGGTTTTTTAACCGCTATCATCAGCAATTATCACCTTTGAAACGCATTAACTCGGCAGGCGCATCGCGCCTGCCGTCCAATTCTATTCGTACACGCGTTTTTGGCTCTCACCATTTAGGGGAAACGATTTTCATGCGTCTATCTATGCTTCGCGCCTGCATCGTCACAACGATCGCTCTAACGTTGGCAGCTTGCTCCGGCATGGGAATGCCGTCATCAACTGGCGGTTCCGTGGGTCAGCCGCCGGTCGCCGCTCCTGCGCAGCAGGCCGAGCCGGGCGCTCCGATGCACCAAGACGATACGAGCGCTCCATCGTCCGACGGCGCCCCGGTCAGTCTCGCTACAGGCGCGCTGGCTCGTCTCTCACAACCGCTTGTCACGACTTGCGCAACGAGCCCGCCGCAATACCAGTGGATCTTTAAAGGCGCTTGCGAAAAGATTACGTTAAAGTCGACCGGAGCCACCTTCAGCTTGCAAGAGTGGCACAACATCACCGTTAAGGGGTCGATCGGGGCGAACAACCTCAAGGCTGCCACGACAGTCTATCTTGCCGACGCAACCGACACCGATAGCGACATCGAAGCATACAAAGGCGAAGCCTTTGACAAATACAAAGCCGAAGGAACGACGATCATCTATGCGGTCGCAATAAATCAGGGTAATTCGATCATTAAGCCGGTCGTGGGGAAGAAGCCGGTTCTCCAGTACATCATTACGGATGCCAAGAAATTCCCCGGAAAGACGTGTGCTGCTGCGGTTCTCACAACCGGAGGAAAAGGGTCGCTCCTATGGACGACTTTGCCAGGGGGCCCATTCCAGGTTAAGGGTAACACCGTCACAATCACGCAATACGCCGTTCCCCGTAACTTCGAGCTCCCTCCGAAAACGGCGCTCTACTTCGCGGTCAACTGCTACGGGTAATCCTTATTCCTCATCGAAGGGTCAGGGTGACAGGGACGAGCCCCGCCGTATGGCGGGGTTCTTCTTTTGTGCGGCCAATCTATGCCAGCACATGCCGAAGACGCAGCACTGGCAATGGTACGTCGAAGAGTTCGCACCCACCGAGCAGCATCATCATGCGATCGAGGAGCTCTTCGTCTCGGAACGCTCGGCGTTTCAGCAAATCGCGGTGCTGCGCTCGCCGGTCTTCGGCAAGATGCTCGTGATCGACGGCGATACGCAAAGCTCCCAGACCGACGAACGCATCTATCACGAGGCGCTGGTCCATCCGGCACTGGCGGCCGCAGAGGATCGCAAGAATATCTTGATTCTCGGGGGCGGCGAAGGCGCGACGCTGCGCGAGGTTTTGCGCTCCCCCGACGTCGCGCGCTGCACGATGGTGGATATCGACGAGCGCGTTATTGGCGTCTCGAAGGAGTTTCTTCCCGAATGGTCCGCCGGTGCGTTCGACGATGCCCGCGCCGAGGTGATCGTCGGCGATGCGCTCAAGCATATGCGGGTGCGTCAAGACCGCTACGGCGTCATTCTCTCCGATCTGACCGAACCGCTCGAGGATTCGCCCAGCAATCCGCTCTTTAACGACGATGTCTTCGCGCTGATCAAATCGCGTCTCGTCGAGGGCGGAGTTTACGCGCTCCAAGCGAGCACCGCCGGCGTGCACAACTCCGCACTGCACTGTAAGATGGCGCGCACGCTCCGCCGCCACTACGCCAACGTCGCTTCTTTCTTTACGCACGTGCCGGCCTTCGATACCGATTGGGCCTTCCTGGCCTGTAGCGACCAGGTCGATCTTGCTCGCCTCGGGGCAGGCCGCATCGATGCCTACTGCACGCGCCTGCGTGGAGAGAGCTTTTTCTACGACTCCGAAACGCACCGGCGCCTTTTCTCGCTGCCGCTCTACCTGCGCCGGATGCTGGCAGCCGGCGGCGATACATTCTAACTATGTCATGCTGAGCTTGACGAAGCACGAAGGGGGCAACATGAGCATTGATTTTTCGGGCGCGCCGCGCGCCTGGGAGAAGGAGAAGAGCAACTTCGTTGCGCTCCTCGATCTGAGGCTCGAAAGCGTCGAGCACGGCAAAGCGGTAATGCGCATGCCCTACCGCAGGGAGATCACCAACGGCACGGGTGCCGTCCATGGCGGCGCGATCGTCAGCCTCTGCGACACGGTCTTCTACGTCGCACTCGCGTCGATTTATGGCCGCGATCAAGACACTACGACGATCGCACTGCAGTGCAACTTTCTCGCGCCGGCCGGCCCGCCGCACGATCTGATCGCCGAAGCGCGCGTGTTGCGCGGCGGCCGCCGCATCGTTTATGGCGAAGTCTACGTACGCAGCGGCACCGAGATCGTGGCCCATGCCACGCTCGACTTCCTCAACAGCTACCCTACCGAAAAACCTCCAAAGTCCGGCCACTTCACGTCGTAGGCCGCCATTGAATAAACGCACGGCGCTCCACGCCGAACACGTCCGCGCCGGCGCGAAGCTGGTTCCCTTCGGTGGTTTCGAGATGCCGGTGCAGTATTCGAGCATCTTGCGGGAACACGATGCCGTGCGTCACCGCGCCGGACTCTTCGACCTCTCGCACATGGGCCAGTTCTGGCTCACCGGCGATATGGTCGCGCGCTGGGCAGACACCCTAACCACGAATGCGGTTGGGACGATGAAGCCGATGCAGGCGCGTTACAACCTGTTTTGCAATCGGAGCGGCGGCACGCACGACGATACGATCTTCTACCGTCTCGAAAAGCGCTGGCTGCTGGTCGTCAATGCCTCGAACGCCGATAAGATGTGGCAGCACCTCAACGCCAATTGCCCCGAGGTCGGCGTCGAGCTCAAGAACCAGCATGGCAAATGGTCGCTCGTTGCGATTCAAGGCCCGCGCTCGGTCGCGATGCTCCAGCCGCACGTCGACGTCAAGCTCGACGAACTCAAATACTATTTTTGTAGCGAAGGCCACGTTGACGGTGCGCCCGCTACGATCGCGCGAACCGGGTACACCGGTGAGGACGGCTTCGAGCTCTTCCTTTCCAACAACGATGCACCGAGAATCTGGAGCGCGCTGCTCGAGGCCCATCGCAGCGAAGGGCTGGAAGCCTGCGGCCTCGGGGCGCGCGACGTCCTGCGCCTGGAGGCCGGCATGCCGCTCTATGGACACGAGTTAACCGACGCGATCACACCGGTTCAGGCCGGCCTCAGTTGGGCCGTCAAGACCGCCAAGCCGGAGTTTCTCGGTAAAGAAGCGCTCGAACGGCAGATCCAAAGCGACGACTATTCCCGCATCGCGGGTGTGGTGATGAGTGGGCGCGTTCCGGCGCGCGAGGGTTACACGGTCTGGCATGAAGGGCGGCTCGTCGGCTCGATCCGCAGCGGCTCGATCGCGCCCTCGGTCGACAACAAGAACATAGCGACGGCGCTCGTCGAAAAAGCGGCCGCAACCGAGGGAACGCGGCTGGAGGTCGAGATACGCGGCACGAAGCATGAGGCGACCGTCGTGCCGCTGCCATTTTACAAGCGCGCGAAATAAGCGAAAGAGGAGAAGTCTTGGCGCAACCGGAGGACCTGCTGTACAGCAAAGAACACGAGTGGGTGAGGCTCGACGGTGAGAATGCGACGATCGGCATCACCGACTACGCGCAAGAGTCGCTCGGCGATATCGTCTACGTCGAACTACCGAAGGCCGGCACGGAGATCGAGCAGTTCTTCAACGTCGGGGTCATTGAGTCGGTCAAAGCGGTCTCCGATCTCTTTACGCCGATGTCCGGCAAGGTCGTAGAGATCAACACAACCCTCGACGGCGATCCAGCCGCCGTCAACCGCGAGCCCTACGGCGCCGGTTGGCTGTTCAAGCTCAGGCTTTCGGATCCGGACGAAGCGAAGTCGCTGCTCGGCCCGGCCGAGTACGAAAAAATCACCGCCGGATAACGCTACGGGGGCGTAAAGCGTACGGCGGCAAATCCGACGGTCATCGTCGCGGCGAGAAAAAGATAGAATCCGGTCATCGCGACGCGCTTCTCGCCACTGAGGGCCGCCGAGATGATGAGGACCTGCGAGCGCCAGCAGACTGCGATGACGCAGACCGCCAGGATCGACGCGACGAGATGAGACGCTGCGCTCGCAGAGGTCAGCGCGTAGCTAACCGCGATCACGATTTGAATCCCAACCAGCAGCCACGCCACCGGCCGGGGGCCGCAGTTCGTGACCGTACCATCGAACCGGAAGTGCATGGGGATCCGGTCGGGCAGCTCGCCGTAGCGCCGCAACGTCAGCGATGCGGTTGCTCCGATGAGGAGGATGCCGACGGCAACGAGCACTGCGATCATTGGAGTTTCTTACCGCAATTGTCGCAATCGGTTTCACGAAATCGGCGCCCGTCCGGCGGCGCGGGCCGGGGACCGGCGCCGGCGCCGCGAAAGACTCCCGGCGATGTACGCACCCCACACTAAACGCGACGTCGAGCAGATGCTCGGCGCAATCGGCATCGAGTCGCTCGACGACCTTTTGCGCGTTCCCAATGACATCGCGCTCAAAGCGAAGCTAGACGTGGTTCCCGCGCTGCCGGAGTATCAAATCCAGCGGCGCTTCGATCACTTCGCCGAAAAGAACGCGGGCGTCGAGTATCGCTCCTTCTTGGGCGCGGGTTCGTATCGCCATTACGCGCCGCCGGCCATTGCGGCGCTTGCCATGCGTGGTGAGTTTCTCACGGCCTACACGCCCTACCAAGCCGAAGTTTCGCAGGGCTATTTGCAGGCGATCTACGAGTGGCAAACCTACATCTGCCTGCTCACCGGCATGGACATCGCCAACGCTTCGGTCTATGACGGAGCCACGGCGCTGGCCGAAGCCGCTATCATGGCACTCGGCGCGACGGACCGTCATAAAATCCTCGTCTCACGCGCGCTCCATCCGAACTATCGGGCCGTGCTGCGCACCTATTGCGACGGTCTCGACGTATCCGTCGACGAGATTGGGTTCGACGAAAACGGCACGACCGATCTCACCGCGCTCGCGCAAGCCGTCGAAAGCAACGAGTACGCCGCCGTTGCGTTGCAATCGCCGAACTTCTTCGGCATCGTCGACACGCTAACGCAAAGCGCGCTCGATGCCGTCAAGGCTAGCGGCACGATTCCGATCGCGGTGGTGGCGGAGGCGCTCTCGCTCGCGGCGTTCGCGCCGCCGTCTTCCTGGGGCGCGCAGATCGTCGCCGGCGAGGCTCAGAGTTTCGGCATCGCCCAGGCGTACGGCGGTCCTTACGCCGGCTTCATCGCTTCGACGCAGGAACACATGCGCCGTATTCCGGGCCGGCTCGTCGGCAAGAGCGTCGATAACGCCGGCCGCACCGCATACGTGCTGACGTTGCAGGCGCGCGAACAGCACATCCGGCGCGAGCGCGCGACCTCGAATATCTGCACGAACCAGGCGCACTGCGCGCTGATCGCCACGATCTATCTCGCGCTCATGGGGAAGGCCGGTTTACGCGACGCTGCCGCGCTCAATCTCGCGCGCTCCCGCGAGCTGGCCAGCGCGGTCGCGAACGTCGACGGCGTCACGCTCAAATACGCAGCGCCGTTCTTCAATGAGTTTGTCGTGGACGTTGGCGCTCCGGCTGGCGGCGTTCTTGCGTCGCTGCAAGCGCTTGGAATCCTCGGCGGCGTGGATCTCGGCCGCTGGTATCCCGAGCTGCAATCGTGCATCTTGATGACCGCCACGGAGCTCACCACGAGCGCCGACATCAACGCGCTCGCCGCCGCGCTCGATGGAGCAATCAATGTCCACTCCCACATCTAGAACATCCGAGCCCCTGATCTTCGAGCTCGGCCAAGAGGGGCGCGCGAACCGCTACCTCGAGGAAGGCAAACCGCTCGAAAGCTTTCTTCCGGCGTCCGTGCTGCGTGACGATCTTCCGCTGCCCGATAACAGCGAGCTCGACGTCGTGCGCCATTATACGCGGCTTTCGCAACGCACGTTCGGCATCGACCTCGGCTTCTACCCGCTGGGCTCGTGCACGATGAAGTACAATCCGCGCGTCAACGATGCGATCGCGACGCGGCCCGAGTTCGCGCAACTGCATCCGTACACGCCCGACGATCTGGCGCAAGGCGCACTGCAAGTGATGTACGAGCTGGAACGCTCGCTGAGCTCGCTCTTCGGCATGGCGGCGTTCTCCCTCAATCCGTCGGCTGGCGCCCACGCCGAGCTCGGCGCGCTGCTCATCGCCAAGAAATACTTCAAAGATCGCGGCGAAACGCAGCGCGATAAAGTGATCGTGCCCGATACCGCGCACGGCACCAACCCGGCATCGGCCGCAATGTGCGGCTTTAAAGTGATTTCGCTCCCGAGCAGCGAGCGCGGACGCGTCGGCGTGGAAGAGATCCGCGCGATCCTCGGGCCCGATACGGCCGTCTGCATGATGACCAATCCGAACACGCTAGGCCTCTTCGAGGACGACATCGCNNTTTACGATTCCGCACGGCGGCGGCGGTGCCGGACACGGTCCGCTCGGCGTGGCCGCGCACCTCGTTGAGTACTTGCCGACGCCGGTCGTCGTGGCGTCCCCGAGGCCGAACGGCGAAACGGGCGCCGCGCCGAGCGATCGTCTCACCTTCTCTCTGGACTTCGACCGGCCGAAATCGATCGGGCCGATGCGATCGTTCTGGTCGAACTTCGCACACGCCGTNNTCGCAGCTCGCGGTGCTCAACGCGAACTATCTGCGCGTCAAAATCTCGGAGTTTCTCGAAACGCCATATGTCGAGGTCTGTCGTCATGAGTTTGTCGCCTCCGCGCAAGCGCTCAAACGCGATCACGGCGTGCGCGCGCTGGATCTCGCGAAATCTCTGCTGGACTACGGTTACATGGCGCCGACGATCTACTTTCCGCTCATCGTGCCGGAGTGCTTGATGATCGAGCCGACCGAAACGGAATCGAAGGAGACGCTCGATGGATTCATCGCGGCGTTGCGCGAGATCGTCGAGCAAGCGAGGAGTGACCCGCAGGCACTTCTCGATGCGCCGGTTACCACCGTCGTCGGCCGCGTGGACGAGACCCGCGCCGCCCGCCATCCGGACCTTCGGTGGAGGCCCGGTTAGGGACTCGCGCCTTTTTTTTGTGAGACTGGAGGAGCGCGGGTTGAAGCCTTGAAAAAGATGACTCAAGTCACTAATCTATGCTCTGGGGGCGAATGCTTCAACCGCTAATCGACAATCTGTGCTTTATGGGACCCCTTGAGCGGAGTGCCTCGGATATGGCGGCACTACTCGACGCAACGCGTGGCTCCGGGTGGTTACCCAGCCGGCCGCTTCTTATGTGTCCGGGCGGCTATACGCGTTCGTGCGCTTATGCGGACGGGCGTTTCGAGGTGCTCCTGCTCAACTGGGCAGCCGGAGCCGTCTCTCCGCTCCACGATCACGGCGGTCAGCACTGCTGGATGCAGGTGCTCGAGGGGCAGCTCCTCGTGGACGACTACCTGCGCATCGATGCGGGAGAGCGTCCCGGCTTCGCACGCGTCGAGGCTCGGGGCTCTCGGCTCCTGGAGGCCGGCGATCTCGATCTGCGCTCGGGCCGTTTCGACCTTCACCGGGTCAGTGCGCCCTCGGGCGTACCGGCACTCTCGCTCCACATTTATTCGGCGCCGTTGAAAGAGTTTTCCGTCTACGACGAGACGACGCAGCGCTGTCGAACGGTCCGAAGCACCTACGATGAGGTGCTCTCGATCTCGGCACTCGCGCGCGTGGCGCAATAGCGCCCGACTCTTTTAGATTCCAAAAATTAAAGATTTCGAAGTTTTTTCGAGCCCGAAAGGGCTTGCTCCGATTTTCGGAAAATGGCCTGAGATAAATAACTAGAGTTATCTTTTTATTAACTTTGTGTTAAGAGGATGGCGTTGCTTCGACACCCGCGAGTTCGTATGTGCCCGGCGGCAGCCTGCTCCGCTCGACTCGCATGATCGAGGTGGATGCCGTCATCGTAGGGGGCGGCTTTAGCGGCACCGCGGTCGCGGCGCAGTTGGCTCGCCGCACCCCGCCGGGCTTCTCGCTCGCGCTTTTCGAGCCAACCGAGCTCGGCCGAGGCGCCGCATACGGGACCCCTCACGGCGAGCACCTGCTCAACACGCGCGCCGGCATGATGAGTCTCTTCCCCGATGACCCAGGCCATTTCGTGCGCTGGCTCGGTGTGCGAGCCAATCCCCAAGATTTTATCTCGCGGCGCGTTTATGGTGCGTACGTCAATGAGATCGCGCGACAAACCTTCGAGCGCCCCCGGTTCACGCACGTTGCGGATCGCGTACGCCGCGTCGAGCGGCGCGGCCGTGGCGAATACGTCGTAGAGTCCGGCATCGGCACTCGGTTCGTTGCACGCGCGGTGGTCTTAGCCACCGGTAATCCTCCCCCCAACGGCGGCTTCTTGCCTCGCGAAATCCGGTTGCATCCCGGATACATCGAGGACCCATGGCGCTGCGATTACCGGCGCGTTGGCGGACACGTCCTAGCGATCGGGTCGGGGCTGACCGCACTCGACGTGTTGGTCGCGCTCGACGCGTGTGGGCATCGCGGTGTGGTTCACATTCTGTCGCGTCACGGGCGTTTTCCCAACGTGCATGCCGACGTCGCGCCCTACGACGTCATTCCGGCGCTCGATACTCGAGATGCTCGCGCGCTGCTGCGCAGCTTTCGATTACATGTGAAAAAGGCGGCGCAGCGCGGCTTCGATTGGCGATCCGTCGTCGACGCGTTACGTCCGGAGGCGGAAGCGATCTGGAGGCGGCTCTCGCCAGTCGAGCGGAGTCGCTTCGAAAAGCATCTCCGCACGTATTGGGAGCGCCATCGCCATCGCGCACCGCAACAAGTTGACGCGGTGCGCCAACGCTATCAAGANNCTCGCGCGACGGAAAACGCGCGGAAGTGCGGCCCGATTGGATCGTCAACTGCACCGGTGTGGGCGGCGCGCCCGCGATGCTTAAAGACCCGA
The DNA here is from genome assembly GCA_003133185.1 of Vulcanimicrobiota bacterium. Classification (GTDB taxonomy): domain Bacteria; phylum Vulcanimicrobiota; class Vulcanimicrobiia; order Vulcanimicrobiales; family Vulcanimicrobiaceae; genus Cybelea; species Cybelea tyrphae. The sequence goes on along the minus strand of PKWF01000262.1, from coordinate 3,045 downwards.
TGCTCGCCGGAATGTTTGCCGACGGTTTGATCTCCGCCGCTCCTGGAAATCTGGGGCTTCTAACGACGAGCGGCTTGGGCGCCGTCGGCGCGGCGGACGTGCCTTCCGGCGGGCTCTGGATCGCAGGGCCACCGGTTCGCGGATCTCGATTCGAAGCAACCGCCGTTCCGGAGCTTCGCGTGATGGCGGAGCTGGTCGCTACGGAGGTCGCACATGCGTGCTCGCCGGGTGTTTCGCGGCCATCCTTTGGTGCNNCTGCTTGCGATGACCGCATGCGGCGGGTCGAGTTCCAGTTCGAGTTCGATGCCGCCGGTATCGAGCGGCACGGTCCGCGTCCGCTTCGCCGACGGAGCTCCCGAGCTCGAAGCGCTGATCAACGGCTATCCGCAAAGTATCGGTAGCGCCTATCTCCAAGTCGACGGCCAGACCGTCAGCTCGGAGTTCAACTACGGCACGTTGACGAACTTTCTATCTCTTACGCCAGGCGCGCACTCTCTGACGGCATTGGATATCCTGGGGTATCGCGTCGGGCCCATAAAATCTGCATCCTTGAGTGCCGGTAAGGACTACACGCTGATCTTAGTGGGAGCGTATCCGAAGTACAGCGTGCTGGCGTTCGAAGAACCGGCGAGCTCGAAAGGAGACGTCCAGCTGTCGCTCTATGAGGCGTCGCCCTCCGTCCCCAGTGCCGATTTCGGCAGCTTCGCCGCTTCGAGCCACAAAGGTTTTAAACAATTGGGGAGCGCGAAGCTCGGTAACGTCGTCACGGTCTCGCTGGGCGCGGGCGTTTCAAACTTTGGCGGATACACCGGCAAAGGAAAGAAAGCGTTTACGTGCGGTTCGCCGCCGGTCCCCTGCGGTGACCTGACTTTGCGAAGTGTCGATACGTTCGACAAACACAACGTCTTGCCGTTTCACAATGCGTCGCGCTTCTCGCTCTTTCTCTTCGATGCCGCAAGCACCGGCGGCCCGGTTTTCGGGAGCCTCGATCGATGAAAATCTCAACCGTCTTTGCATTGGTCGTTGCGGTCGGCGCGGCGATTCTCGTCGTATCGGGTTGCGGGTCGAGCGGTCCCGCGCCGATTACCTCGCCACCACAGGGGCCCCCCAATCCGACGCCGCCTGCGAAATGGCTCTACATCGATCACAATGGAACGTTCTACGCGTATGCGCTGCCGCTGCATGCCGATTCTAAACCGGAGCGAACGCTGGCCGAGTGGCCCGGTTTGGGATTCACGCCGGCAATCGCCGTGGGCCCGTACGGCGACGTCGCAGTCTCCAGTTCCACCGAGATTCGCATCTTCCACGCGCCGATCGTCTCTTTCGAACGATCGCACGTCGATCTTTCGATTCCGCTGACGCCGGCGATTACCGAGATTAACCCGAGCGGAAACGCCGACCTCGTCGACACGGAGTACGACCCAAACGACAACCTCTGGCTGTTCANNAATAATATCGGCGCGGAGATCTCGGAGCTAAGGACGCCGTTTTCGAGGAACATGCAGGCCTCGGTCACGATCGGCTTCGGTCAGCCCGGCTCAAAGGCGGCGGGATATACCAGCTTGGGCGAGGGGCGTTTCGACGTGAGCGCGACACTCTACGTTTACGCGACCTACGGGGCTGGGAACTCGCGGCTCTTCAAGATTGGTTTCCCCTATGCCAAGCCGCCCGGGACAACCGGGCTCAACTTGGACCAAGCCGACTTCGTAGATTCGAGCCAATACTTGCCGACGGCCAAGAATCCAGCCGACCTTTTATTGGGACAGTACGTCGGCCCACTGCGGACGCCCAAACCTGGTTCGCCACCTTCGCCGCCGGTTGACGTGATGAGCCAGTTTAACGAACCGCTCCAGCCGACGAAAGGACTTATCCCCAACGAGCACGTGAACACGGTGGTCGGCGCGCTGATTGCCGACCCGCCACGCGAGCTTATCTACACACTTCAAGAGACCAGCGGAGAACTCGAAGTCTTCGGCTTGCCGCTGGGCGGCGGCGCCAAACCGGTTATTACGCTCCCATGTCTGGACAGCGCATCGAACTGTACCGCGCACGAGCATCTCTTCCTTGCGCCGTAGCTTCGTTCTCGTCGTCTCCTTTCTGTGCGTTGCCGCCACGAGTGCGGCGGCACTGGCCGAGACGGCCGGCATCATATCGGGAAGGGTCAGCGACGACAAGACTCGGGTAGCTGTCGCGGGCGTGCAAGTGATCGCGAAGTCTCCCAGTGCGACCTATCACACGACGACCGACGCCCACGGAGCTTACCGCTTCTTGAGCGTTTTGCCCGATACGTACTCACTTTCGTTTCTCAAGAGCGGCTACGCCTCGTACTCGATCTCGGTGGTGGTTCTCAACGGGTCGCAGCAAGCCATCAACGTGCCGCTCTCGCGCACGCTCAAGGTGATCGCTACGACGCACGCACGCTCGGCCGGGAGCGCTTTTCAGCGTGGCATGACGATCGACACCTACACAGTGACGGGCGCGCAGATCGATATGGTGCAGGGCAAAAGCTTTAACACCGATGAGAATACGCTGTTGCGCAGCATTCCCAGCGTAACGATCGACAAGTCCGGTACGGTCTCGATTCGCGGCGGTTTCGCGTTCGAGGCTGCCTACGAGTTCGAAGGGATCGACTACACTGCGCCCACGGCCAATCTGCAGAACACGCTGCAGAATATTTCCAACTTCGGCCTGCTCAACGGCGTCGGGAGCGTGCAGCTCATTCCCGGCGGCGGCGATGCGACGCACGGCGACAGCGGCACCGGCCTGGTGCTCTTCACCGCCAAGCACGGCACCTACCCAAGCTATTTCCACATCGACGTCGAGGGGCAGCTCTTTCCGTATTTGCATCAGCTCGGGCTGGAGTGGGGCTGGGCCGATCCATCGCAGCGGTTCTCGAACTACATGGGCTTCATCGGGTTGCGTAGAGCGTATCAGTACGGCGTCCCCGGGGCGGCCGCCAACACGCTAGGTACGCTGGGCACCAACGCCGCGACGCTGGGCAGCACGATCGACCCCAATCTGGTCTACTACGCGCCATCCTTTCTG
>PKWF01000264.1 GCA_003133185.1 Vulcanimicrobiota bacterium | reverse complement strand
TTCGTTGCTCTTCGGTCACGAAGCTACGGCTTCGCTCCCTCATCGCGCCTCGTCTTCGAACAAAATACGGCGACGGATCCGAAAACGGCCATAGCCCTACAGGCTCCTACGCCGCCAGCGGGGCCCGCCGCATCCATGCGCCGTCGCGCAGCTTCCACTGCGTAAGCAGCGCGCGTGTAGTCCAAGCCGCGATCCAGCCCATCGGAACGCTATAGAGCCCAAGGTGCAGCCGCTCGATGCCGAGCCACGAGAGGGGAATGACGAGCGCGCCGCAGACCAGGCCTACCGTCATTGAGAAACGCGTGTCGCCGGAGGCGCGAATCGGCGCCAGGGAAATCATGGCCCACCCTTTGAGGGGAAGCGTGACCATGTGGAGCGCCAGCGGCAGCGCGGCGAGCGTGGCCGCCGCGGCATCGAGNNTGCGCCCGCTCGAGAAACCAGCGCGCGCCCAGCGGATCGCCCGCGCCCAAGCGTTGGCCGATCACAATCTGCGCCGCGCTTTGTAGTGGGCTTGGCACGATGAAGGTGAGGTCGGACACGACGTTGAGCGCGCGAAAGGCTGCAACGAAGATCGCACCCAGCGGGGCGAGCATTGCGACGATAAAGATGTCGGGAGAGAGCGCGCCTAGCAGGAAGACCGCTTCGGGAAGGCCCAGTCGAGCGCAGCGCAGCGCCAGCGGCCACGAAACCCCGAGCTCTTCGAAAACGCGGTACTGCGGGCATCGCGTGACGTACGCGATGGCGAATGCGGCGGCGATCGTTTCGGAGAGCAACGACGAGACGCCGGCGCCCACGATGCCGAAGGGATGATGCGTCCACCAGCCGAGTCCAAGCATCAGCAACAGCGGAATGTGGATGAGGTTCACCACGACCAGCACCAGCACGCCGAGGCGCTGATTTCCGGCCGCGCCGATTCCGACGATCAGCGTCGCCGAGAGCGCAATCGGCATGATGGCGGCGCAGCGCAAGATGAGATAGATTGCGCTTGCATGGGCGCTGGGCAAATTGCCGATCAGTCCGCGCATCGCCGCGCCGGCGCCGAATAGGCTAAGCAGCAGGCAGCACGCGCCGAGGGCAACCGGCGCGATGGCGCCGGCGCGCAGCGTGCGGCCGAATCCCTCGACATCCTGTGCTCCGATGCGTTGTGCCGCAATGATCCCGGTGCCGCTGACCAAGCCAAAGGCGGCGAAGGTGAGCGCGAGCGAGACCGTGTTCGCCGCGGTCGCGCCTGCGAGCGCAACGATTCCCAAGCTGCCGATTGCGATCGTGTCGACGACTCCGAGCAGTTGATCTCCGAGCATCTGCACGGCAACTGGAAGCGAAAGGCGCCGGATCGCGGCGCCAATCTTGGTGTGGTCGACGATCATCGACCCGATCAAGTCAGGCCGTCTAAGGCGACGAAGAAGGCCTCGATTTCGTCGTCGCCGGTGTAGAAGTGCGGACTGAGGCGAATGCCGCAGGTCGGGCGATAGTCCACAAAGACGCGTTGCGCTACCAACTGGCGGCAGGCGGTTTCGGCCCCGTCGAAATCGATGCCGATCCAGCCGGTGCGCCGCTCCNNACGCCGATCGTGCGAATAATTTCGTGGCCGGGCGCCGCGGCGACGTATCCTGGAATCGAAGGCGTTCCGTGGCCGAAGCGGTACATCGATGCGGCGTAAACGATCGGCGACGGTTCAAACGCGAACGGACGCTCGTGCGCCATCCACCCGGTAACGGCGGGACACAGCTCGCGCGCTAACGAGGGTTTGACGTAAATCCATCCGCAGCCCGGGCCGCCGCAAAGCCACTTGTGCGATCCGCCCGTTACGATGTCTAAATCCCATTGTGTCACGTCGTATGGAAGGATCCCCGTCGTCTGGTAGGCGTCCACGCAAAGCAGCGCGCCGACCTCCCGGCAACGCTTCTGAATCGCCCGAACGTCGGCGAGTGCGCCGGAGACGTAGTAGGCATGCGAGAGTACGGCAAGCGCCGTCTTTTCGGTGATCGTTTCGACGATTCTNNTAACGCTCCCATTCGCGCCAAACGTAGGTGAGCGAAGGAAACTGCAACGACTCGTAGACGACTTCGTTGCGATCGCCGCTAAAGTCGATACAGCTTCCGATTGCGGCTTGCAGCACCGAAACGTTCGGCCCGAGGAAGACGGAGCCGGGCGGAGCGCCGATGATTGCACCGATGCCGTCGGCGATTTCGCCGATGCGGGGCAGCCATCGCTCCCAAGCCTCCGGACCGTCGCTCGCCCACTCATCCCAATATGCTTTCAGCGACTCTCTGGCCCCAAGCGGCGCCGCTCCCATCGAATGACTGACGAGATAGGTGGAGTCTGCCAGAATCGGAAACTGCTCGCGCCACTGCTTCATCCGTAGCTTCCCTCGCCGAGACCGGTGCGCGCTTCCCACAGTTCGGGGAAAAAGCGATGCTGTAACGTTTTCTGGAGGTATTGGGCGCCCAACGAGCCGCCGGTTCCGGGCCGCTGGCCGATCATGCGCTCCACCATGAGCACGTGACGGCAACGCCAAAGTAAGAACCGCTCATCGAATTCGATCAGGTCCTCGAGCAAGCGATACAGATCGTAATGCGCCGTTTCGTTCGCATAGATTTGCCGCACGCTTTCGACCAGCTCCGGCGACGTCGCGACGGCGAAACCGCGGCGCGCGAGTAGCGCTTTGACGCGATCGTACAGCGATGGCGAATCGGCGCGGCCCTCGAGGCGGACGCGCTGCGCGTCGTCGAGTTCGATCCACTGCAGGACCTCCGTGCGGCGCACACCGCAAGCGAACTCGAGCTCGCGGAACTGCACCGATTGAAAGCCGCTGGCCGGATGGAGATGGTCTCGAAACTGATTGAACTCCTGTGGCGCCATCGTCTCCAAGATGTCGATTTGCTGTTCGAGCAGTCGCTGGATCGTGTGTATGCGGCGAAACCGCTTGGCGGCCGAGGGTGCGTCGTCACGGTCGAGCGCGAGCATGGCGGCGTCCAGCTCGTGCAAGATCTGTTTGAACCACAGCTCGTAAACCTGATGGATGATNNCGATGAAGCGTTCGTGTTTCGCCGTGCTTGCGGCCGTACTGACCGCGTGCTCGGGCGGCACTCATGGCTCGGCAGGGGGCCCTTCCGGCGACCCGATTGCTTTTCCGCTCTTCGATGGCGCTAACGTGCTTTCGGCGCACCAATGGCATCGCACGATCACGGCAGCGCCGGGGATCGCCGATCATGCCGTTTTCGCGCAAGGAGCCGGCACTTACGATGGCCACGATGTCGTTGCGGGAACCCAAGCGTTCATGCCGGCCCTCGAGGCGTGGCTCGGAGATCTGAGCGCCCATCCGCCGGCGGGCTATGCGGTCGCGGTTACGGGAAACGGTATCGACTCGGTGCGCACGCACACGCGTCAGCTCGGCTTGGATTTTCAAGCCTTCACGAACATGGAAACCGGCAAACGTCACGGCGTGGTCGTCATGGTGGTCGATCCCCAAGTGCTCAACGATAAAGCCGGCTCGGTGCTCCAGTTGATCGGCCGGCTCAAATACGCGCCGAAAATCTTTCGCGATCCCATCGATGCGCAAATCAAGAGACAGACCGGTCTTTCGCTCGACGACGTCACCAATCCGGATACGCCGGTCGGTGCGGCCATCGCCGCCATCAATGAGCTGCAGGATTTTGGCGGTCGCGGAATCGTACTGATCGACGCCGTCAAACAATAAAGCGCTTAAGGAACACCTGATTAACCGCATCACGAGGACCAATCTGCGCGAAATCGGCGGCTGGGTCATGCTTAACGCGCTCTGGATCCCGCTGACCGTTCAAGACACCGCGTTGATGGCAATCGCGGTACCGGCCACGACGATCCAGCTGGCGCCGGAGAATCACGTCTTCGTACTCGCGGTGCTCGCCAGCACCGTCGCGCTCGCGACGGCGGTCGTGCCGCTCTTCGCCGGATGGTTTTCCGACGCGTTAAGGCGCCGAGGCGGTTCGCGCCGCGCCTTCGTCGGTGCAGGCGTTGCGATCGACGTTGGTGCGTTGGCCGCGCTCTCGTACGTGCATACGCTGGCATGGTTCGCAGTTCTGCTGATCGTCGCGACGCTGGGAGCGAACGTCGCGCTGAGCGCCTACCAGGTATTGCTTCCCGAATCCGTGCCCCGACGGAACTGGGGTGTCGTATCGGGCGTGCGCGGCGCCAGCACGTTGGTCGGCAGTGTGCTCGGCTTTGCCATTGCCGGCTCGATGCCCAATCCTTCGCTGAGTTTCATGGCCACCGCCATCGTCATGGCCGCGGGAGGACTCACCCTGTTGGGTATCGGCGAAGGAACGTACGACGGAGAGGAGCACGCTCGCGTTCGCGATTGGCACGATTTCGCCATCGTCTTTGTTGCCCGCGTGCTGGTTTTTTTTGGATTGACGATGCTACAAACGTTCGTGCTCTTTTTCTTCCGGGACGTCCAAAAGATCGGCAACCCTTCGGCCGGAACGGCTTTGTATGCGTTTTGCACCATCGTAGGCGCCGTCATCTCCAGTCTCTATCTTGGTTTGCTCTCCGATCGCGTTCCCCGCAAGATCGTTACCGCGTTGGCGATTGCGTTGATGTCCACGGCGACGATTGGATTTGCGCTCGCGCCGGTTCTGGCGTGGATGCTTCCGTTCGCACTGCTATTCGGTATCGGGTTCGGCGGCGTGATGTCGAGCGGCTGGGCCCTTGCGATGGACGCAATCCCGAAGATGCGCGACGTCGGACGCGACCTTGGTCTTTGGGGAATCGCGACGAGCCTACCCAACATTGCCGCTCCGTTGGTCGGAGGTTGGCTGATCGGTCTGTTCGGCGGAACTCGCGCCGGCTACCAGGCGGTCTTCGGACTCTCCGGCTTTAGCTTTGCGCTGGCGGCGCTGTCGGTGTTGCGCGTCGGGCGCCGGCCGCTTTCTTCGCTATGGGGCTGGCCGCTGCGATTCGCGGCCGTTACGTCGAACTACGTGTGGGATCACCTCGCCTATCGCGTGCGCCGCTGGGGGAGGCTCCCGCGGCGACGCGGTCCGACTCTGATCGTGGCCAACCATCAGCACGATTTCGAATCGCCGGCGATCGTCTCGTCGACGACGGTCGAGAGCGGTTCTTGGCGGCATCCGATATTTACGGCGAGCTCGCGCCGTATGTACGAGCCGGGCTTCTTTGCAGACCGTCTCCCGTGGCTGCGGTTCGCCCTGCGTGCAGTCAACGCCGGACCGCTCTTTATGACTCTCGGACTACTACCGCTCGAAAACGAGCTGGGTGCGCGGGCGCTGGCTGCTTTTGCTTGGGCCGTGCATCGGCGGCATGGCGCACTCTTGATCGGCGAGATCTTCGACGATTCGGTGGCCTCCCGGTTTCCCCTCGAAACGAAGAGTGGCGATCTTTGGCGCAGCGAGTTTTTTGACCGTGCGCGCGCCGTCGTAAAACTCTCAACGGTGCGCGAACCCTATCGGCGCGAAATCCTCGACGAAACCCGCGACAACCTCGAAAAGGATCTGGCGCTTCTGGAAGATGTCGTTCGTCGCGGAGGCACGTTCTATCTCACCCCCGAGGGACACTACTCGTACGACGGGCGCCTCCGGCCCATGCGCGGTGCCGTCGATCGTTTGGCTCCCCTCGCAACGATCTATCTGATCGGTGTCAGCTACGACCCGTTCGTTTCACGACGTCTGTCGATGCTTTACCGCGTGGTCCCCCTAGACGGTGCGCCGATGCTTCCTAAGTTGGCAGCAATTCGGCCGGTCGTGACCAGTCAGCTCCTCGGTGCATGGCTGCACCGTCGCGACGAAGCTTTCACGGTGGACGAAGCTTGCGCTGCGGTCGAAGAACGCATCGCGAGTCTGGCGCAAGGGATTTTCGTCGATCCGGAGCTGCGGCACCACGCTCGGCGCAGGGTTAGGGCCGCACTATCGCTGATGGTGCACTGGAAGATCTTGCGGCGCGACGGCGATCGTTACCGGACGACGGCGGAGCGTCGCCATCCGCAATTTCCGTTCGTCCGAGATATCCTCGCCTATCAAGCAGCGTTCTTAGAAGAGACGCTCGAGAATGCGCGCTATGGGGATGTACTGACTCGCTGAGCGCGCTCGAAAGCGGCGAGGCGGGCTCGTAGCGATTTCGGATCCGCTCCCTTGATTCGCCCGTCCGAGCCGATCACGCGGTGAGCCGGAATGAAAAGCGCGAGCGGCGTCGCGCCCATGGCCGCGGCAACGCCCCGATGCGCTCCGGGACGCCCGATCGCGCGCGCCACGTCGGCATACGAAACGAACTCTCCGAAGCAAAGCGATGCGACTGCGCGCCAGGCTGCCATCTGCAGCGGTGTCCCGTCGAGAAAGAAGGGTAAATCAAAACGACGCAGGCCGCGCGCGAAATATGCTCGGACTTGCGCGCTCGCTTCAACGAGCAGCGCGTCGCTCGGTTTGCTCCCGGTGATGCGCCGGCGCGCGACGAAGNNGTGCGAACGAGGCATCGCAGCGCGTCGTGCGAAAGCAACGCAACCGCGTTCTCGTCAGTCAGGTGGTTGGAGGTTCTCGTGAAGCCGGCAGTCGATCGAATTGTATCACTAATTTTCACGGCCTACGCCGTCTTTCTAATAGGTGCGGTGCCGCTCGATAGCGCGGTCATCGTCGATTCCGGCTCGACGAACACGCTGGGATATCGAATCGAGGTACGGTCGGACGGTTCTGCCTCCGTTTCAACTGGATCGTCAAGCCCGAAGCCATTTACCGTTCCGCAAGCCACAGTCGAGCGCTTTTTCGCAGATCTCGCGGCCGCGCGAAAGGGCAACGCGACGAGCGCGCCGTGCGTGAAGAGCGCGTCGTTCGGGTCGACGCTGCGCATCACGTGGCAGCAATGGGTTTCACCGGATCTTACTTGCCCGCCGAAAGACGCGTTGGGAGCGGCGCTCATTACCGATGTCCAGACCCTACGCAAGGTCGCCGGTATCGGGGCTGCGGCGCTTCGCCAGGGACCAGGAATTCGACCGCCGGACTAAGGTCCCACTCATGAGCCGCACTCCAAAGTTTAGCCGGTCTTTTCCGTGCTCAGCGGCCGGCGCGAGGCAAGCGCGCGCGCTCGTCGCGGAGTTTGCCGCGAGCTGGCTCTCCGGAGACGATCTGATCGGCTTCGAGCTCGGAGCCGGTGAGGCACTGGCTAACTGCGTCGAACACGGAGGCGGCCCGACGCTGTCGGTGGAGTGCTGGTTGGACGGCGCGCGGCTCGTCGCCGAAATACGGCACCAAGGGCGGGGCTTCACTCCGCCGCGGTGCGTCAACGCTCCGCCACAAGGAGCGCCTCGCGGATACGGCCTCTTCATCATGCACGAAGTCGTTGACGGAATCGAGTTCATGGACGGAGGCACCGGGCTGCGGCTCTTCAAAAATCTGCCGTCCGGATCGCCCCGTTAAGGCGTACTCTTCTCGTGAGCCTCGTCGGACGAATGGGTCCGGCCGCAGTCGTGGCAGATTTNNCCAGATTTCAATTGCCTCAATCGTTTTCTCTTCAAGCTTTATTTGGGCGTGAAGCAACTGGTCGCGACGTTCGGCGAGCGGCTCGTCTTCGAGCGCTTTTTCTGCGAACGCCTTGTTTTCGGCTGCCGTACGCAGCTCGTAAATGGCGTCGATTTTCTTTCTTGACGTTCCCATCACAAATCTCCGTCCGTCACAAGAGTCCGCGCCCGTACGTTGCGAGAAGGGAACGTTCGTCTCCCCCGTCTAACGCCCTCGCTCGAGGAGGTTTACCGTGACGAGAATCTCTCGCCGTCGTGTCGCGCTGTTAGCCGGGGGCCTCGTCGTCGCCTTTGGCTCGCTCTCCACGCGGGCGCCTGCGGCGCTCGACATGAACGTGGGCGCTGCCAAGGTCGTCCAGAGTCAGCCGGTAAGCGCCTGTAATAACGCCGCAAAAAGCGCGCTGGATGCGGTGCTGCAAAACGCCGTCGAGCTCGGCGGCGATACCGGCGAGTGGCTAGCATTCGCCGCGCCCGATTCGGCGAACGGCTCGACGGCGGCGGCCGCCATTAACTGCTATCCGCTCGCGGGCGCCTACCTTGCAACCTTTACGTGCGCGGCTCAGGTGCCTCCCAGTGTCGATAGTGCCACCGCGCTTTGCACGAAACTGGCGACGGCGTTTGACGCAGGAGCGCGATAGTTTTGAACGTTAAGCCTGGACTCTGGCTATTTGCCGTAGCGCTCTTCCTCGGCTCGCTGTCGCATACGCCAGCGATTGCCTCCGTCGACCTTTCGGCGGGAATTCGACACATCAGCGACACCGGCTCGTTGAGTGATTGCAGCGCAAAGGCGAAGGCCGCGTTGGAGACTTACTTGCCCGGCGCAGCCGAATCGTCGCCGGGCAGCGGCGAGTGGTTCGCCATGGGACAGAACATTGCGACCGGCGCTGCCTCATCTGGTGCGACCGTCCGCTGCTATCCGCTCGCCAAAGGCTACGTGGTGACGTTTGTTTGCGCCGTCCAGCTGCCGACGAACCCTTACGGCGCAAATGCGCTCTGCCTGGACATCGCACACAAATTCTACGGCGGTCCAATAACACCATTAGCCGCGATGCCAACCGCAACGCCGATCCCGACGGGGTGCGCCACCACCAATCTCGTCGGCAACTGGGGCTCGGACAACGATCCGAAGCTGACATTCAATATGCAGCTTAACGGCGACCTCACCGACAACGAGGGCGTCTCCGGCAACTGGATCATCGACGGTTCGACCGTGACGCTCACTTATTACGGCAATCACACGCTGAAACTCTCGCCTGACGGAAAACACCTGTCTGGCCCGGGCTACAACCTCACGCGCAAGTGCTAGGGGGGCGACGCCAAAGCGGCAAGCGGCGGGATGCAACCTTTTTGAGGCTACAGGTTGTCTAAAACCTGACATGCCGAGCATTCTTTCACCCGTCGCCGTCCTCTCGATCAGCGCCAATGGCACCGGCCGCAACCTTTCGGAGCTTTCGGAGCCGGTCTTCGGAGGCTATGCCAACGCGCGCGGGGAGGTCGTGCTGTTCGGAAAAGAGCTGGCCTATCGCGTCAATTTCAAGAAACAGACGGTACAACAGCGTCCGCAACTGAACCCTGGTGCGCAAGCTCGCTACGACGCAACCAATGCCGGCGAGCCCTTCGAGTACGCCACGAAGACGTTCCAACGGCTGAGCAACGAGCAGATCATCGAGATCTGCACGTCCGGCCGCTTTAAGCTTTCGTCGAGATACTAAGGCAGCGTTCCGGATCTTTGCGGGATCCGGCGCTCTTCTCCGGCGCGATAACGGTAGACGATCCGGCCTTTGGTTAAGTCGTAGGGCGAAACTTCAATCTCCACGCGGTCTCCGGGAAGAATCTTGATACGGTGACGGCGCAAGCGTCCGGCTATATGTGCCAGGATCACGTGGCCGTTATCCAGTTCGACCGAAAACGTCGTGCTGGGAAAAACCTGTTTGATGCTGCCGAACACCTCGAGCGGAGCTTCCTTGGTGTTTTGGGGAGCGCTCGGCTTTGCTACGCGAGGGCCGGTCCTGCGGGTTCTATTGCGAATAGCGATTGGACATACTCTTTTCAGGAGCGCCAAGTCTCTCGAATGACGGAGCGTGGCGCCCGACGGAAGGGATTAAAAAAACCAGGATTCGTGCCGATTTGAAGACAGGCAGGATTGTCTCATAAATCCTCCCTGCGTGCAACCGCCGGCCCAGCGTCATTCGCTATCGACGCGGCCCGCGGCCGGCGAAAGCCATGACGGCAGGGTCGAGGCGAGGCCGTCGTTGTGCTGCCCGAGCCGCCCGTGCACGACGTAACGGCCAGCGTGGCGCGATCGCCTCGCTAACTGCGGCCGGGGCGTGCGATCGCCTCGAAGATCGCGCCGGCTGCCACGATGATAACCATCACTCCGAGCGTGACCCAGCCATAGTTGAAGATCGCGCGACCGCTAGAAAGCGAACTCGGCCAGACGATGTTAATCAGCATGAGCAACAAATAAAGAGCGCCCGCAATTGTGATCGGCAGACCCCAGCGACCCAGTCTGTAGACTCCGCTCGGCCGCCATCCGCGGCGGCGTGCAACGAGCGCGCCGAACACCGTCAGGAAGAAGGCGAGGTAGATACCCGAAGTGGCGAACGAGACCAACGCGTAGAGCGCATTGACGTTGGCCGGGTAGTCGAACCAGAGGATGTGAACCGGCTTACTGGGGTTTATCAGCACGAGTAGTAAGAAAAGGAATGGAACGATCGTTCCGACCAAGATCGCGTTGACCGGAGTGTGATGGCGTTGTGAAATCGTTCGAATCTTTTCGCTTAGAGGCAGCGCTCCGTCGCGGGCGAGCGCGAAGGCGACGCGGGCGCCGGCGCCCTGAACGGCCGTCCCGCAACTAAAGAACGCAACGACGATCATGACCAGGAAGAAGTTCGCCAGCCAACTCGGCAGGACGGCGAGAACGCTGCTGACGCCACCCGAGACGGCGCTGCGGATGCCGCTCGCCGGCGTCGCGAGCAGCAGGCCGAGTACTAGAACGAACGAGGCGATGCCGCCATAGAGGAGCGCATTGCGCATGGCCTTGGGAACCTGGCGCCCTGCGTCGAGCGTCTCTTCGGAGATGTCACCGGCGGATTCGAAGCCGAAAAAGATATAGACGTTGGCAAGAACGGCTACCACCGCGGCGCCGGTCCACCAATGGCCGCCGAAGTTGAGGTTCAGTGGGTTGCTCTTTAAGTGTTCCACGTTCTGTGTTGAAAAAATAAAGCTCCAGTGTTGCGCAAAGCCGTAAATGGCGAGCGCGGCGAAGACGCCAAACGTGCCAATAGTCTCAACATAAACGCCAAAGCGCGCGACGCGCCCCATGATCTTGGCCCCGACGGAGTTGGCGATCGCGGACAGCACGATGATTGCCCCGGTGATAACGAAGATCGTCACGTGACTAGCGGGATCGAGATGCGTCCGAAACCAGATATTCGACAGCGACGTGATGTAGCCGACGGCGCCGGAATCGACGGAAGCCACCGTCGCAAGAAGCGCGAAACCGTAGATCCAGCCCACGAACCATCCATAGCGCGGTCCCACGTTGTACTTGCCGTATTGGTAGAGCGCACCGGAGAGCGGGTACTCGCTGGCCAGTTCGCCAAAAACCAACGCGACCGGTATCATCAGAGCGACGACGATTGGGATCGTCCAGATGTAACGCGGCCCGCCCGTGCCGAGACCCAGGGTATAGAGCGAGTATACGCCGACCATCGGGCTTAAGTAGCTGAATGCTACTGCGAAATTATCGAAGAGTGAAAGGACTCTCGAAAGTTCCTGACGGTAGCCAAGTGCGGCGAGGCGACTGCTCTCATTCATGTCTACGCGGCCTCCGTCGCGGTTCGCGCGGCGCCAGGCGCTCGCCTCCACGGCGGTCGAATAGGGAGGCATGGCATTTCGCGCGCTGTTTGCCGCATTAATTCTTGGCGTCGTTCTCCCAAGTCCAAGCGGGGGTTCCGCAGAGGAGGGAGGCTCGTCGGCGAGTCGTTCCGTGCAATCCGCAATCGTTGCAGCCGTCGAAAAGGATCGCCGGCGTTTCGGGGGACGCACGCCGGTACCGGCGACTCTTATCGGCGTCTGGGACGGCAAAGGAGGCAGTTTCATACGCGCGTTTGGCTACGCCGATCTTGAAAAGAAAGTGCTTCTTACGCCGGCCGATCATTTCCGCATCGGCAGCAATACCAAGACGTTTGTCATCGCCGTTCTGCTCCAATTGGTAGCCGAAAAGAAGCTCGGCCTCGACGACCCGCTAAGCCGCTTCTCGTTGGGCGTCGACATACCCAACGCCAAGAATATCAGCGTGCGGGAGCTGTGCGATATGCGGAGCGGTCTTTTTGAGGCTTACGCCACGCCGCAGTTCGGGCGGTTGGACATGAAGGTCCCGAAAAATTTCGACCCGCGCGTACTGGTCGCATGGGCGGTGCGGCAGAAGCCTTACTTTGCGCCCGGCAAACGCTACCGGTACAGTAATACCAACTACTTGCTTCTTGGACTCATCATCGAGGACATAACCAAAGATAGCGTCGGAAACCAGATCCGAAGGCGGCTGCTCGAGCCGTTCGGATTAACGCAGACAATATATCCGCAAACCCAGGAGATGCGCAACCCTTGGACACGCGGCTATGAACTCGACAAACAACGCGACTGGGTGGACGTGAGCAACACGATCCCCGTTGCGTTCACGGGATCGGCCGGCGCGATGATATCCAATATGAATGACATCCGGCGTTGGGTCAAATTGTACGCCACCGGCAAGGCGAGCGGATCGAAAACCTACCGCGACCTCATCGAGTGCATACCGTTCTTAGGCAACACGTCCTTTGGTCTGGGTATCACTTGCAGTGCAGGTTGGTATGGCTACACCGGCGCGCTTCCGGGTTACAACACCGCAGACTACTACTCGCCGGCGACGGGCATCACGATCGTAGCGTGGATAAACTATCAGGCCTCCGAACCGGTCGAGGGCGTAGCGAGCGTCATGGTCCGCGATATCGCGCGAATCATGACGCCCGATCACGTTCCGTTCGTTTACGCCGTCCGCTAGGCTTTATTCGTGATTTTGAGCTTAGCCGTGCCGATTTTCTTGCCTGCGGAATCCTTATCGGTAAAGACTGCGGTGCAGGACCCTGATTTTGAGCCCCAATCCGCGTTGTAGCTGTTACCCGAGCCGCTAATCGTTGCGATGTCGTCCTTGACGCACGTCTTATCGTTGAAGCTGAAGGTGCCCCCGTTCGGGCCCTTCGTCGTTACGTTTTCGTCGGGATTGGAGAGCGACAAGTTGATCGAGCAGGGATTCACCGATACGCCGTGATCGGATTTGCATTTAGCGGGTTGAATCGAAGCGCTCGAGAACGGCGCCCGCGATGCCATTGAGGACAGAGCGTTCGTCGATGCCGCAGGCATAGACGCGCCGCCGGCGCATCCGGCGAGCATGCCGGCGACGGCGATGGCTGCAAGGGATCGAAGTGACCATTTGGCAGACTGCATGTTACTCCTTAAACGATGTTGAACGGATTGCGCCACTTTCCGAGGTGGCCGGTGGACGTTGCGACTCTAGCGTCAATGTGTTAAGAAAGTATGAAGCTGGCTTACGCCGGCGGAGGGCGAAGCGCCCGCGTCCGCCAGTTGTAGCGCACCGCTAACATGCGGATCACAAACGTCAAACCAATGGCGATCCAGGCGGAGTTCGTTGCACCGAGGCTCGTCAGGTCCTCTAGCCCAACGAAAACGATGGTACCGATCAGCGCGGCGATTGCGAGCAGCTGACCCGGCAACATCCAAATCGTGTTGGTCAAAACGTCGCGAAGGAGGCCTCCCCCACAGCCGTTGACGACGCCGATGAAGACGGCCGATGGAGCACCCAGCCCCATCTCAAGCGACATTTGAGCGCCCACGCATGCATATGCTCCCAGGCCTAGTGCGTCGACGCTGTGCGAGAGAGTTCGCCAAAGAAGCGTCGGCTTTCGGCCGCCGGCCCAGACGCCGATTGCGCCCCCGGCGATCGCGCCCACCAATACCGTGATCAGATACGTCGGGCCGCGCACCGCGACCGGCGGCCCGTGCTGGAGGAAGATGCCGTCACGCAGTAGCCCGCCGCCAAGCGCAGAGACAAACGCCATTACGAAAATTCCCGTGTAGTCGTATCCGCGGCGCACGCCCATGGCCGCTCCGGTGATCGCCCAGATGAACGTTGCACCGATGTCGAAGAAGATCGGCAGTTGAAACTGAACCTGTGGCGTCACGCGGTAATCTTTCTAGGAACTCGGGATCTCGATCTTTCGTCCACTCACCCGCGTTTGCGAGATTTTGACGTCTCCTAGCTTGGCCGGGTCGAGATCCCTGGTGCAATGTGAACGACTCATCTTGCAAACCTCGGTTCGATTAAGTGCCGTGTGCGAGGGTCGAACAAGCGGGGTATGCATCAGCACACCCCGCTTCCGATCACGACCGTCCGAGAGCTCTAGAGAGCGTTGGCCAAGGACCAGGCCTTTGGAGCTCCGATTCCAGCGGCTTGGTTATACTCCGTGGCGCTGCACGAGTACGCACCATTGCTGCCGGACGTGCACGGCGTGTAGTAATCGCTATAACCGGTCGAACCGAACAAGCTATAGATCGTCGGATCGATCCAGCCCAGCTTCGTGGAGTGGAGTTGATTGGCTTCAATGACCATTGCGACCGAAGCTGGCGAAGACCACGACGTTCCTAGGTACTCGCCCCAACTGCCGCCCGTATAGACAGCTACGGGAAAGAACGGCAGCGAGATATCGGGCTGGTTGCGACCCGACGTTATCATCCCCGCAATACCGCTTTGATAGCTGGGAAGCGCGAAGACCGTCGAGACGCCGCCGCCGCCCGAGTAACCGTCCACACTGCCCATCGTCACCGTCTCGAGAACGCCGCCGCTGGTGTCGGTGAAGTCGATTCCGCCGATCGACGAGAAGTAGGGGCCGCCGGCCGGGGCGCTGACGCCCTTGCTGCCGTCGCACTCGTTGCTTCCCGAGTCGCCGCTCGAGGCGGAGAACTCAACGCCTTCGGCAGCGCCTTGCTCCGCAATCGAGTTCGTGGAATCGGCAAACGGAACGTCGCTCGATTCGCAGCCGCCGAACGACGAGTTAACCGCCGTCGCTTTCCCGTCGGTCAGCACCTGATTGTACGTGTCCTCGATGTTCTGATCGGTGAGCGAACCCATATCGTAGACGATGATGTTCGCGCCCGGCGCCAATCCGGAGATGGTCTGTACGTCCAGATCCGTTTCAGCGTCGTCACCGCTGCCGCCGCCGTTGACGGCTTCGTTCGTCACCGTACCCGTTTGGGTGACGCCCGCAGCCGACAGATACGTTGCGAGGTAACTCGTGTTTACTGGATCGTCGATTGCAATGGCTGCCGTATAGCCGGCCCCGTTGCAACCGTGTTGAACCGGGAAATCGAACGGTTTAGCGACGCCGGTTGCGAGGGTTCCAGAGGAGTTGGTAAGCGGCCCATTATCCGGCGACGCGTTGTTGCATCCGCTGCCCGGAGTTGGTGAAGCCGTTGGCGCCGCGGTCGGCGTAGCGGTCGGGCCGGCTGTCGGAGTGGCCGTCGGCTTTGCTGTCGGAGTGGCTGTCGGCGCTGCCGTCGGAGTGGCGGTCGGCGCTGCCGTCGGCGTCGGTGACGGCGAAGGCGTCGCGCCTAACCAAGCAACGTCGTCGACGTATTGATAAACGTACGTTTGCGAGTAGCCGTCACCGTAAGAACCGAAGTAGATATAGTCGTTCTGACCGGCGTACGCGCTGAGATTGACTTGATAGTTCACCCAACCGTTGGTATTGTTCACGGTCTTATAGAAGGTGTCGAGGATCGATCCGCGCGAGTTGAGCAAATACCCAGCTTGCCACGCGTACTTGGTTCCATACCCCAGCTGGCCTTCGTTCGAGCCTTGATAGACCCAGAAACTAAGAACCCCGCCGGTGGGGACGGTTACTTCTTGAGCGATCGAAGCCCAGCCGTTGATCTCGGGCGGCGACAACGTACCCATGAAGGCCGAATACGTACTTTGATAGGACTGCGCCGTCGTGACTTGCACGTAGTTGCCCCGCGTAGTGCTTTCGTTTATCCAGCCGGGGCTGAGCGAACCGCTGGCAAAGTTTCCGTTGACTAGCTTGCCGGTGGAGTCCTGTGGCGAAAGCCCTCCAAGCGGAAGGATCGCGCGCCCCTGGCCGTCGGTTTGGAACTGCGGGGCGCTCCGTTGTCCTTCCACGCCGCTCTGGTCGGTCACGGTCCGGACCACGACAAGATTATTGAGCGAAACGTCGCGCACGAGTTCGGCGATTGACGAAGGCACGGTCGCGGAAGTGACATTTGTGTAGCGCTCGCCGTGCTTTCCTTGACGTACGGTGTGAATCTCCGTTGCGAAGAAGTGCTCGACGGTTGAAGTTCGAGCCGTTGCGGCCACGATCGTTCGGTTTGGATACCGTTTTTCGATCGTGAAGCCGGCGCGTTCCAACTCGTGAACGACCCGCTTCTCCTGGGCCTCCGTTGGCGCGAAGCGATCGTTAAACTGTTTCGCCGTTAAGAACTGACGATGCGAGCCCGAGTGCGGATCGCTGATCGTTGCAACGAGCCGGTCGAGCTCGGCTTGATGATTGTAACGAAGCGTCAGAGAGACTCTAACCGGCGCGGTGGCCGCTCGCCTTCCAGCATCGGTATATGCCAGATCCCCGTACAGCTTCGGAATGGAAATCAAAGGGTTCCCTGGCGTTGCCGTTCGTACGGAGGATTCCATCGGTCCGCCATTGTTGCTCGAGAGCATAGACGGAAGCGAGGAGTTTTGTCCTCCGCACGCAGTGAGGGTTAGCGTGAGCCCCAACGTTGACGCAATCACGCGTGATGATGGTCGCATGTGCCTCCTAATAGGTGAAGTAGCAGAAGTCCGCCCAAACAGGGGCCTGAAAATCGGTTCGGCAGCCCCGCGCGGCAACCCGCTCGAGACGTCCCCGTTCACACGTTAACGAAATTGCGAAAGGCGAGCGCGATTGCGCCCGCCTTCCACGGATTCGGCTGCGTACGGGTCTTCTTTAGTACGCTTTAATGCCGTTCGGGGTACCCCAGCCGCCCGGACCGGAGTAGGTCTTGTAGCCGAGTGAGCCTTTAGCGCCGGCGGTGCAGAGGTATTCGCCACCGCACGAGCCGTCGAAGCCCGACGTGATGTCGTGAAGGTCTTTCTTGAGCGCCTTCTTCTTGAGTTTCCAGAAGTGCTCGCCGGAGCCCAGTTTGGCGGCGTTGCCCGCGAGCCCGATGATGCCTGCGTTAAACGGCGATGCTACGCTCGTGCCGCAGACGTCGGTCCAGCCGCCGTATTGACTGACGTACTCGGCAACGGGCGGCGAGCAGCCGGATTCGGACGAAATGTCGCCGTCCGTGCGGTAGGTACAATCCGGGTCGTGCTGCCACGAGGGCTTCGGAACGCCGGGACTCCCGACGACGGTAGGACTCGAGCAACCGGCAGCGGCGCCATTCCAGATGGTTTCGGTGTACTTCGAACCGCTGAGGGCCAGCTGCGTGCCGCCCACGCCAATGACGGTCGCGAGATCCGACGGACCGCCGATTGTGTTATAACCGGAATCGCCGGTCGAAGCGAGATACACGACGCCCTTCGTGTCGAAGTAGTTCGGGAAGTTCGTATCTTCGCAATCCCAGTCTTCGGGGCAGCTCCAGCTATTGCTGAGAATCTTCGCACCGAGCTTGACNNTCCATGAGATAGATCGTGCACTTCGGGCACGAAGTGGAGACCATCTCGATGTCGAGGTCGGTCTCGAGACACCAGCCGTAGTTCTCACAGCTGGGGGGATAGTTCGACTGTTGTCCGGTCTCGTTGTATTTAAAGAAACTGGCCGTCCCGAGCCCGTACTCGGTGCGGTACGTCGCGAGATCCGTGGAGGCGGTAGACTCATCGCCGGCCTCGATGACGGNNTCTGCCCCGATCCTTTTCCTAAAGAGCTGGTAAGGTTGTAGGCCTTCTCAAGTTGGGCCGGCGTCCAGCCGCAGCTTGACGACGGCGAGCAGTTGGGGTCCGCGCCCGTGTGCGCGAGCAGCACTTGGCAGACCGGCTTGCCCACGGCTTGCGGACAGACGGCACGCGCTTCGTGTTTCGCTTGCCACTCAGGAATTTGAGTGATCGCCGATCCCAATTGGGACGAGGCGGCGCTGCTGGGCATATTCGGCGAGCCGCCCGCGCTACACGCGGCGATCGCCAGTGCCGCCGCGAGCGGCACGAGCAGTTTAAAGGTTCGGTTCACTGGTACTCCTTGTGTTGGTTTCGGGAAGTTGGTTTGGGGACCGTACTCTTTCACGATTCGACCCATGCATCGCCTGCTAGTCAGCCCTCCAGAAGGAAGCTTTTCGGGCGCGGGGCACTTGACATTCATGAGAAGGCGGCTTTTTAATACCGTGGTTTTTGGGGCCGCCGTCGCCGCGTTTTCGGCATGTTCGTCCTCTGAGGCGTCGCCGGTCCCCAACGTCCCGGGCTACCCGTTGCTGCGGTCGCTCGACGGAAGCGGCGCCGGGAAAATTCGTCACGTCGTTTATGTCGTTCAGGAGAACCGCAGCTTCAACAACATGTTTGAGGGATATCCCGGGGCCGATACCACGCCGAGCGGGAGAGATTCTTCCGGTGGCAAGGTCCCATTAAAACCCATTTCCTTGAAAACGACTTACGAGATGGATCACACGGCCTTCGCAATGTTCCAGGATTGCAACGGAACGGGGGAGCTTCCCGGCACGAAGTGCCGGATGAACGGTTTCAACAACGAAGAAATCTACGGAAACCCGAACGGTACCCCCTATTCCTACGTGCCTCACGTGGAGAGCAAGCCGTATTGGGATATGGCGCACGAATTCGTCTTGGCCGATCGGATGTTTGCATCGCAGCTCGACGAGAGTTTCGTCGCGCATCAATACATCATCGCCGCTCAGGCACAATCGAGCGTCGACGTACCGCTCGTTAAATGGGGGTGCAGCGGCGGCAGGACCGACGAGGTCGCGACGATCACTCAGGAACGTAGATTCGGACCTTCGCAGCGGCCATGCTTCAACTACGAAACGCTCGGGGGCGAACTCGATGAGGCCGGCTTGGAGTGGCGCTTCTATACGAGCTCGTACCGTGTGCCGACGAGCGGGCTTTGGTCGGGATATCAAGCGGTCAGATACATTTTTCACGGGCCCGACTGGAAAAAGGACGTGATTACGCCACAGCGCCGATTTCTCAACGACGTCAGCGCCGGGAAACTGGCCAGCTTTACGTGGGTCACGCCGCTTTGCGAGAACTCCGATCATCCGCGCTGCGGCGGCGGCGGCGGGCCGTCGTGGGTCGCATCGGTCGTGAACGCAGTTGGGCAGAGCAAGTTTTGGGATTCGACCGTCATCTTCGTCCAGTGGGACGATTGGGGCGGCTTTTATGACCCCGTTCCTCCGCCGCACAAAGGTTATGATGGCTTAGGCTTCCGCGTTCCGTTGATCGCCATTTCGCCGTATGCGAAAAAGAACTACGTCTCTCACGTTCAGTACGAGACGGCGAGCGTGTTACGATTTGCAGAAGATCTCTTCGGGCTCGCACAGCTGTCGGATGCGGACACTCGCGCTACCTCACCGGCCGGCGATTGTCTCGACTTCA
>PKWF01000007.1:9239-10927 GCA_003133185.1 Vulcanimicrobiota bacterium | reverse complement strand
GCTACGCCTTCCGGTAGCATGTAGTCAGGGTTTGCGTACGAGTCCTTCGGGTTGCCGCCGACCGAAAACGGCCAGACGTACGTCGTGGTGGCCGCGCGGTTGCAGTACTCGTAATCCGATCCGGTAATCTTATTATTCGGGAATATGACAGCCTGCACCACGTCGCACGCGGGGGTACCTGATGAGTTGTTCAGGTAGGTCGTGTTCGTGATGGTTCCAGACGAGCCTGAGATCGAGACCGAATACATGCACGATTGGCGTTCACCGTCATGCAGGCAGTACTGATCTCCAACCGCTAGGTAACCACCAGGCACGTACCATTGAACGAAACCGGGGGCATAAATGGTGCCACCACTGATGCTGATGGTCGACATTCCGTTTGAGGCGCAGCCCGCAGCACACTCGGCGAGAATGAAGTTCCCGCTTACGTCGTCGCCATCGACGTAGAAGTTGCCACTGCGGTCGTAGGCAACGAAATAGGGTCGCGGCATGCTGGGATCCGTGTAGGCCATCGGAGTGCCCTTGGCATCCGCATAGACCAAAATCCCGCCGGGGCCAGAGCTTAGGCCGACGTTCACGACGGCGAGATTGCCGGTCCTTAAGTCCACGGCGCACGCCACGGGGTATCCGGTCGTATCGGTTAACGTGTTCAGCCTTTTTCCGCTGTGCGAGAGCTCGATCATCTGGTATCCCAGGGCGTTAGCAAGCCAAACGTCGCCTTTCGCGTCGGAACACATGCCTAGCGGATCGTTAAAGCCCGTCCGAGTTCCCTCGGGTTTGAGACTAGGGAATTTGTAAATGTACACGTCTCCGACGTCTGCGTCGGTAACGAAAAGCAGTTGGTGCGCCTTCCCAGCATCCGGAGAAACCCATGAATTACGGTGATCCGGGCGTTGCGCAACTGGCTTCACAGCTAACGTAGGGATAGCTGGGCCGACCGAGGATGTTTGGGCCAACTGGTTGGGATTGAATGCCACGGAGGCCGGAACGGGGGACCCGAGCCCCGCCGACGGCGACCCGCCGCTGCTACAGCCGGCGAGTATGGCGGCCGCGGCTACTATGCCGGCGGTGCAAGAGGCCGATATAGAGATTCTCATTGAGCCTGCTCCTTTTCTGATGTGAGCGCTGACACGGTCACGGCGATCATGACTCCGAACGGCGCGGGTTACAACCCACACTCCCACGACTGACCCCCACACTTGGTCGTTAGGGTCGTGAGGATGGCGCTAACGGCGGCGCGAAGCTTGGCAGCGCGATGGAGCACGAGGGGCGGTTAACCGGCTCATCGGCCTTCGGGATACTCCTACGGCGCCGCCGACTCGCCGCCGGACTCTCGCAAGAGGCTCTTGCCGAGCGCGCTCGGATGAGCAGCAAGGGCATTAGCGCTCTCGAGCGCGGCGAGCGACGCACGCCGCAGCGAGAAACGCTCGCCCTGTTAGCTGGTGCGCTAGCGCTCAACGAAGAGCAACGCCAAGAGTTCGAAGTGGCCGCAGCACGTTCGGGGCTGCCGCGCCGACTCGGCCCCGCTTCGGTCACCGTCGGCCCCTGGGCCGATAGAACAAATTCCAACGTGCCGTTTGCTCTGAAGAGCTTCGTCGGGCGCGAGGAGGAGGTTGACAAAATTACGGCGCTGGTGCGCGAACATCGGCTCGTTACGCTCGCCGGTTTCGGTGGTTCGGGTAAGACGG
>PKWF01000007.1:5500-9233 GCA_003133185.1 Vulcanimicrobiota bacterium | reverse complement strand
ATTCTGGACAACTGCGAGCACGTCATTACGCACGCTGCTGAGGTCGCCGAGACCATTCTGAGCAGCTGCGCACGGGTGCGGATTCTTGCTACCAGTCGGGAATCACTCAGAGCTGCAGGCGAACACAGCTTTCGGCTGCCTTCGCTAAGCGCGCACGAGGCAGTTGCGCTCTTTAGCGATCGCGCGCGCGCGGTGGACAATCGCTTTGCACTGACGGACGAGAACATACAGATCGTCGCCGAGCTTTGCCGTCGCTTAGACGGCATTCCGCTGGCAATCGAACTTGCCGCCGCACGCGTGAACCAGCTGTCGCCTCAAGCGCTCGTGGAGAAACTCGACGATCGATTTCGGATTCTCGCCCACGGCGAACGCACGGCTCGAGCGCGGCAGCAAACGATGGGCGCGACGATCGATTGGAGTTACGAGTTGCTCTCCGCGCCCGAGCGGAGGGTATTTGAGCGCCTTTCGGTCTTTGCCGGCGGTTGTGCGCTTGCCGCGGCAACAACTGTTTGCGGCGATGAAGGAGTCGGGGAAGACGATGTGCTCGATTTGCTCTCATCGCTGGTCGATAAGTCGCTGGTGATTGTCGATCTCGAAGGACACGATCCGCGCTATCGACTCATAGAGTCGTTTCGGCAGTACGCGCGCGAGAAACTCGCGGCACACGGCGAGCAAGATACCATAGAGCATCGTCACGCCGTCGCGTATCTTGAGTTGGCAAAGCGGCTTGATCAGGCGTTCTACGACGAACAAGAGGTTTTTTTCGCAACAGTCTACTTGGAACTCGACAACTGGCGGGCGGCGCTACACCGGACGCTGATCGACCGCGGCGATATCCTCTTGGGCCAGCGGCTGACTGGGGAACTAAATGCAGTATGGGGAAATGTTGCACCGGTTGAGGGACGGCGCTGGCTTGTCCGGGCGCTGGAAACGGTAGATGAGCGAACGCTAGCGAGCGTTCTCGCGAAGCTCAGTTACACGGAGTCCACAATAGCCAATACCCTTTGCGAACACGAGTTAACTCTTGCGAGCAGCAGGACCGCCGCGGCACGTTACCGAGCCCTCGGTGACCGGCTTGGCATCGCCCGCGCATTGTGTCGCGAGGGCCATGCGCTATCCGAGATGGGTCGAGTCGCTGAAACGAGGTTAGTTCTAAAGGAAGCCCTCTCACTCGCCCGCAGCGTGGGCAATCGCTGGCTAGTCGCCATGATACCGACCATAGGCATTATTCACGAAGGTGACCTTGTAGCGGCGCGGGTGAAAGGAGCGGAAGCACTCGAGTGTGCCAAGGCGTTGGGCGCCACGCTCACCGTCGCTTGGACGACAATTACCCTCTCCGGGATCGAGTCTCGAGCGGGAAACGCGGAGCTGGCCCTTCGATACACAACGGACGCGCTCGCGACTTTTCGCGCATTCAACGATACTCGCGGCGTGGCCTGTGCTCTCAATAATACGGCAGAGTATCTAATCTCGCTGGCTCGGTATAGCGAAGCCGAGACGAGGGCATGCGAAGCGCTCGATGTTGCAAGGGAGCACCGTTGGGACGGCCAGATTGCGAATGCTCTACAGAAATTTGCGGCGATTGCTGCACTGCGACCGCAACGCACAGCAGAACCCGGACCTTCGGGAATACGTGCGGGCGCGCGGATCTTGGGTTTTGTGGACGCTCGCCTCACAGCGATAATGGGAGCCGGGCCGCGAGACTTGGACCAGCAGCCGGAATATGACCGGATTATCGGGGCCCTGCGTAGTGCGCTAAGCGCCGAGGCGCTCGCGAGGCTAATGGCCGAGGGCGCAGCGTTGACCGAAGAACAAGCGGTTGCGGAAGCCTTAGTCTAAATATCCCATTGCCAGGCGTTCCACCCACCGGTCGGATTAACGCTGTAATTGCGCAAGTCGGCGGAGCGTACAGTTAGGGCGCGTCCACGGAATAAAGGAACGTACGGGATTTCCGACCATATCAGGCGACTTGCCCTCCGATAGATGAGGGCGCGACGCGACGGGTCGTCGGTTTGCAGGCCGCTGCGTTCGAGCGCATCTAGACGTGGATCGCAAAAGCGATAGATGTTTTGCCCCCGTGGGTACCAGCGATCGCAGGCCAAGAGATTGTACAGGTCGGGATCCCAGTTGAGGAGGCCGCCGCTCAACGCGAGGTCGTAGGAACCCTCGTAGAGCGGTCCGTTCGGTGCGGCAAACATCGTCCGATACGAATAGGTCTTGATCGCGAGTTCGACGCCGACGGTTTTGAGCGACGACTGCAGCAGTGATGCCTCCTGCCCAAAACTCGTAAAGCCCGCAACAATTGCGAGAGTAAAGGCCAGACGCACGCCATTGCGTGTGCGAACTCCGTCTGGACCGCACCTCCATCCGGCACGCTCCAGAATATCGCGGGCCGCGGCGGGGTCGTACTTTCGCGGGGGCAGCGCTTCGTAGCCAATCGCGGTCGACGGCAAGACGTTGCGAGCTTCGCTTGCGAGATCGTGGTCCACGTCGTGCAAGATGGCGCCGTATGNNCGAGGCCACGCAAGGTGGGCTTGCTCACGTTGATCAGGAGCAACGACTGACCGTTCGTCGGCGCGCCCGTTTCTACGACTACGCCTTCGACCGATCGGTATTGGTCGAGCGAATTTTGTGGGACTGCGATTAGATCGATCTGGTGCGTCTCCAGCTCGGCAGCGGTCGTCTGTGCGTCTGGAATGAAACGCATTTCGATTTGCGCGAGCCTCGGGCGCCCTTTGAAATAGCGGTCGAACCGCCTTAGGACGATCCGATCGCCGCGTACCCATGAAATGAAGCGGAACGGCCCTGTGCCGACCGGGTGATCGGCCAACTCCCCGGTGTTAAAGTTGTGTTCGCGTTCGAGAACATGTGCGGGCAAGACCGGTTTTGCACCCTCTTGGAGCGGCGTGAAAAAACGGGATATAAAAGGCGGATAGCGCTTGCGAAGACGGACCATAACCGTGGTAGGGCTGGCGGCCTCGATCGATGCCACACGATCGTATCCTTCGCGCTCGAACGTATTATTTCGCGGATTCATGACGGCTTCCCAAGACGCGACGACGTCGCGCGCCGTAAACGGTACGCCGTCCTGCCACAGAACGTTTTGACGCAACCGATAGACATACGTGCGCCCATCGCGCGATATCCCGCCGTTCGCCAGCGACGGCACGGTGCTTGCAAGATCGCCGATCAGCCGTCCTCGATTGTCGGCGATGACGAGATAAGAATAGACGAGCGAAGAAAGGTCATATGAAACGCCCATCTCTGAAAGGTATGGATTGAGACGGTCCGGATCGGACATTTCAGCAATACGGAGGACGTGTGGGATCGTCCACGGGTGGCGTCCCCCGACCAACACCGATGGTCCGGTCTTCGTGCACCCTACAAGGGTCACGCAAGCTAATGCGATCGCAACGGAATGGCGCATTGGTGGCCAAACCTTTCTACGCGTGCGCTTGAGCGAACTCAAGCTGCTATTCGAGGGAAGACGGGCACATCGACCTCCAATCACGACAAATTTGATCCAATCCGTTAGACGGCGGACCGATGAATGCGCTCAAGCTCTTACAAAATAGGGATTTCTTATAGCGCCAACGGGAATCGAATCGGTTCAAACGTGGTCTGCGCCGGTCGTCGATGGGCAGAAAATCTAGTAAAATCGCGGTTTTCGCCTCGTCGCCCGGGCGCCTGTGGGCGCCAGCGGTTGCCATCGACGGCAACCGTTTGGCAACCG
>PKWF01000007.1:0-5452 GCA_003133185.1 Vulcanimicrobiota bacterium | reverse complement strand
AGTGAGTCCTAATGTGGCCGTTGAGCGCCATCCCGCCGTCAACGCGAGAGCGACTATTCAAGAAACGATCAACCTTCGCTCGCGGGCTCCATTCGGCCGTAATCATCGCGTACCGAATTTCTCCACCGGCGCTCTCACGAACAGCGTAGCCTATCTGGTGCCGAAAGAAGTTTTGAAAACCTGGGAATTGATCAACCCCACTGCAGCAGCACTTGGTGTCGGATAGGTACTGAAACTCGTTGTCGGCTGCCCCAAATGTCATACCCATGCGATGTGCTGCACCGCGCGTCGCTAGTATTGTGGGTAATTTAGCTTCACTCGGGAGAATTAGCTCACGGCCTCGACGTCGCGCACCAAAGGCATGATATTCGGCTCGAAGGTCGCGTCCAATTCGCCCCTTTATCTGGCTCCAAAGCTTACTTCCGGTTTCCACTGGAATCTTGAGATGCTCGAGAGCGACGTGACGCGCGCCAGCCGCCGATATCCGACGCACGAATTCCTCGGAGCCTTCACTAACGCCCGGTATAAAGGGCTGCCATCTGACCGTAACTGGGACCCCTTTCGATGCTAGGCGCTCCATCACGCTAAGAAGGACGGACGGCGCCGTTGCATAGGGTTCAGTCAGACGGGCAGCTTCGTCTTTGGTAGAAGAAAAAGAAAATTGAACAACGACAGAGTCCAGTTCTTGGAGAATCGAAAGATATGGCGCCTCAGCGACGAGCGTCCCTCGCGTGCTAATTACGATTGGATAGCGCCAACGGCGAACCGCGGCCAGTGTCCTCGCTGTTACACCAAAATGGCGTTCAGCTGGCTGAAACGGGTCGCTCATCCCTCCCAAAATCGGCGTACTGCGTGCATACATACTTCGCCTTCGCTGCCTCCGCTCGATCCGGTTAGAGCTCGTAGCACGGTGGGCGCGGGTGCGCCTTTTCATTGCGACTCTGCGCGCTTTCGGATCCTTTGGCGCTGCACCGAGTCCCGTTGGCGGCATGGGTAGCGACATCGGGACGCTGCGCGTCTGCGGAGGCTCGAAGCCGTCTCGCTGGCCCAAGGCTGACATTTGCGCAGGAATTAGCTGGGCCGCTGCGCGTTCGCATTAGGCACCTGTTCGGCTAAAAGAACGATCCGCGAAGCCATCCGGCTGAAAATGAGCGCGTGAAATGGAAATACGAGATACCAATACAGAAATCCGAACAAGCCGCGTGGTTCGAAGAACGCCGTCTGCGTCAGGCGCGTTCGCCCGTCGTTCAGCCGATCGGCGTCGAACTCTAGCCATGCTTTGCCCGGAAGCTTCATCTCGGCTCTAAGCCGCAGGATGTGGTCAGGCTCCAAAGCTTCGACGCGCCAAAAATCGACCGCGTCGCCGACGCGCAGATCTGTCGTGCTACGCCGCCCACGTCGCAAGCCGAACCCTCCAAACGCGCGATCTAAGAGACCACGCAGTTGCCACAATGCGTTGCCGTACAGCCAGCCGCGTTTTCCGCCCAGTTGCGTAAATACGCACGCAACCTGATGCGGTGTCGCGTTGGCGATGCGCTCCTTACGGTCGATAAGCATTCCTTCGCGTGCGCCCGTGAATGTTGCGGGTAGCGTACGCACGTCGAAGGCGTCAAACCAGGTCGTGTCCGGCCCGGTAGCACCGTAGCGATCCAACGCGCGCGACACCGCGGCGTCAAAGCCGATCGGCTCGATTTTCGGGAAGTCTCGCCTCGCGGCGCTATCGCGCACAATCACTTCGTTACGGAGTCCTAAAATTAGTGGTTGTGCGAGGCGTCCAGAAATCGGGGTTACGAGGTGCACCCAGTACGATGAAAGGCGAGGCGTAAAAAACGGCACGATGACGACTTTACGCGTGAGACCGCGCAGGTGTGCGTAGCGGAGCATCATGTCGCGATAAGTCACGATGTCCGCGCCGCCGATCTCGTAGGTGCGAGAATCGCCATTCGGAAGGTCGAGTGCGGATACGAGGTAGCACAAGACGTCGGAAATGGATATCGGCTGCGAGCGCGTGGTCACCCATCGCGGCGCAATCATCAGAGGCAGTCGCTCCGTTAGATAGCGAAGCATCTCAAACGAGATGCTTCCGCTTCCGATGATCATAGCCGCACGAAATTCGATAACCTCGACGCCGCTTGACCGCAGGACTTCGCCGACCTCATGGCGGCTCGCGAGATGGTGGGAGAGCGCTGCGTCGTCGGCACCCAATCCTCCCAAGTAAATAATACGTTGCACGCCGACTTCGCGAGCAGACCTCCCGAAAAGTGCGGCCGCGTCGCGGTCGCGCTCCGCAAATCTCTGCGAGTCGCTCATCGAATGTACGAGGTAATAGGTGGCGTCAACGCCCTCGCACGCTCTGCGCAGATTGTGCTCGTCGAAAATATCGCCCTCGACTACTTCGGCTGCGGAAAATCTTCCGGTGAGGCGTTGGGCGTTACGAGCAAGGCAGCGAACAGAATGGCCGGCTTTGAGCAAGCGAGGCACGAGACGCCCCCCGATATATCCCGTAGTGCCGGTTACGAGAACTCTCATGCTGATCGCAACCATGGATCGATTGAAAGAGTTACTAAGGCTCACGAGAAAACCGTCCCTCACTGGCGCCCGCTCCGGCGCTTTCGGACGAAGAGCGGAAGCGGCTCGACAAAGCGCTCAAAGTGCCGGCAAACGCAACCAGCAACGGCACTTCGCAGAGATGCGGCGGGAAGAAGCGCTCAAAGACATGCCGGTTACGTGCTGAGAGCACACACCTGCCGTTGTAGGCGCCGCTGGCCGGACAGCCGACCGGCCTCGCGGAGGCCTCCATCGGAGGGTGCTTGACAGGTGTGACACGCGTGCGCGTGTGAGGTTCGGGAAACCTCGCCGCACTGGCGGGAGCGGCGACTGATTAATCGTCGGGCCGCAGTGTACCCGCGATCTCTAGCGCTGGCTGATTTTACGGATAAATTGTCTGGAGCGCAGGGCGCCGTATCGTTGGATATGCTCGCGTCGCAAGATGAACGCCGATGCCAAAAGGCATCGAAAGGGCCAAATAGAGCAGCGCGCCAGCGGTCCATTACCTAAGAACTCCGGATCCGGCGCAAGCAGCCGCGCGCAAGAATCGTAAGACCGAAAGCCGCCGCGTATGGCTCGAATGCAATACGAACGACGACTGTTCCCTACCTTGTTGTCACAAGCAGCAGCGCAGTGTAGACAGTCTTGCCTCCGACGAATTGCAGCCACAAATTGTAATCCTGCGTACTTGGAGCCAGTAGCTCGAGTTCGAATTCATTGCCGATATTCAGATCTGGGGGCATTGGCGTCATCTGCATCATCATGCTATCGCCGCAATCGTTTGCGCTGGACATACCATAGCGGCATCTTTTACGCACGGATCACCGACGAGGGCCGACAAGAACTCCGGCGCCCCGCGAGCGCTGATCAGGGCCGGCCAATCATCTTCGTAAGCTGCGGGCAAACCAGCGACGAAGAATGGGCACTTGGCGCGACGNNGATCGTTCGCATCATCAACGAAGAAACGTCGGCGCAAGCCTACTATGCCGAAAACCAGGCTACGTTCGAGGGCGTATCGTCCCACATACTTTCCAACCTCTCGCGCTGTTCGGGGTTCGTCGGGATCATGCACTAACGCGGGCTCGTCACGGAACCGGACGACACGTCGTATCAGCGTGCCTCGGTTTGGATTGAGCAAGAAATCTCGATCGCGTCGTACCGAATTCACACGTTGAACGAACAGATTCCCGTTCAGCTCTACATTCAGCGAGGCATCAAACGGGAGGGTCTACGCGACAAGGTGATGCTTAATCCGACGACCTTCGATGTGAATGAAGAAGTCGTCGCGCATTTCCGTTCGGTCGTCAAAGAGCGATTTGGCGGCGTTCCAGCCGTGAGCACATCGGAGCTTCAAGAGACCTCACCACTGAACGAGAAGCAGCGGTCCGTTTCGATGCAACGTCCGGCCATAAATCCCGAATTCGACTTACGGATTGAAATCGAACCCCTGCGGTATCGACGAACACTCGCGCGCATCGATGCAAAGCTGCAAACAGAGATCGAGACTGCGGTGTCGGAGACGGAACGATCGCGCAGTGATAGCGTATTGCACGAGCACTTGGCTGCGACGGCTGGGCCACACAGGGTATGGCTTCACGGCTCGTCGCCTCCCTCAGAAATGGGACAGCGGCCGCCGCTGCCATACCAAGAGATCGCAGTCTACGCCGGTGGCGTATTCATTATCAGGTTTGCGCAAGAAGACAGTGATATGCTGGCTCAAGCGTTCCGGCTGATGGCTAATGCATATCACCTGATGCGACGCATATATCCGAAGTTCGAGTTGCCGCTCCAGGGACGAGCAAAGCTCGATTTCAATCTCCATGCCGGCCGCAACAAGTTCAGCCCAGTGATAAACGGCGGCACGTGGTCGTCAGACGTCGACGCCTCGAAACCGTTCGACGAAGCCTACTCGGACCTTACGTTGCTAATGACGCGGGGTGCCGGGCTTAATTTGAGTTCAGAGGAGATACAAGAGCGACTGCGAGCGTATCGCGATGGGAATATGCCGGCGCTTGAACATTGAAATTTAACCCTCGAACCACGTTGCTAAATCATTGTTCGCGCTCGCGCTCGCGCTCGCGTTCATCGGCGCACTCGTCGATCGTGAAGACGCGCGTCCAGGTCTGGCCCGTGAGACGATCGACCACCACCACTCTTGTCCGCTCACATCCGGCGAATAGAATTCGGCGCGATCGTACCGACTAAAGCCGTCATAGGCGAGGAACGTGTTCATCGGTTCGGCGGCGCTGGGAGGAGATCTCGCAGACGTGCGTGGCTGTCTGTCGGCCAAGAAGGTCGGTGCCACGCGTGTCGTGGTTCTCTCAAATCCGCACGGCGACGATGACGTCGTTCGTGCATGCTCGACTCTCCGAACGGCTCGTCACATGAGAGGAACCCTCGCTCGATCATCGCAGGTTCCGGCACGCGACGCATGAGGTCGAGAGAAAGGCGACATGTTCCTCGACGGCGACGATACGTGACAACGCAGCAGTTTTGTCGGTCGTATCCGAAGAGGTACTCACGTCGCGGAACCGGCGAACGCTCGTTGCAAGGNNCCCGCGTCGCGTGCACGGGCAGCGAGACGCGTGGAGTCATCGAGCAGCACTTCATTGGTTCCGACCTGCAGCAGTAGCGGCGGCAATCCCGTCAAGTCAGCAAGCGTCGCGGGGGAGAGGAGCTCCTGACGTGGGTCTTGACCAGCGAGGTACATCGCCGATGTCGGATCCAAGCCCTCGCGCGTGAAGAATGGGTCGATCCCGGCTTTGCCGTCCATGCTCGCACCGGAGCGAGTCGCGTCTACGGCCGGCGAGAACGCAACGATGGCGGCCGGCATCGGCAGACCGGCCGTTCGCGCCATCAAACACGTTGTGACGCAGAGTCCGCCGCCGGCCGAGTCGCCGGCCAC
>PKWF01000085.1:14693-16732 GCA_003133185.1 Vulcanimicrobiota bacterium | reverse complement strand
CGTGCTCGATAAGTACGGGATACTATAGGTTAAGCCGCCCGCGTATTTGTTGTTCACGGCGTCGAGATTCACGAGGCCGGGGGGGGCGTAGGCACCGTACAAACGTTGAGCGTCGTAGTTGAAGTTCAACGTCAACCCATGGAAGACGGGCACGGCGAGGCCCGCACCCAACGAGAGAGTGTTCGANNGTTCGCATTGGGAAGCTGCCACGATACGGCTTCGCCGCCCGGCGGCGCCAAGCCGCCGATGTCGTTGGGCGTTGCGCGTTCGTACTGGCCGGAAAGAGTAAAGTTGAGGCTTCGTTTCGGTGCGCGCCCATCGTAGCCCAAACCAAACGACGGATCGTTGGAGGCGTCGGCCACCGTCGGCGCCGGCGTCGTGTCGAATGCCAGCGTTCCGGGGCCCGGCGAGATCGTGGCCTGTGGAGCTACAGGCTGATATGCGGCCGTATAGAGCCCTTGCTGGGCGTTGAGGAGCCCGGCATGCGGATCGTGCGATTCGGAAGACGGGGCGAAGCCCGCGTTCGTCGAGAGCAGCCCCGCATCGACGGCGCGTGCCAAGTAGGAAGCGCCGGCGCCCGAAAGGCTCGACAGCGCGATGTGCGCTGGCATCAACGCCGGTGACGTTGCCAAGCCCGCGGAGAAGGGGGCACTGGAACCGCCCGGCGGCAAGCGAAGCGCCATGTCTCGCAGCGGCGATTCGGAGCTGCGGTCTCCGTTCTGAGCGGAAAAAGCGGCGGTCGAATCGGAGGTTTCGCCAAAAAGCGACAGCATGAGTTGCGACCCCAGATCCCCGCTCGGCTGGCCGAAAGAGAACCCGGCGGCTGCCGCTGAGGCATAAGAGAGCGCCAGCGCTAAAACTGCGCTCGCCAACACGCCGACGATCCGACGCACTTGCCCTCCGTTTCTGACGTCCGTCTTCCCCGAAAAGGCGCCACGGATCTGAACGCGTCTAGCGGGGGGTTACCTAATTTGGAGGCGGAGGGGTCACTCCCCTTGCTAGAAAGCGGCGAGCGATGACGATTGCGGCATAGTCGTCGACCGGCCCGCTTGGTACTTGAAGGCCGAGCGGGATCAGGCGCCGCCAGCCACGGGGGGGATGATCCACAAAATACAGGCATCGAGCCGCCCGGCTGGTCTCGAACTCGTCGACCCAGTGAATCGGGAGTGCGAAGCCCTCGAGCAGGCGCCTCACGGCTCCGCCGTTGGTTCCGCGCCCTAGGGCAATCGCGTCGATCCCGCCGCCGGCCACGACTTGCGACAGACGCGCCTGCAAGGCCTCGATGGCCTCGATGCCGCGGGTAAGGACGCCTCCCTCGGCGCTAACGACGGCGAAGCCGGCCTTGCTGCGGCCCGGATCCACTCCCAGAACGAGCCGCGGGGCCGGAGTCACGGCTGCTGCGTTAGTACGATCACGATCGGTATGCCGCCGATGTGCGGATAAAAATCCTGCGCTGCAAAAGCCGTGAGCAGGTAGGTACCGGGCTTTGAAATCCGCTCCTGCATCTGCGTTGCGTCGGGAATCAACTGCATCGGTTGCAGAATGTCGGTAAGAAACGGCGGAAGCTGCAGACGGCGAGCCGCGAGGGCGACGTAGTTCTCGAGCTGAATGAGGGCGATGTTGATGCTGGCACCGCTCTTACCGGGGATGACGAGTTGAGCGATGACTTGACCCTTCTGGAAGTACCGGGTGTCCGCGGTGCCGTGGATCTCAAAGTGAATCTGATCGTTTTCGAACAAGTTCGTATCGGAGGTCACGGTCAGCATAACGTTGGATTGTGAGAGCTTCGCGACGGTCGTTAAATCGTTAGCGAGTCCGTTTAATTTTTTGTCCACATCGACCGGAACCACGTACGGGCGCAAGCCCAACCGCGGGTACGTCGCGTTGACGTATTTAACGGCAAAGAAGTAATAGTTGCGAACGGTCGCCAGCCGCTGCGACGCGGTGGCCGACTGATCGATAATGCGGTAGAACGGGACCATCAGCGCATCGACCGGAAAAACGAGCCGGCCGTTATTGACTTTAGCCTCGAGGTCGCG
>PKWF01000085.1:12861-14673 GCA_003133185.1 Vulcanimicrobiota bacterium | reverse complement strand
AGACGCCGGCGCCCGACTTGATGACCGACGCGGTCTCCGACGTATGCGACCGTACCGGCGACTACCATGACGAACGCAAGGTTTCCGATGCCGCGCACGATTTCGACGAAGTTCATACGACGGCCGCGCGGCGCAAGCGCGCCAATCCGATCGCGGTGAACAAAATGTTCGGCATCCAGGCCCAGAGCGCGGCAAACGCCAGAAAAGCTTCGCCTGCAAACGAACAGATCGTCATCACGACATAATAGACGAAAACGATTCCCAACGAGAGGCCGAAGCCTAAGCTGGCACTCCCGCTCGACCGGATCTGGCGGAGTCCGAAGGGAATCGCAATCAAAATAAAGACGAAGCACGCAAATGGCCGAGCGAGCTTTTCCTGATAGGTCGTTACGTACTTGCGCAGGGCGTTCTGGCTAAGCTGACCCGAGCGGACGATCTCGGCGATTTCGAATCGGCTCATGCTTTCCGGATCGTCGTTGCTCATGCGCTTAACCAGGTCGGTTGGCTTCTCTCCTATTTGAACCTCCTGCTGCGGGATGTGCGGCTCCGCCGTGGTGGTGCCGTCCGCATTGAATCGATAGAGGCTCGAGTTCTCGAGCGTCCATTTGTCCGCGCTAAACTCGGCCCGGTCGGCGAAGACGATCTGTCTCGCGTCGTTGTGATTATCGTACTGAATAAGCGTCACGTGGAGTAGCGCCCGCGAATGGGGCTCGTAGGCCGTCGCGATCGTTACTTGGCGGCCGCCCCCGGGAAGCGGAGCCGAGACGGTCAAGTCCCGGTTGAAGGCGCTAACGTGGTTGATGACGCCGTTTTCGATCTCCGTCAGCTGATCCTCGGCGTACGGCACGACGCCCTCTTGCAAGTAATACGTCACGAACGACATGACGATCCCTACGGCCAGCAGCGGGGTCACGATCCGAGCAAACGTAATCCCCGCCGCCTTGAGGGCGGTAATTTCGCTTTCGCCCGACAGCCGCTGCATCGCAAGCAGCGTCCCAAGCAAGAGTGCCATCGGGATGACGAGCACGATGTCGCCCGGTAGCGACCACGCGAAGACCAGGACGGCGGCCCAGAGAGGGGCGTGTTCGTTGCTGACCAGCTTACCGATATTGAGGAGTTCGGTGGCCGCGAAAATCAGAGTGAATGCCGTCAAGCCAAAGCCAAACGGGCCCGCTAGCTCCGTCAGCATATAGCGATCGAGGATCGTAAATTTCAGAGTCTAAAGCCTTCGCCCAAATAGAATTGGCGGGCGATCGGCGACTCCAGGACCTCCAGGGCCGAACCCGACACCTCGATTCGTCCGTTATTCAAGATGTACGCGCGGTCAACGATGGCGAGCGTCTCGCGGACCTGGTGGTCGGTGATCAGGATTCCCAGCCCGCGATCGCGCAGTTGGCGAATCATCGACTGAATGTCGGCCACCGCGATTGGGTCGATTCCGGTAAACGGCTCGTCGAGTAGCAAGAAGGCCGGCTCGATGGCCAGCGCGCGCGCGATTTCGACGCGCCTGCGCTCGCCGCCCGACAGACTATCTCCCCGCGCGTCCACGAAGGCGCGCAAGCCGAACTCTTCGAGCAGCGCCGGGAGCCGGCGTTCGCGCTCGTCGTGCGGGACGCCGTTCTGTTCCCAGATCAGCCGGATATTATCGCCGACGGAAAGCTTACGGAAAATCGAGTTCTCTTGTGCCAGATATCCGATGCCGTTGCGTGCCCGCGTGTACATCGGCGCGCCGGTGAGATCGGTCTCCCGCGGGCCATCGGCCAATAGGACGGTCCCCCCATCGGGCTTAACGAGCCCGACTACCATGTAGAA
>PKWF01000085.1:0-12832 GCA_003133185.1 Vulcanimicrobiota bacterium | reverse complement strand
ATCGCTTGACGAGTCCGCGGAGTTTGATTGATGGTGTGTGGCTCATCGCATTCGCATATGGGTGAGGGATGTATCGGAATCGAAGCTCGAACCCGTCGCCCAAAAGCCTCGGCGATCCGTTATAATCACGTTACCCTCTCCGTGCAAGGTCGCGCCGGCGCGCCGGTAGACGAGCCGATCGCAGTGCAGCGTCATCCCCGCGGCGCTGCGGGCGACGACGCCTCCGAGCAGCGTGACTGCATCCGCCGTCTGGTCGACCACGGCTTGCGGCGCGCTCGCGGTAATCTTCGATCCGCGCGGGTCGCTAAACGTCACCCGTGCATTGCGGAATATGGAACGCATATCGTTCTGGGGGCCCCTGCTCTCGTATGAGCTTGCAAGCAGATCGTAATCGACGCGGTTGTGGACTTGCTGAAAGACGTGAATCGGCCGC
This sequence comes from Vulcanimicrobiota bacterium, assembly GCA_003133185.1. GTDB lineage: Bacteria > Vulcanimicrobiota > Vulcanimicrobiia > Vulcanimicrobiales > Vulcanimicrobiaceae > Cybelea > Cybelea tyrphae. Next base: position 12,399 of record PKWF01000085.1, on the reverse strand, counting down.
TCGGCGGTGCCCCTTCCGGTAACCACGAGCGTAAGGGGGCTTGCGCTGGAGCGGGGACGTGCGCTAGCCTGCGGGGTGGCCGCCGTCTTTGGCGGCTGGGGATTGCAGGCGCAAAGCGCCCAGATGGCCGCGAATGCGACGAGTCGAGCCTTCCGCATCATTCGAGCGCCTGGTCGGCGCTGCCGCGCGCCGCCGCGAGCGCTAGCGCCATCGTGGGCATCCACAGCCCGAAAATTACCACGCTCACCGTATCGATCAGGCCTTGCACGGCGACGCCGACCAGTCCCGCTGCCGCTCCGCACGCCAGCAACGCCGCCGCTGCGGAAGCGGTCGCCAAGCGCCGATGCAGTTCGGTCACGAATCGCCAGGTAGTCCACCCGACCGCGCAGACGCCTACGATGCCGAACTCGGCAAAGAATGTCAGATAGAGGCTGTGCGCGTGGAAGGCCGTTGGATCTCCGTCCGGAGAGCGCACGAGCGCGTAGAGACGAGAAAAGTTGAACGGCCCGACGCCAAGAAGAGGGAACCGGTCGATGATCTGCGTTGCAGCCTGCCAGATCGAAAGCCGCGTGTAGTCCTCGCTCGGGTCGTGATGAGCGTTGAAGAGCAGCACCACGGCGCAAATCCCCGCGGCAATAACTGCGGCGGAGACCGCGGGTCGCCGCGTGCGCACCGCAACCAAGAATGCAGCGGCCGCCGCACATCCCATCCAGCCCGCGCGCGAAAACGTAAGAGCCAAGGCGATCAAGCCGGTACCGAGCGCGCTCCAAGCGATGGCGCTTAAGACGCGCGAGCGCGCTACGCACCCAACCGCGTACGCGATCGGTAAGAGCACGATCAGGTAGCCGGCCAGCTCACCCGGCAAGATGAACGTGCCCGTTGCACGCCCGTGTTGGAGCGCGTAGAGGTTGGCGGGAGAGCGCAGCGCGACCATCGCGATCGCGATCGCTGCGGCAATCCCGCCCGAGAGCAGAAAGGCTCCGAGAAGCAGCGTCGCCGCGTATCGATCGCCGTAAAAACGCAAGATCGAAGAGGACCATACGATGCCCAGTCCGCCGATGATCGTGAAGACCAAGCCTGAGCGCGGGTCGAATCCCAAGCAGCCCGCGAGCAGCCCGGCGACAAAGACCGCCAGCAGCGGTGCGAGCAACGGTTGCGAGGCCGCCAGGGGGTAACGTGCGAGCATGGCGAGTGCATAAATCGCAAGAATGAAGCAGCCCGCAAAAACGGCGACGATTGCCGCTTCCGGCAGCAAGGAAACCCCCGGAAATGCGACGCCGGTGAAGGTAATGAAGCTGGGAAAGAGCGGCACGGCCATAAAAATCAGTCCGAGCGCGGCCGGCATACAACGACGCATCAGTTCTCGCTTGCCAGCGAAGCGATGCGATCCGCGATGCGTCGCGCCGCGCCGCCGGCACCCATGCGTGCGCGACCGGTTTCACTCATCTGTCTACGGCGCGCCGGATCGTTCAAAATATCGCATACGCCGCGCGCGGCCTCGACCGCGCTGCCCGCGATAACGGCCAACGCATCCCCGAGCAGACCTTGTTGTCGCCGGCGGTACCAAGGATCGTTCGTCTCCCGCTCGCGTGCGAAAGCCACGACGGGCACGCCGGCTGCGGCGGCGCCTTCGTTCGCCGTGCCCGCTTGACCAAGAACCAACGCGGCGCCTTTGAGCAACGCAGCCGGGCTCCCCGTCCACGCGCGCACGACGGTGCGCCCATGCAAAGATAGCGAGAAGGGAATGCAATCGCCCGATTCGCGGGAAACTTGCCACCCCGCTCGTTGCGCGTCGGCTGCGAAACGGCCGGCGTCGAGACCGCGTGCTATCGAAAGCACTGCGCCGATTTCCGGCCGGGAACCGGCGATCTCACGCAGCACCTGCAGCAAGAAGACGGCGTCGTCGTAAGCGCTGATGCGGCTTCCGGGAAAGAGCGCCAGCATCGTTGCGAATCCGGTTATCGCAGCATCGACGGCCGGATCGTCGTCGGGCGCGAAGAGATCGACGATCACGTTGGCGCTGAGGTCGACGGACAAGCCATGCCTGCGCAACGCTTGCGCCGTCGCCTCGTCGCGCACGAAGCACGCTTTCGCGCGCGCGAGCATCCGTTCTTCAAACGCACCGTAGCGAGCCACGCTGACGCTCTTCGCGGTACCTACGAAGACGGTGCTCGATCGCGCGTGCAGCGTCATCGCCAAGGCGTAAACGTCGCCGACGGCGACGGCGACGTCGTACGATCCACGAACGCGCCGCAAGAACCGCCTCTGCGACGCGACGAGCGGCAGCAGGCCGGCCCGCAGGTCTCGCACGAGGTTCCCGACGTTTCCCATTGCGATCAGACCGCCGCTCGGCATCGTGCGGCGCGGACCGACTTCTCGCATCGAATCCGAGATCGGCTCACCAACCAAGGCCAGATGATCGAGCGCNNCGCTTCACGAAGCATCCAGCAGCGGAACCAGCGCGAAGTCCTCGAGCGCGAAGCGGCGACGGCTCGCGTCGTAGTTCAACTCGCTGCGCGAGACGAACTTTCCGTACGGGCCCGCATGAACGATCGGAACGTCTCCAACGTAACGCGGCGCCGGAAGCGTGTCGTGGCTGTGACCGCCAAGCAGCAGATCGATGCGCGGAACTCGCATCGCCAGCTCGCAGTCGAGAGAGAGTCCCAAATGCGAGAGCACGACGAGCGGCTCGTCCTCGGCGACGGTAGCGGCAAAGGGCGCGATAGCCTCCCACGGATTGAGAAAGCGCCAGCCAAAGACTCGTTCCCAGAAACTTTGCTCGGGATATTGCATGATGAGCAAGCCCAGGACGTTTACGCAGATTGGGTTGCCTTCGGAGTCAAGCGCGGGCAGGCGCAATGCCTGCAAAAAAGGTAAAGGGCGCCCTTTCGTGTCTCGCAAATTGGTGCATACCAACGGGTGTCGCATCCATGAAGCTCGTGCGCGCAACGCCGCGAACAGATAATGAAACTCGCGATTTCCGATGCCCTGCGCATCGTAACCGGCCTCGTCGAGCTCCGCAACAATCGGCTCGGTGCGGTAATAGAGCGTTTGACTACCGCGCAACGAGTCGCCGCAATCGAAGAGCAAACCGGGGCGCCGTTCGCGCAACGCCTTTAAGCGCCCGGCGAAACCGCGCCGGTCGTGCAGATCGGAGGTGTGATAGATGCGAATCATCGGTTGTGCGAACCGCGGGATCGCGCCAGCTCGACGGCATACCGCGCGCATCGCTCGAGCGCGTCGGCCGGCCCGAGCGCCTGTCGGAACTCGAGGAAAGCCTCGTACTGCTGCGCCGGATCGTTCATCAGTCCGTCGAGCGCCGCCGCCAGCCCTTCGGGGTTCGCCCGATCCTGAAGCAGCTCCGGGACTGCCTCTCGGCCCAAGACGAGGTTCGGAAGCGTAATGAAGCGATGTTTGATCATGCGATGACCGTACCAAATCAGCGCCGGCGGAATTACGTAGATTGCTACTGCGGGCACGCCGATCAACGCAGTTTCGAGCACTGCCGTTCCCGAGGCGACCCAAGCGCCATCCGCGTTCTCCAGGGCCGCCGCCACCCCCGGCACGATTTCCACGTTCGTCAATGCCTCGCGCGCGATCGTCGCCTCGATCGTCTCCGTTGCGCGTGCATCCGCCGCTCCGACGACGCCGCGAAGACCGGGGCGCCGCTTTTGCAGCGTACGATACGCTGCGGCCAGCACCGGCAGGTGGCGGCGCAACTCGCCGCCGCGACTGCCCGGCAGCATCGCGACGACGCCGGCAGACGGAAGAGGCGGCGGCCGGAGCGGCCGCATTGCATAACGGCTCGTCAGCGGATGTCCGAAGAACTCAATCCGACAGCCCAGACTTCGGTAGAAATCGTACTGATGCGCAAACGCCGTCACCGGATAAGCGACGGCGCTCACTTGTCGAGCCTTGGCCTCGTTGTCGAGCCACGCGCCGGGCGGAAACAGGTCCAAGACCGGACCCTCGTACCGCAAGCGGCGCAGCGTATTTGCCAAACGCAGGTTAAAGACTCCGAAATCCACGAGGACGACCAGGTCGGGTTTCGAAGCGACGATGTGAAACGCGGTGCGAAGCATCGCGTCGAGCAGCTTCGGAATCCGGGGAATCGCTGCGGCCGGACCCATGCTAGCCCAACCTGCGTGATCGCGCCATAAAGCAAAGCCGGCCGCCCGCATGGCGGTGCTGCCGATGCCTTCAAACTGCGCGTGCGAGTCGCACGAACGAATCGATTGCGCTAATGCAATCCCACTCGCCTCCCCCGACGGCTCGCCAGTTGATACGAAGTACTTCATGCTAGCCGATGCAGCACGGTGTAGAAGCGGGATGAACTACAAAGCGGCTCCAGGGACGCGTCTATGTTATCACTTTAGCACGCCACGCTCGGACGGCGCCTCGAGAAAGGCGATGATTTCCCGCCCGGCGTCGGTCGTAACTTCGGCTTTCATTGCTTCGATTGCTTGCGAGACGTTGAGCTTGGGGTCGTAGAGCAGCTTATAGAAGCGTTTGATCTCCTGCCGCTCCTCCACGGGGAAGGCGGCGCGGCGAAGGCCCACGCTATTGAGACCGTAGGGCTGGCACGGATTACCCTCGACGAGGAAGAAGGGCGGCACGTCTTTGGTCAGCTTGCTCATCCCGCCGACCATGGCGTGACGACCGACACGCGTAAATTGATGAATGCCGGTCTGCCCGCCGATCGTCACGTAATCGCCGACGTTTACGTGGCCCGCGAGCTGCGCGAGATTGCTCATCGTGACCCCGTTGCCGAGAATGCAGTTATGCGCGATGTGAACGTAGGCGAGCAGAAGGCAGTCGTCCCCCACCGCCGTGAGCTCGTCGCGCCCCGTCGCGCGTTGAATGCTGACGTACTCACGCAGAATCGTGCGGCTTCCAACGCGCGTGAAGGCTCGCTCTCCCGCGTACTTTCGGTCCTGCGATGCCGCGCCCACGGTCGAAAAGGGGTAGAGCTGACAATCGTCCCCGATCTGCGTCCAGCCGTTGACGACCACGTGCGCTTGAAGTATCGTGCGCGCTCCAATCGACACATGCTCTCCGACGATGCAGTACGGTCCGACCTCCGAGTGTTTTCCGATCTCTGCGCTGGGATGAACGATCGCCGTGGGATGCAGCATTACGGCCGGTAACTATAAGTGGAGTACGCTGGAGTCCGCGCCGACAATGCGCGGATTCGAAACGATCGAGAACATGATCTCTGCGGAGCAGGCGAACTGCCCGTCGACCGTCGCCTCGCCGGTCACCCACCCGATGTTGCGCTTATGGCGCAGCATCGTNNTAGGGAGTCTTACGCGAAAACTCGCCGGGCTCCAGAATCATCGCGCCGCCCAACTGAGCCAGCGCCTCGATCATGAAGACTCCCGGGAGCACGGGATTCCCGGGAAAATGCCCTGCGAAGATCTGCTCGTTATAGGTGATATTCTTATAGCCTCGCGCTCGCACCATGTGCTCGAACTCGAGAATGCGGTCGACGAGCAGCATCGGATACCGATGCGGCAATATCTCAAAAATCTGGCGTATGTCGAGTTCGGCCAAGGCTGCTCTCCTATGCAGAAGGCACGCGCAATCGCGTACGCAAGGCGCTCGTTAACGAGGAATGGAGTTGGTGCCCGCTCTTGATGGCGATCAGCTCACAGCGCGGCCACGCTCCGAGTAATGCGAGATCGCCGATCAAATCGAGCACCTTGTGGCGTACGGCTTCGTTGGGCCAGCGCAGGGACTGCAACGGGCCGTCGGCGGTAAAGACCAGCGCGTTCTCTAAGCTTGCGCCCTGAGCCAAGCCGCGTGCGCGAAGCGCCTCCACCTCATGCAAGTAACCGAACGTCCGCGCGCCGGCAATCTCCTCCACGTACCGTTCGGAATCGATTTCGCTGTAAAAGTACTGCGTTCCGATCGGCTGCGGAAAATCCGCTACGAAGCGCACGCACAGGCTCGGCGCGGGAAAGGCCGCCACGAGCTTGTCGCCGTCCCGGACGACCAGCGGCTCCTCGAGCTCTAGGGTCCTCCGTTCCGCGGACTGCTCCCGCAACCCGCATCGGGCGATCGCCGAAGCAAACTCGGCCGCACTTCCGTCCCGCACCGGTATCTCGGGGCCGTCGACTACGATATCGGCATTCGCAACGCCCATCGCGAAGAGCGCCGAAAGCAAGTGTTCCGTCGTGGATACGGTGACGCCGTCGCTACCGAGTACCGTCGCACGCGACGTGTCGACGACGTATTCGGCGGTCGCCGGAACGCGGATGCTTCCGAGCAGAAACGTGAGGCCGGCGTCGGCCGGCGCAGGGCGTACCTCGACCCGACAAAGCGCTCCGGTATGGAGCCCGACGCCTTCAAAACGAAGGCTCTCGCGCAACGTCGTTTGTATCATCGGGCGTTAGGAGCCTGTCGGACGCGAAGACGAGCGCTCCAAAGCCTCGACACGATCGAACAACTTTGGCAGCTTACGAATCATGACCTCTCGGCGAAGCTCGTCACGGTGCGCCTGTGCCGGATTGCCCGAAATCGTCGCGCCGTCTTCGACGTTACCCCACACACCGGATTGGCCGGCAATCGTCACGCCGGAGCCCACCGTTACGTGTCCTTTGAAGCCGACCTGGCCCGCAACGCGTACGTAATCGCCGATGACGGTCGAGCCGGCCAATCCCGTCAGGGAGGCGATCACGCAATGCTTTCCGATGCGGCAGTTGTGTCCGATCTGGACCAGATTGTCGATCTTTGTGCCGGCGCCGACGATGGTGCTCCCCGTCTGGGCGCGGTCGATGCACGTGTTCGCACCGATTTCGACGTCGTCTTCGAGTACCACATTTCCAACCTGCGGAATCCGTTGCGCCCGTCCGTCCACAAAGGCCCAACCAAACCCGTCGCTGCCGATCACGCAGCCCGGATGCAAGACGACGCGGTCGCCGACAACGCAGCCGGACATAAGGCTCGCGTTCGCCTTAACCCAGACCAACCGGCCGAGAGAGACGTTTTCGGCAATGTATGCGCCGGCGCCGACCACCGTGCCGCATCCGATCGACGCGAGGCTGCCGATGTAGGCGTGCGCCTCAACGTATACGTCATCGGCAAGGCGCGCATCCGACGCGATCACCGCGCTCGGGTGACGAAAGGGCCCGCGTGGCATTGGTGGACGGAACGCTTCCAGCAGCTCCGCGAGAGCACTCCGCGCGTTATCGACGACTAACAGCGGCTTGGGCGCAGGTCGATTGACGAGCGACTCATCGATCAGCACGGCCGCGGCGTTGCTCGAACACGCAGCGACGAAATAGGCTTCACTCGTTGCAAACGTCAAGGCGTCCTCGCCGGCCTCTTCCACGCTCGCGATCCGAGCGATTGGAACGCTGCCGTCGCCGACAACGCGTCCCCGCACGCGATCGGCTAGCTCGTTCAGCGTCCCCAGCACGCGTCGGGGTCCCTAGATGCCCGGCGTCGGAGTAGCCTTTTCCGTGATGTTGAGCGCCTTTTCCACGTCGCTGGTAATGTCCACGCCTCCATAGCCGATGCCCTCCCGCGTCAGCACCAGTTTCAACTGGCTCTGCGAAGCGATCTTGCCGGCGGCGTCGCGAATCTGAGCTGAGAGCTGATCGGTGACCTTCGCGTATTTGCGCTCCAGCCCCGCCGCGTCGCTTACCCTGCGTGCCGCACTCTCTCGCCGCGACGAGATCGAGCGTTCTTCGTTAAGAAGCTGGGTTTGATAGCCTTGGTACTCCGGCCAGTTGCTGACGATCCGCTGCACGTCGACGAGCCCGATCGAGCTGTGCCTCGCGCAGGCTGCGAGCATCGCAGCCGCGCAAAGCAGAATGGCATGCTTGTGGTTTCTCACTCGTGTTGACTTTCAATGTCGCTGATGACTTGGTTGGTCATGTCGTAACCGCCGGCGGCGGCCCAAATGTTGACGAAAACGATACTCAAGCCGCGGTCCGTCGCGATGCGCGTGGCGTCGCGCTCAATCTGCGCGACGATCTGTTGGTAGAGATCGTCGCGCCGCTTCTGCAGCGAGTCGAGCTCTTTGGCTGCTGCGCCGGTAGCGCCCACGTCGGCTCCATGCAACGCGGCGAATTGCCGGTCCAGATCGTTCTTGGTCGCATTGTAATCGGCAATCGTCTTGCCGGTGTCGGCCGCAAACGCGCCGGCATACTGCCGCTGAATTTGAGCGATCTGCGCCTGAACCTTCGGCGAGAGGTGCGCTGCCGGCGCCACCGGCGCGAGGCTGCGCAGCTGCGTGCCAACTTCGTCGCGTCGTTCCGCAAGCTTCGACCTCGTCTGCGCCGAAATCGCGCCCACTTGCGATCGTATCGCATCGCCCGTCTCGCGATCCAGCTGCGCCCGGTACGCCTTTAACGTCGCGTTATCGGCGCTGCGCAGGGCGCCGATCTGCGCGCTTTCCTTGGCGTTAATGCTCGCGATGTCGGATTCGGCCTTCTGGCGGGCGGCCGGGTCCAAGGCGAGATTCGAGAGGCGCATCTTGATCGATAAACGGGCCGCCGCATCTTGCTGCGTTAACCGCAGCGTCAAGTCGGTTTCATTCTGCTGCAACTGCTCGGCCTTGGCTCGAAATTTTTGCGCCGCCTGTCTCTGCAGCTGATTGGCGATCGCGTTGGTCGCCGCATTGTCCTGGGTGACGACGCTTTGCTGATAAGCCTGTAAATCGGCGTTGGCGGCGCTGGCGGCCTGCTGCTCCTGCGCGGCGGATGCGCCGCTCATCTGCGCAGCCGCAAGCGCGCCGGCCCCCGGGATGCCGGCTGCCTTCAGCGCGGCGGCGACCGCCTGCTGTTCGCGCGACGTGTAGGTACGTTGCTTTTCGGCCAAGATCTTGTTCGCACGATCTTGCGCGGCGCGCAGCTCGCGATTGAGCTCCGCAGTCTGCGCCGCGATCTGTCGCGCTCCAAGCGGGACCGCGGGAGCCGACGATTTGAGCGTTATGGCGGCCATGGCGTCGTCGAGCTGCGAGAGCTGCGAATAGAGCGGATCCCGCTTAACCGCTTCGTCGATCCGAACGTAACCGACTCCGCGGACGGCGGCCGAATGCACGTTGACGCCACATGCCGAAAGCGAACCGGCGGCCGCACACAGCCCGATTGCCATCCCTAGAAGAGTTCCGGCACTATTTGGCGAGCTCGTTCTGGACATCTGTAGTGATGTCCGTGCCTCCGTAAACGATGTCTGCACGATCGACGACCAAAATCAAATTCTTGCGGCCCGCGACGTCCGCCGTTGCAGCCTTCGTCTGATCCACGAGCGGCTTGAGCAGTTGGTCCTGCTTGTCGGAGATCAGCTTATTGTACTCTGCCAAAATTTGTTGTTTGTCGGTCGGGCTCTTCGCTTGCGCCAATCTCGCCGCATAGATCTGTCGCTGCGTGGCTTGGTACTGGGTCATCTCAGCGTTGGCGGACTGTACCTTTGGGACCCCGTCGAGCGCGTTCTGGTCGACGAACCCGATTTCGGACGGAGGGGGCGTGGCGCTCGGCGGCGCGATCGACTGCGGCCCAGCGAAAACCGCTTCGACGTCCTTGGTGATATCCTGGCCGCCATAGATCACAATCCGCTTATCCACGACGACGGAAAGGTCCCGAGTGGCGCTGACGGCCGCGATCGCGAGCTGCTCGCGTTGAAAGAGCGGTCCGGCGATCTCACGTTGCTTATCGTTGAGCTGCGTCTGAAACTGCATCGTAATTCGCTGTTTATCCGCATCGTTACCAGCTCGCTTAACCTGCGCGTTGTACTGCGCGTCGAGCTGCGACTTATAGGCGGCGAGCTGCCGGTTGACGCTCACGAAGACCGGCAGATTGGCAATATCCGCCAGATCGACAAACCCGACGTCGCTGATGTCGGCCGCGATGGCGCCGGGCGCCAGAGACATCGCCAGTAGCGCAGCGGTCGCACAAAGTATCGTCGATCGAATCTTCACTTTAATCATCTCGAGCCTTCGCCTTAGAAGCTTTGACCGATCCCAAAGCTCGTGTGCGTACCATTAACTCCCTTGGCAAAATCGATGCGGACGGTCCGCAGCCCGAGCTGCGGTACGTCAAATCGTATTCCGAAGCCGGCATCGCCGTACAGCGCCCAATCGGATGGATATCCCGTTATCCGGTTGGTATACGGATCGAGCAGCGGGTACGCTCCTCGAATTCGATAATCGAGCTCGTCGACGAACACGGCCAGCGTTATCCGGCGGTCAAGGGCCACCGGCTGGCGGAGTTCGATCTGCCCTAGGTACGCATTGGTCGCGTAGAAGACCTGGTTATACCCGCGCATCTGTTGATCGGAGAACGTGAAGAGCGAACTGGGCGGAATCACTCCCGTCGAGAAGTAGCCGACGCCGTGAAAGCCGATCGTGGCGTCTTTGAGCACCGGGAAAAACCTCGCCAGATCCACCGTGCTCTGCGTGAACGAGAAGTTCGAGCCCAGCGTCGGGTCCGAAAACGTCGTGCTGAGCACCGCCTTGAGCCCCTCGCGCGGATTGAACGGGTCGTCGAGCGTAATCGACTGCAGGCTCAGGCCGCTCGTTACCAAGTTATAGGGAGCGCCGGTGTTGACGTTGGCGATCGACGAAGCTGCGATGCCGAAGGACCCGCCGTAGTTTTGCTGCGAGTTGATCGGGCTCGGCGTCGGTCCGATGAAGATGTTGGGTTGATTGCCTTGGAAATAGTACGGCGACGGCACGGTCGTGTCGTATTTGATTTTCTCGGCGGTCATCGACAGCGACAAGATCGTATAATCGCTCAGGCGGCGCCCGACGTTCCCCGTGATTCCATCCGAGCTCGACGTGCTGGTCGCGTAGATGTTCGAGAGCTGCTGCGACGTCGAGCTCGGGTAGAGGGTGACGGGAATCGGTATCGCAGAGTTGCTTGCGACCGAGCTTCCACTGCCGATGATGCTGTACACCGGGTAGTAATACGTCGAATGGTTCGAAAAGATCGAGCCGCCGGCCGTGTATTTCTCCGCCTGTGGCGTATCGCCGAGATACGGAATCGATCCAGTAATCTGTGCGACGCCCGTTCGCGCGCCTTCCTCGAACTGAATACCGGCCGAGTCACCTGTACCCTGTAAATTATTATCGGTAAGACCGAGCGTCGCGTAGAGGCCGAGGCCCGTTATGCCGCCCGAATACCCGAACCCGACCGAAGCCGACGCCGTACGCTGTTCGGTAACGTGCCAAACGAGCGTGACGTCTTGCGGTTTCTTCGGATCGGGGCCCGGCCTGACGTCGGGCTCGACCTTAGAAAAGAAGTTGAGCGCGTTGAGACGCTGGTAATCGCGTTTGATTGCGTCGGTGTTGAGCACCATGCCGACGCGCTCGCGCAGCTCCCTGCGGATCACTTGGTCTTTGGTGCGGGTGTTGCCGGTGACTTCGACGACGGCGATCCGCGCGACGTAGATATTGTATTTTACGTCGGCCGTTCCGGCCGTAAGATTGATCGACGAAGGGACGATGCCACCCTCAAAGTTACCGAGCTCGAGGTGGAACTTGTCTTCGTACAACTTTTGGAGCGCCTTATAATCGGCATCGCGCACGGCGTCGGAATAGACGCTGCCGACCTTCAGGGTGAGCGACGGAAGGATCAGCGGCGGCGGGAGCAGCGGATCGCCGCCGAGCTCGATCGCCTTTACGATCAAGCCTTCCTGGATCGTGAGCGTCAGGGCGCCGGTTTGAGAGTCNNCGTAATAGTTGTTGATCTTGAGGACGTCCTGGCGGAAGGTGTTCGTGTTGAATACTTGGCCGACCGAAAGGTCCATCAGCGCCAGCAGTGTGTCGCTGGGAACCTTCTGGTTCCCTGTGAACGCGATTTTGGAGATCACCGGATTTTCCACGACACGGTACGTAATGGCGATACCCCCCGGCCGAGCGCGCACCAGCGGCGGTGCGATATCCGCGAAGTAGCCCAGAGCGTTGATCCGAGCGAGGTCGTCCGCAACCGTCTTCGGGTTATACGGCTGCCCCGGCCGCGANNCCGAGCGACCACGACCAGGAGAAGGATACCCATGAGCAACTTGCCTGCGCCCAAGCGGCGCCCCGGATCAAAGCTCATGTGAAAAAGTCGTTTCAATATACTTTCAGACTTAGCGGCGGGCCATGAATTGCGCCGCGAGCAAGCGAAGCGCGCACGGCTCGGCACGCCCTGTTCCGCCCGGCTTTGCCGGTGTCCTTGCTCGCGAGTGCGGCCCGAACGCTCCTTCTAATCAAAATGCCATCACCAGAAATAATGCTGCAAGGTAAGGCTGAAGCCAGTGTTTCCTATGAGGGGCTGGTTCGTCAGATAACTTGCGCTGTACCCGACCGGAGAGGAGGGCAACTGCAAGAGCTTCGTGGGGCCGCTCTGGTAGTAGAAGTTCAGCGACGCCGCGGTCGTGGGGCTCGACTGCACGACCAATCCGAACGAT